>CAZGRJ010000014.1:25153-29960 GCA_964528115.1 uncultured Nitrospirales bacterium
CGCCGGGCCCGATGGCGGCGGCGGACGACCTGGAGCTGCTCGCCTCGGGCGAGGGGGTGGAGTTCTACGCCGACCTGGACTTCTACGTGTGGCTCGCGGAGGACGGCGGTGCCGGCTGACCTGCTCGCCTTCGGCCTGGCCGCGGCCCTGGCCGCCGAGCCCGCCGGGTCCACGGACCCGGGCGACGGCCCCCCCGTGGCGCTCCTGGAGTTCCTGGGCACGTGGACCACGGACGAGGGTCGATGGATCGACCCGGAGGCCCTGGACGCCATGCCCGATCCGGGTGACGGCGGAAAGCCGGATGCCCCCAAGGACCGCGATGCGGCGGCCCCGGACGAGAAACCCACCGCGAAGGGAGGCGCGGAGGATGACAGGTAACGTGACGAGGCACGCTCACCCGTGGCTGCGCCTGCTCGCGGCGCTCCTGGTGGGTCTCGGCCTGGCCCTGTGGCTCGCCCCCGGCGCGGCCCTGGCGCAGGAGGGGACGCCGGCGTGGGACGGCCTCTCGGCCCGCGAGCAGACCCTGCTCGCCCCCTTCGCCGACCGCTGGGACACGCTCCCCCTGGAGCGGCGCGAGGCCCTCATGCGCGGGGCGCGACGCTGGGACACCCTGTCGCCGGACGAGCGCGCCGAGGTGAAGCGGCGCTTCCGGGCCTGGCAGCACCTCCCGCCCGAGCAGCAGGAGCGCATCCGCGACCGCTTCCGGCGCTTCCGTGCCCTGCCGCCCGCCGAGCAGGCCCACATCCTGCAGCGCCGGGCCTGGTTCCGCGACCTGCCGCCGGAGCGCCGCCGGGAGCTGCGCGAGCGCTGGCGGTCCCTCTCCCCCGAGACCCGGCGCGATGTTCTGGAACGCCGCCGCGACGTCCCGGTCCGGCCCCCGACGGCGGCCCCGCGCCTGCGCTAGCGGTCCCGCCTCAGCGGGTCCACGTAAACCAGCGCCCCATCCACTTCCGGACCCCGGGGGTGAGCCGGGTCCGGTTGTAGGCGTCGGCGACCTTCTTCCACAGCTCGCTGCTGGTCGGGTAGGGGTGCACGGTGGCGCCCACCGCCTTGAGCCCCAGGCGGTGGGTCATGACGAGGACGATCTCGGCGATCATGTCGCCGGCGTGGGCCGCCACCATTGTCGCCCCCAGGATGCGGTCCGTGCCGCGCTTCAGGTAGACCCGGGCGTAGCCCGTGTCGTCGGCGTCCAGGCGGCTGCGGTCGTTGGTCCGGCTCTCCACCTCCACCACGTCCACGTCGTTCCGGGCGGCGGCCTCGGCCTCGGTGAGGCCCACGTGGGCGATCTCCGGGTCGGTGTAGGTGCACCACGGCACCACCAGGGCGGACGCCTTCTGGCGCCCGGGGAAGAGGGCGTTGCCCAGGACGAGCCGCGCGCAGGCGTCGGCCGCGTGCGTGAACTTGTGGGGGAAGCACACGTCCCCGGCGGCGTACACGCGGGGGTTGGACGTCCGCAGCCGGTCGTCCACCTCGACCCCCGTGCCCGGTGCGTAGCGCACCCCCGCGGCCTCCAGGTCCAGGCCCTCCACGTTCGGCTTCCGCCCGGCCCCGATGAGGATCTCGTCCGCCTCCACGGATTGTTCGCCCCCGCCGTAGGCGACCCGGAGGACCTTCCCGCCCCCCCGCGCCTCGGCGCCGTGCACGCTGGCCCCGGTCAGGACGCGCACCCCGTCCTCCGCCAGCGCCCGGTGGAGGATCGCCGCGGCCTTCTCCTCCTCCCGGGGCAGGATGCGGTCCGCCTGCTCGATCACGGTCACCTCGCTCCCCAGGCGGGCGAAGGCTTGGCCCAGCTCCAGGCCGATGGGCCCGGCGCCGATCACCGCCAGGCGGGCGGGTAGATCTTCCAGGTCGAACACGGTCTCGTTGGTGAGCGCCCCTGCCTCGGACAGGCCCGGGATCGGGGGAATGGCGGCCCGGGCGCCGGTGGCGATCACGGCGCGGCGGAACGCGAGGACCCGGTCGCCGACGCCGATCCGGTCGGACCCCAGAAATCGGCCTTCCCCCAAAAAAACGTCCACGCCGAGCCCGGCGAAGCGCTCCGCCGAGTCGTGCGGCGCGAGGTCGGCCCGGACGCCGTACATGCGCGCCATGACGCGGGCGAAGTCGGCCGTCGGCGTTCCCCCGTCCACGCCGAACATCCCGGCCCGGCGCACGTCCGCCGCGGCGCGCCCGGCGCGCACCAGGCCCTTGGAGGGGACGCACCCCACGTTCAGGCAGTCGCCCCCCAGCAGGTGCCGCTCGACCATGGCGACCTTGGCGCCCAGACCGGCCGCCCCGGCGGCGCACACGAGGCCCGCGGGGCCGCCGCCGAGGACCACCAGGTTGTAGCGGCCTTTGGGCTCGGGGTTCTCCCAGTCCGCGGGGTGGAGGGGGTCGCGCCAGCGGGCGAGGGCTTCGGCGCGGGGGTCGGCGTCGGGCGCATCGGTGTGGGTCATGGCGTCGGCTTGGGTCCGGGGTGGGTGCAAGGCGGGGGAGGGCCCCCCGGTTTCTCGCCCCATTTTGCGGGGTTGCGCGGGCGGTTGCCAGTCCGATTCCGGCGGGCTCCGAATCCGCCCCACGCCGGGGTGCCCGTGGAATCGGACAATTTTCGGCGTTTTTGTCTCTTTTTCTTGACACCCACCGCGCCGTTCTGCAAATCTCCCCAACGCGCGCTCGCAAACTTGTGTCGCGTGCACGACAGGTATTCATGGCCGACACGGGATTCACGACGGGATTTTCGAACCGGGAGACGCTCCGGATCACGGGCGTGACCTCCCGCCAACTCGTCTACTGGCGCCGGACCGGCCTCGTCGTCCCCTCGCACACGACCCCCGGCGGCCACGCCCGCTACGCCTTCCCCGACCTGGTGGCGCTCAAGACCGCCAAGCGCCTGATCGAGGCCGGAGTGTCGGTGCAGCGCATCCGCAAGGCGATCGCCTCCCTCGTCGGCTTCCTGCCCCGCGTCGACCGGCCCCTGACCGAGCTCTCGCTCGTGGCCACGGGCGACGTGGTGCTGGTGTTCCACCAGGGCCTGGCATTCGAGGCGCTGTCGGGCCAGGAGTGGATCCTCCAGGTCGCCGACCTGGAGCGGGAGGCGGAGCGCGTTCGGGCGAGCGGCACCGCCGACCCGACGCAGGGCGACCTGTTCTCCCCCTGGGAGGAAGACTCGGTCCGGGAGAACCCGGTCCGAAAGACCGGCTGACGGGCCCGCCGCTCGCCGCGCGCCCGGGGACGCGCGCGCGGCCTGCGGCGGCCTTGGCTCACACGAAGTACGCGGCGCCCCACACAGGGAGGGGGAATTCATGGAAATCATCGCCATCGCGAACCAGAAGGGTGGGTGCGGCAAGACCACCACGGCGATCAACCTGGCGGCCGCCCTCGGCCGGCGCGGCAAGCGCGTCCTGCTGGTGGACATGGACCCCCAGGGCCACGCCTCGCTCGGCCTCGGCCAGCGCTCGGAAGACCGTCCGGGGCTGTACGAGGTGTTCCTGCGCGAGGTCACCCTGGCCGAGGTCATCGTCCAGGACGTGGCGCCCGGCGTGGACCTGGTGCCCGGCACCATCTCCCTGGCGGCCGTGGAGCACCTCCTGGCCGACACCGCCGAGCGCGAGTGGCGCCTGGCTTCCCACCTGGCCCAGCTGGAGGGGGCGTACGACTTCACGGTGATCGACTGCCCGCCGTCCCTGGGGCTGCTCTCGTTCAACGCCCTGCGCGCGGCCGACCGGGTGCTGGTGCCGGTGGAGCTGTCGGCCTTCTCCCTGGACGGCCTGGAGCGCCTGAGCGAGACCATCGAGCTCCTGGCCGAGCGCTACAAGACCGACATCCCGGTGACGATCCTGCCGGTGATGGTGGACCAGCGCCCGCGCTTCACCCGCGAGATGCTGCGCGCCCTGCGCGAGGCCTTCGCCGAGACCGTGGCCCAGTCCAGCATCCACTACACCGTGCGCCTGAAGGAGGCGGCCCTGGCCGGCCTGCCCGTGTTCGGCCACGACCCCAAGGGGATGGGCGCCATGGACTACGACCGCCTGGGCCGGGAGCTGATGGGCGAGCAGGTGGGCAGGGTGACCGTCACCGCCTTCGCCGGACGCAAGTCCCCCAGCGCCCCCACGAGCGAGCCCAAGGCGCCGGCCCGGTCGCGGTCCACGTCGCGGCCGAAGTCCGCGGCCAAGCCGCAGACGAAGGCCCAGGCCGCGGGGGCGCTCCCGGCGGACGACGACGATTACCCCGCCGGCCTGCCCGCGGATGACGACGCGGAGATCCCCTGGGACTCGGACGACGACGGCGACGTCGCGATCCCGGCCGCCGCGAAGCCGATCACGCGCTGGGCCGAGGCGGAGGCGATCGGCGTCTTCGGGGGCCTGGAGGCGAGCGCCATCGGCCTGGACGACGACCCGACCCCGGGCCCCCTCGGGCGCCCCACGGCGAGGGCCGCGAGCCCCGCCCCGAAGCGCAAGGCGCCGGCGGCCCGGACGACGGCCAGGGCCGCGGCGAAGCCGGCGGCGAAGCGCACCGCCAAGGCGGCTTCGAAGCCGGGGCGCAAGGTCGTTGCCAAGACCACCGTGAAGACCGCCGCGAAGACCACCGCCAAGTCCGGTGCAAAGTCCGCCGCCCGGTCCACCACGAGGACCGCCGCGAAGGCCACGGCCAAGCCCGCCGCGAAGCGCGTGACCCGGGCGGCCGCGAAGCCCGCGCGGAAGGCCGCGGCGAAACCGGCCCGGAAGGCGGTCGCCAAGGCCGCCAAGCCGGCCGCGAAGACCGCCGCCAAGGGCGCGACCCGGGCCGTCTCCAAGGCGGCCGCGGCGCCCGCGAAGCAGGCCACCCGGGCGGT
>CAZGRJ010000014.1:30060-32978 GCA_964528115.1 uncultured Nitrospirales bacterium
AAGTCGGCGGCCGCGCCCACGGGCCGCAAGGCCGCGGCCAAGACCTCCCGGGCGGGGTCGAAGACCCTGGCGGCCGGCAGCACCGTGACCTCCGGGTCGCGGACGGTGGCCAAGCGGGCGCCCCTCGCGCGCCTGAGCGACGTGAGCGAGGCCTCCCGCGCCGCCGGCGCCGCCGGGTCCGAGCCGACCCTGAAGGAGGTGGTCCTCACCTTCGACCAGGTGCCGGGGCGGCGCGTGCAGGTGGCCGGTGACTTCAACGACTGGATCCCGGACCGCGACGTGGCCACGCAGAAGGGCCGGGGCGGCGTGCGCAAGGTCCTCAAGCTGCGCCCCGGGGCGTACCAGTACCGGGTGATCGTGGACGGCGTCTGGCGCGAGGACCCGGGCAACCCGGAGCGCGTGCCCAACATCTACGGGGGCGAGAACTCGCTCCTCCACGTGGAGGCGGACCCCTCGGGTCCGTCCGCGTGACGATGGCGCGCGTCGCCTCCGCCTCGAGCGCCTCCAAGGAGCGCCTCGAGCGCATCAGCCATCACTTCCTGAGCGGGCCGGGCGACGGCCCGGCTCCCGGTGCCCGGACGCCCGTCCTGGTGCCGGTGGTGGCCGTGCCGGGGTGCCCGGAGTTCCCGCTCGAACAACTCTCGCAGGCCCTTCTCGCTCGAGGAAGGCCGGCCGTGGTCCTGGACGCCCGGAGGGACGCCCGGGGCACTTCCCGCCCAAGTCCCTCCACCGAGGCCCACCGTGACTCTCCCGTCCCCTCCGGCAAGGACGCCGGGGGGGGCGGGCCTGCCCCCGCCCCGGCGCATCCCGCCGAGGCGGTGGAAGCCGCCCGGGCCCTGGACCCCGTGCCCGACGTCTGCCTGGTTCCGCTCGCGGCCGACGCCTGGCCCCTGCCGGGGGCCTTCACGCACCCGCTCCTGGTCCTGCCCGCCACGACGGACGGCCTGCGCGAGGCGTACCTGTGCGCCAAGCAGGCCCACGCCTGGGGCCTGACCGGCACCGTCGGCGTGATCGTGGTCGCGGCCCCCGATAACGCCGCCGCCGCGCGCCACTTCGACGCCCTCTCCGACGCCCTGTGGCGCTTCCTGGGCCTGGCCGCGATCAGCTACGGGTCCCTTCCGGCCCCGCCGCCGCCCCACGGCCCCGTGGACCTGCTCGCCCCGGGCGGGGCCCAAGGCGACCCGGTGGACGCCGCCCTGGCCGGCATGGCCCGCCTCCTGGCGGCCGAGCTGCCCGAGCCCGAGGCCGCCCCCGTGCCCGCCCCGGCTTCCCGACCCGCGAACGCCCCCCGCTCCAAGACCCGCCAGGCCACCTGAGACATCCATGGCGCTGAACCTCCGCCCCGAGCCCCTCCCCGAGGGGGATCGCCTCCGTGACCTGGTCCTGGGCGGCCTGGAGACGATCCTGGGCGCCACCACCGTCCTGGCCCGCTCCACCCCCCTGGAGGGCGAGCCCGCCCTCGTCCTGGACGGGCAGGGGGACCTGGTCGTCGTCACCATCGACGCCTCCGACGGCGCCCGGGCGCTCCTGGCCGGCCTCAAGGCCCTGGAGGGGCTGGCGGCCGCGGCCCCCTGGATGGCGCGCACCCTCCCCGAGTGGCCCGAAACCGCCTTCCCGGACGCCGCCCGCCTCCTGGTCCTGGCCCCCTCCGCGCCCCCGGGCCTCGCCCGCCTGGGCTCCCCGGAGCGCGTGGCGGCGGCCGAGATCCGCGCCGTCCGCATGGGCGACGAGGTGGGCCTGCTCATCTCGCCCGTGGCGGCGTCCCTCACCGCCTGGGGCGGCCGCCCCCTGGCCGCGGTGCCGCGCCGCAACCCCTTCCGCACCGGCCTCGTCACCCTCTCCCCCGACGAGGCCGCCTTCTTCGACCGCCTCTAGCGCCGCCCCGGCGCTGGGGGAAAGGGGGGCCCGAGGCGGGGCCCCGGGATGAGGGAGGCGGGGGTCGGGTCCGGCCCCAGGGCCGGGGCCGTTGTTAGAATGACCCCCATGGCCCCGGTCGACACCCAGGCGGAGGCCCTCCAGGACACCCTGAAGAACCTCCCGGACGCCCCCGGCGTGTACCTCATGAAGGGGGAGCGCGGCGCCGTGCTCTACGTGGGCAAGGCGAAGTCCCTGAAAAGCCGGGTGCGCAGCTACTTCCAGTCGGGCGCCTCCCACACCCCGAAGACCCGCATCATGGTGCGGAAGATCCGCGCCATCGAGACCATCGTCACCGCCAGCGAGGTGGAGGCCCTGGTCCTCGAGAACAACCTCATCAAGCGCCACCGCCCGCACTACAACGTGATGCTGCGGGACGACAAGAACTACCCCTACATCCGCCTGTCGGTGCAGGACCCGTTCCCGCGCCTGACGGTGGTGCGCCGCGCGGCCAACGACGGGGCGCGCTACTACGGCCCCTACGTGGGCGCCGGGGCCATGCGCCAGACCCTGCGCCTGATCCACCGCCACTTCCCCCTGGCGGACTGCGACATCGTCATCGACGGCACCGCCGAGCGCCCCTGCCTTCAGTACCAGATCGGGCGCTGCAAGGCCCCGTGCACGGGCTACCAGACCCAGGAGGAATACGCCGCGACGGTCCGCGAGGTCCGCCTGTTCCTGGAGGGGCGCGACCGGGAGCTGATCGCCCAGCTCAAGGCCCGCATGGAGGCGGCCTCCGAGGCCATGAACTTCGAGGCCGCCGCCTCCCTGCGGGACTGCATCCGCCAGATCCAGCAGACCCTCACCCGCCAGCGCATCACGACGCCCGGGGCCGGGGAGGTGGACGTCTACGGCCTCGCCCGCGCGGGCGGCTGGGCGAGCCTGCAGGTCCTGTTCGTGCGCGACGGCTCCCTCGTCGGCACCAAGGCGTTCGTGTGGGAGGACCTGTCCGGCGTGCCGGACGGCGAGGTGTACGGGGCGTTCATCAAGCAGTTCTACGACGG
>CAZGRJ010000015.1:0-3453 GCA_964528115.1 uncultured Nitrospirales bacterium
CCTCCCCCCGCCGCCTCCCGCACCTTCATGAAGAACACCTCCACGTCCCGCCGCTCGCGCGTGCGGGCCATGGGGGGCAGGGAGTTCAGGAACACCCGGCCGTAGGGCATGCGCGTGAGGCGGTGGTCGAGGACGGCGACGACGCCGCGGTCGTCCACGCTGCGGATCAGGCGGCCGACGCCCTGCTTCAGGGCCAGGGCGGCCATGGGGACCTGGAACTCCATGAAGGCGTTGCGGCCGTGGCGCTCCAGGTGGGCGATGCGGGCGGCGAGGACGGGGTCGTCGGGGGCGGCGAAGGGCAGGCGGTCGATGACCACGCAGCTCAGGGCCTCGCCCGGCACGTCCACCCCCTGCCAGAAGCTGCCGGTGGCGAACAGGACGGCCGGGGTCTCGGTAACGAACGCCTCCAGCAGCCGCGCGCGCGACATCTCGCCCTGCTTGAGGACGCGGCCGGAAATCTTCGCGGCGCAGCGCTCGTAGACCGACTCCATCATCCGGTAGCTCGTGAACAAGAGCAGCGCGCGGCCGTGGGTGATCGCCATGAGGGCCGCGATCTCCTCGGCGGCCGCGTCGGCGTAATCCGGCGACTTGGGCGAGGGCAGGTGGCCCGGCAGGTAGAGCAGGGCCTGGGAGGCGTAGTCGAAGGGCGAGCCGACCAGGCATTCGTCGGCGGAAGATAGCGGCGGGTCGTCCGAGGGCTCCTCCCCGACTTTCGCGAACCCCAGGCGGTCGCGGATGTAGGCCGTGTCGCCGCCCGTCGTGAGCGTGGCCGAGGTGAAGACCGCCGAGCGCACGCGGCCGTAGAGATGCGCGTTGAGCAGCGGCCCCACGGCCAGGGGCGAGCAGCCGATGGAGGCGCCGGTGGCCCGCGCCTCGTACCACCGAATCATGACCTCCGCGTCGGCCTCGCCCTCCCCTTCCGGCACGGCGAGGACGCGGGCCAGATCGTCGGCCAGGGACTCGGCGCGACGGGAAAGCTGCTGGCGCTCCTCGGGGTCGCCCTCCTTGGGGGCGAGGGCGGCGACGAGGGATGCGACGGCGGCCGTGAGGCCCTCGGCGTCGGCGCGCAGGTTTTCGTCCATCGCCTCGGGGCGGAACGGGACGCGGGCGCCGTCTTTGGCAGCACCGGGGGCGCCGGGCGTCATGTACATGAGGCGCTCGAAGAAGGCGCCGGAGCGCGCCACGAGCGACCGCGCGGCCTGGTCCAGCTTCGTGGCGCGGGCGTCGTCCATGCCCGCCGCCTCGCGGCTCGCGTCGGCGGCCAGGTCGCGCACGCGGAAGGTGCTCACGCGCACGCCGAAGAAGGTGGTCGCGATCTCCTCCACCAGGTGGGCCTCGTCGAAGACCACGGCGTCGTAGTGCGGGATCACCTCGCCGAAGGCGCCGAACTTGACCCCCAAGTCGGCGAACAGCAGGTGGTGGTTCACCACGATCACGTCGGCGGCCATGGCGCGGCGCTTGGCGCGGGTGATGAAGCAGGGGTCGAAGTCGGGACACTTCGCGCCCAGGCACTGGTCGGCGCCGACGGTCACCTCGCGCCAGATGGGGTGCGTCTCGGGCAGGTCGGCGACTTCCGCCTGGTCGCCCGTCTCGGTGGCGTCGGCCCACTCGGACAGCGCCTCCAGGTCGGCCGGGACCAGCGGGGACGGGAGCATGCTCGTCCCGAGCGCCTTGTAACGGTGCAGGCAGAGGTAGTTGGTGCGGCCCTTGAGGACGGCCACCCTACCCTCTACCGGGAGCGGGCCGTCGAGGGCGCGGAGGTCCTTGTCGAAGATCTGGTCCTGGAGGACGCGGGTGCCGGTGGAGACGACGACCCGCCGGCCCGAGAGCAGCGCGGGGACCAGGTAGGCGAAGGTCTTGCCGGTGCCGGTGCCGGCCTCGACCAGGAGGTGGTGCTCGCCGTCTAGTGCGCGCGCCACCGCGCGCGCCATTTCCAGCTGGGGTGCCCGGTGCGCAAACCCCGGGATGTGGCCCTCGAGCGTGCCGCCGGGGCCGAGGACCTCTACGACGGCGTGCTCAAGGCCCTTTGGGGTCATGGACGACGATGGGCGAGAGCCCCTCCCGGACCAGGTCCAGGCGCGCCCACTTGGCGGCGTGCTCCGTGGGGTAGCGGCCCACGCGCACGCGGTACCAGGTCCCCTTGTTCCCCAGGTTCACCTCGGCCACGTAGGCCGCGTGGCCCTTGTCGTTCAGGCGCGCCATCAGGTCCCGGGCGCCCTTCTGGCGCGAGAAGGAGCCGACCTGGAGGGTGTAGTCTCCCGACATGGCGGCCGCGGGCGGCCGCGACGGCGTGGACGACGACGCGGTCGCCACGGCCGGCGCGGGCTTGGCAGCGGGCGCCGGAGCCGTGGTCCCCTCCATCGCGTCGGCCGCCCCCATGGGAGGCGTCGCGGCCGGTCCGGCCTGGGCGACGGGCTTGGGCGGGGCGGCGGTAGCGGGCTTGCCGGCGTCGGCGTCGTCGCTCGGGGGCGGCAGGGGCATGGTGGAGCGCACGGCGATGTCGCCGCCGCCCTGGGCGGCCTGGTCGCCCTTCTCAAGCACCTCGTAGAACTTCACCGGCACGGGCCCGTTGCCCCGGTCGCCCGCGTCGGGCTTGGTGCCGCCCGCCAGGCCCGGGGGCAGGACCTCGCTGCCCTCCACGTGCATGGGGCCCGGCGAGACGAGCGCGGCCGGGTCGGCGGCGGTCCGCTCCAGGCGGCTGAGGCCGACAATGGCGCCGCCGAGCACGACCACCATGCCGGCGCCCACCAGGATCGGGCGCATCGGGTGGCGGGGCGCGGCCTTGCGGATGGTGCGCGAGTCGCGGACGGGGTCGTGGGTCTCCGGCTGCTCCATGAGGCTCCTTCCCGGGCTCCTGCGGGGAGCGCGTGCGCGGGTTTCGTTTTGGGGCCGTCGGGCGCTCCGCGGTGCAACGGAAACGGGCGGGCGCGCGCGAGGCCGGGGCAGGAGCGTACACAGGGGGCGACCGCAAGTCAAAGCCCGGGCACGCCGATAGGGAGGGAACGAAGGGGGAGGCCGGCATGAACACGACCATACGCGACGAGCGCGAGTTCTCCCGCACGCCCGTGCAGGTGGCGGTGACGGTGATCGCCCGGGACGGCAACGGCGTCGAGGGACGCTCGACCACCCTGAGCATGAACGGGATGTTCGTCCGGTGCGACGGGCGCCTGCCCACGGGCGCGCCGTGCCGGGTGGTGCTCACCCTGGGCGAGGGGGCCGTCCGGGTGGAGGTGGAAGGGCGGATTGCGAACCACGCCGCGGACGGCATGGGGATCGCGTTCGAGCGGGTGGCGCCCGAGGACTTCGGGCACCTGAAAAGGCTGGTCCTGTATCACGCCCCCGACGTGGAGCGGGCGGAGGCGGAGATCGCGGAACACCTGGGGATCAAGGACCGCATCCGGTCCTAGAGCCCCGGCGACCGCCGCCTCCCCCGCCCCGCGGGGGCCTCGTTCG
>CAZGRJ010000015.1:3553-7023 GCA_964528115.1 uncultured Nitrospirales bacterium
ATCTTGAGGGCCTGGGTCAGGCGGTCCAGGTCGTTGACCACCTGCCAGGTCCCGCCGCCCTCCTCCACCCGCGCCTGCCAGTGGTCGAGGCGCTTCTGGTACTCGCGCGGGTCGATGTTGTCGCTGCGCAGCTTGGTCACGTTCAGGGCGATGACGTGCACGCCCTTCACGTTGATCGGGAAATCGCGCACGTTGCCCTTCGCCAGATCCTCCTCCAGGTCGGAGAAGATCAGGACCGTCTTGGTGCCGGCGCCCGTCTCGCGCAGCCAGTCCGCCGCCTGGATCAGGCCGCCGGTGATGTCGGTGTGGCGGCTGGGGCGGACCCGCTTGGCGACATGGTCCATCTGGCGCATGAAGCCGCGCTTCTGCTCGTTGGCCGTGGTCGGGCGGTTGTCGAAGGTCACCCGGGCCAGGATGTCCTTCTCGCTGAAGCTGCCCGAGTCGATCCGGGCCACGGCGAGGGAGTCGCCGGCGGTCAGCTCGGAGAGCAGGTAGTTGATGATCTTGCTGGCCTTGCCCAGCTCCTCGGTGTAGGTGCCCGAGGTGTCGAGCAGCATGTAGACCCCGTGCGTGGGCGGGGTGGAGCCCGTGCACCCGAAGGCGGTCAGGCCCGCCGCCAGGGCCAGGGCCGTGAGCGTGCGTCGCGTGGGCGTGAGATGCATGTGGAATTCCCTCCTCACGGGTGCGGGGCCGAGGGCTTGGGCCGGCTCATGGCGCGGCTCTCGGCGCTCGCCGCGATCCACCGCTCCACCCGGAGCGGCACGAAGATGGTCAGGTCGTACACGGTCACCAGGACGCTGCCGGCCTGCTGGGCCACGTTGCCGGTCAGCCGGCAGGCGAACGCCAGGCCCTTCAGCATCCACTCGGCCATCACCCCCACCACCGTGCGGCTGGCGTGCACAAACGACTCCAGGGGAATCGCCACGAAGGTGAGCGCGAAGGGCAGGATGAAGCCCATCACCATCTGCCCCACCGACGGGATCCATCGGAACTCGGGCTGGCTCGCCTCGATGCCCGCCAGGGCCTGGGTGAGCGCCTCGTGGTCGGTGGCCAGCAGGTCGCGCATGTAGGCAAGGGACGCCTCCACGCACGCCAGGATGCCCAGGATCGAAAGGGTCACGGTGATCATCCTCCGCCGCATGCGGTCGTCCATCACGCCGATCACCGGGAACATGTGGGTGATGCGGAGCGACTCCATGAGGAACAGCCCCATGGCGATCTCCACCATGATGATGACCAGGGCCGCCACGTCCGAGGTCTTGAACGACCCCAGGTGGCTGGCGCCGCCCACCATCTCGGACATGGGGAGCGCGATGAGCTGGAAGTTGATGAAGCCCCCTAAGGCCGCGATCACGAGCACGAGCCCCGCGATAAAGAACTGGGTGAGCTGGGAGGCGCCCAGCATGCGCGCCGCCTTCTGGCTGCGCGAGCGCATCTCGGTGTAGCGGGCCATCTGCTCGTCGATGTGGGCCGAGCGGTCCTCCAGGCCCCGCACGGTGCGGTTGACGTGCTCCAGGGTGCCCGTCACCTTGCGCCAGAAGGGCATCATCTTCGTGAGGATGGCGTGGCGCTTGGCGCTCTGGGAGCGGTACTCCGCCATGGCCTCGCGGTGGTTCTTGTCCAGGCTGTGGTCCATCGCCTTGAGCACGTCCACCACGACCGAGTCACCGCCGCCCTGGGCCACCAGGCCCTTCATCAGCTCCAGGGAGCGCAGCCAGCTGGGGGGCGAGGGCGGGGTGTCGGTGGCCCGGCGGTAGTCCTCGTCGATGTGCGTGATCTGGTCGCTCAGGATGCGGTGCAGCTCGGGGTAGGCCGCCAGGTCGCGGGCCACCACGGTGCGCACGCGCTGGAGCTCGCGCCCGATCTCGTTCTCCACCGTCTGCTCGCCCAGGGTCAGGAGCACGTCGCGGTTGCGCTCCGACAGACGCTCCTGGGCGTGCATGAGGGAGCGCGCCGAGAGCCGCATGGCGTGGGTGAGCACCCGCGCGCCGGCCCGGATCGCCAGGTGCGCCGGGACCCGTGCCAGGTACAGGGCCATCATGGCCAGGGCCGCCCAGATCAGGAGCGAAGGCCCCGGGTGGCCGGGCCAGATCATCCAGGTCGTCGACATCGCGGTTCCCTCCGTATCGGACTTCCGTGTCGATCTTGCGTGTCGATCCGCGTGACCCTCCCCGTGGCCGGCGGTATCGGTCGGCGGCCCCTCCTGCGCGCCCCGTGCCAAACCGTAAGGGGCGATCGGATTTCCCGGCGGGAGACCTGCGGATTCAACGGGATCGGCATCGCCGTTCGGGGGCCTCCGGGGCCGGCCGGGGCCCAGGTACGGGGGTCCGTGCGCGTTCGGTTTGGGGGCGGCGTGGCCGGTTTTGTACAGGGGAGGTCCCCTTGCGCGGTCCGGTGGACTGGATATAATTACAGTGTACGGATATCCACTTTCGCGCGAGGCGTCGCCATGTCCCTCACCCCCCGCCAGGCCCAGATCCTGGCCCTGATCCGCTCCCACGCCGCCGCCACCGGGGCGCCCCCCACCCGGGCGGAGATCGCCCGCGCCCTGGGCTTCAAGTCCCCCAACGCCGCCGAGGCCCACCTGAAGGCCCTGGCCCGCAAGGGGGCCGTGGCCCTGCGCCCGGGCGCCGCGCGGGGGATCCGGGTCCTGTGGGACGAGGGGGAGGAGACGGCGCCGGAGGCCCAGGGACTTCCCCTCATCGGCCGCGTGGCGGCCGGGAGCCCCATCCTGGCGGAGGCGAACGTGGAGGAGCGCCTGGGGCTGGGCGCGGAGGTCTTCTCGCCCCGGGCCGACTACCTGCTGCGGGTGCACGGGGAGAGCATGCGGGACGCGGGCATCCTGGACGGCGACCTGCTGGCCGTGCACCGCACCCCCGTGGCGGAGAACGGCCAGGTCGTGGTGGCACGGCTGGAGGACGAGGTCACGGTCAAGCGCTTCGAGCGGCGGGGCGACGTGGTGACCCTGCACCCCGCCAACCCGGACTTCGCCCCCCTCCGCGTGGACCTGAGGAAACACCCCCTGGCGATCGAGGGGTTGGGGGTGGGCGTCCTGCGGCGGGGCCTCCCGGCGTGAGCCCGAAGGCCCTTCCCGCCGGGGCGGGCATCCGGCGCGGCGACGCCCTCCTGCCCGGCGCGTCCCCGGGCCTGCCCACCGGCTTTGCCGCCCTGGACGCCCTGCTGCCGGGGGGCGGCTGGCCCGTGGGGGCCCTCACGGAGGTCCTCCCCGACCGGGAGGGGATCGGCGAGGTGCGCCTGCTCCTGCCCGCCCTCGCCTCCTTGAGCCGCCGGGGGCGCTGGCTGGCCTGGATCGACCCGCCCCACATCCCCTACGCCCCGGCCCTGAGCGGCGCCGGGGTGGACCTCTCCCGCATGGTCCTGGTCCAGCCCCGGCGCCCGGAGGAGGCCCTGTGGGCGGCCGAGCAGGCCCTCGCCTCGGGGGCCCCCGCCGCCGTCCTCATGTGGCTGAA
>CAZGRJ010000015.1:7123-32711 GCA_964528115.1 uncultured Nitrospirales bacterium
GACCGCCCCCTGCGCCGCCTCCAGCTTGCGGCCGAGCGGGGGCGGTGCTGGGGGGTGCTGTTCCGCCCCCCGGAGGCGGCGGGGCGCCCCTCTCCCGCCGCCCTCCGGATGACCGTGACGCCCGCCGAAACCGGCGTGGCGGTCCGGGTGGTCAAGTGCCGGGGGGCCGCGGGGGGCCGGCCGCCGTTGACCCTGCCGCTCACCGGACCGTAGGGCGGGCGTGTACTGGCTCGCCGCCTTCCTGCCCCACCTGCCCCTGGAGGTCTTCCTGCGGGGCGCGCCGGCTTCCGGCCCGGACAGACCGGACAGGGCATTCGCGGTCGTCACCGACGACCGGCCACCCCGGGTCCTGGTCGCCGACCGGGCCGCGACGGCGGCCGGGGTGCGCCCCGGCATGGAGCTGGCCGCGGCCTCCGCCCTGGCCTTCGGCCTCACGGCCCGGGAGCGGGACGCGGCCGCCGAGGCCGGGGCCCTGGAGGGACTGGCGGCGTGGGCCATGGGCTTCACCCCCGTGGTGAGCTTGGCGCCGCCCCGGGGGCTGCTCCTGGAGGTGGGGGGGAG
Organism: uncultured Nitrospirales bacterium; assembly: GCA_964528115.1. Taxonomy (GTDB): domain Bacteria; phylum Nitrospirota; class JACRHL01; order JACRHL01; family JACRHL01; genus CAZGRJ01. Next base: position 7,685 of record CAZGRJ010000015.1, read on the forward strand.
CCTGGGGCTGTTCGGAGGGCTATCCGGGCTCCTGCCCCGGGTCCGGCGCGGCCTGAAGGACCTGGGCCATCCGGGCGCCCGGATCGGCGCCGCCCCCACCCCCCGGGCGGCGTGGCTCCTGGCCCGGGCCGGCGACCCCCGGCCGGTGGCGGACGTGGCCGACCTGCCCGAACGGCTGTCCTGCCTGCCCCTGCGGGCCCTGGACCTGGGGGCCCGGACCCTGGACGACCTGGGACGGGTGGGCCTCGCCACCGTCGGGGACCTGATGGCCCTGCCCCGGGCGGGGGTGGCGGAGCGCTTCGGGGCCGAGGCGCTCCTGACCCTGGACCGGGCCCTGGGGCGCGTCCCGGAGCCCCGCGCGGCCTTCGTGCCCCCCGCCCGCTTCGACGCGCGCCTGCCCCTGCCGGCGGAGACCGCCGACCTCACGGCCCTGCGCTTCGGCCTCGCCCGCCTGGTGCGGGGGCTGGCCGACTTCCTGGCCCCGGCCTGCGCCGCCGTGGACGCCCTGATCCTTCACCTGGTCCCGGAGGGTAACGCCCCGCCGCAGGCGGTCGAGGCCCACCTGGCGGCGCCGGAGCGCGACCGGGACCTGCTCCTCATGGTCCTGACCACCCGCCTGGAGCGCCTGACCCTCGCCCGCCCCGTGGTGGAGCTGCGCCTGCGCGCGGACGGCATCGTCCCCCTCGCGGCCCGGGACCGGGCGCTGTTCGGGGGCGAGAGCCGCGCGGAGGCGTTCATGCCCCTCCTGGAGCGCCTGCGGGCCCGCCTGGGGGACGACGCCGTGGGGGGCCTCAAAATCGCCCCCGACCACCGCCCGGAGCGGGCCTGGCGGGCCTGTCCACCGGGCGAGGCCGGCCCCCAGCCACTCCCCGCGCCGCGCCCCGTGTGGCTCCTGGACCCGCCCGAGCCCCTGCCCGTGGTGCGGGGGCGGCCGTGGCTGGGCGGCCGCCTGGCCCTGGCGGCGGGGCCGGAGCGGATCGAGGGGGGGTGGTGGGACGGCCACGACGTGGCCCGGGACTACTACCGGGCCGAGGACGGCGCCGGCGGCCACCACTGGGTGTTCCGCGACCGCAAGGGCCCCGGCTGGTTCCGGCACGGCCTGTTCGCCTGAGGGGCCCCGTGCGGCCCGCCTACGCCGAGCTCCACGCCCGGAGCAACTTCTCGTTTCTCTCCGGCGCCTCCCACCCGGAGGAGCTGGCCGAGCGCGCCGCCGCCCTGGGCTACGCGGCCCTGGCCGTCACCGATGAGTGCTCCCTGGCGGGCGTCGTGCGGGCCCACGTGGCGGCGGGGGCGCGGGGCCTGCCCCTCATCGTGGGCAGCGAGGTGGCGCTTTCCGACGGCCCCCGCCTCGTCCTCCTGGCCACCGACCGGGAGGGGTACGGCGGCCTGTCGGACCTCATCACCCGGGGCCGGCGCCGGGAGGTGAAGGGGGCGTATCGCCTGACCCGGGACGACCTGACGGACGGCCTGCCCGGCTGCCTGGCGCTCCTCCTGCCGGAGGGGCCCGAGGCGAAAGACACGGACGCGGCCGCCGCGCGCTGGCTCGCCGACCTCTTTCCGGGCCGGGCCTGGATCGCCGTGGCGCGCCCCCTGGCGGCGGACGACGCCGCCCGCATGGCCCACGCGCGGGGCCTCGGGAAGATCGCGGGCCTTCCCCTCGTGGCGGCGGGAGACGTGCGGATGCACGTCCGGGCCCGGCGCGCCCTGGCGGACACGCTCACGGCCATCCGGCTCGGCATCCCGCTCACCGAGGCGGGCACGGCCCTGCTCGCCAACGGCGAGCGCCACCTGCGCTCGCGCGCGCGCCTGGCCCGGCTCTACCCGCCCGAGCTGCTGGCCGAGACCGTGCGCATCGCCGAACGCTGCACCTTCTCCCTGGACACCCTGCGCTACGAGTACCCGGAGGAGATCGTCCCCCCCGGCGAGACCCCCGCGTCCCATCTGCGCCGCCTGACGGAAGAAGGCATGGCCCGGCGCTGGCCGGAGGGCGCCCCGGCGGCGGTGCGGACCCAGGTGGACCGCGAGCTGGCCCTGATCGCGGAGCTGGCCTACGAGCCGTACTTCCTCACCGTCCACGACGTGGTCCGCTTTGCCCGCGACCAGGGCATCCTCTGCCAGGGGCGCGGCTCGGCGGCCAACTCGGCGGTCTGCTACGCGCTCGGGATCACGGAGGTGGACCCGGCGCGCATGTCCCTGCTGTTCGAGCGCTTCGTTTCGCGGGAGCGGGACGAGCCGCCCGACATCGACGTGGACTTCGAGCACGAGCGGCGCGAGGAGGTGATCCAGTACATCTACCAAAAATACGGGCGCGGGCGGGCGGCATTGGCGGCCACGGTCATTACCTACCGGCCGCGCAGCGCCGTGCGCGACGTGGGCAAGGCCCTGGGGCTGTCCGCCGCTCAAGTAGACCGCCTGGCCAAGTCCATGGCGTGGTGGGACGGCAACGGGGTGGACCCGGCGCGCATCCGCGCGGCCGGGCTCGAGCCCGACGCCCCCGTCACGGCGCGGCTCAGGGTCCTGGTGGGGGCGCTACTCGGCTTCCCGCGCCACCTCTCCCAGCACGTGGGGGGCTTCGTCATCTCCCGCGGGCCGCTCGCGCGCCTGGTGCCCATCGAGAACGCCGCCATGGCGGAGCGCACCGTGATCCAGTGGGACAAGGACGACCTGGACGCCCTCGGGCTGCTCAAGGTGGACGTCCTGGGCCTGGGGATGCTCACCGCCATCCGCAAGGCCCTCGCCCTATTGCCCCATAAGGACGGGCGGGCGCTCACCATGGCCGACGTGCCGCCGGAGGACCCCGAAACCTATGAAATGGTGGGCCACGCCGACACGGTGGGGGTGTTCCAGATCGAGTCGCGGGCCCAGATGTCCATGCTGCCGCGCCTCAGGCCCGTGACCTTCTACGACCTGGTGATCCAGGTGGCCATCGTGCGGCCGGGGCCGATCCAGGGCGACATGGTCCACCCCTACCTGCGCCGCCGCCGGGGCGAGGAGAAGGTCGAGTATCCCGGCCCGGAGGCGGAGTCGGTCCTGAAGCGTACCCTGGGGGTGCCGATCTTCCAGGAGCAGGTGATCCAGCTCGCCATGGTGGCGGCGGGCTTCACCGGCGGCGAGGCCGACGCCCTGCGCCGGGCCATGGCCGCCTGGCGCCGCAAGGGGGGGCTGGAGCCGTTCGAGCGCCGCCTGGTCGATGGGATGCGAGAGCGCGGCTACCCGGAGGACTACGCCCGCCGCATCTTCGCCCAGATCAAGGGCTTCGGCGAGTACGGCTTCCCCGAGTCCCACGCCGCCAGCTTCGCCCTGCTGGCCTACGTCTCGGCGTGGCTCAAGCGCCACCACCCGGCGGCCTTCACCTGCGCCCTGCTCAACAGCCAGCCCATGGGCTTCTACGCCCCCGCCCAGCTGGTGGCCGACGCCCGCCGCCACGGGGTCGAGGTGCGCCCGGCGGCGGCGGACGCGAGCGCCTGGGACTGCACCCTGGAGCCGTCGGAGAAGGAGGGGCGTGCCCTGCGCCTGGGACTACGAATGATCAAGGGGCTCTCGCGGGCCGGGGCCGACCGGCTCATCGCGGCGCGGGACACGGCACCGCTCGCGGGCGTGCGCGACCTGGCCCGGCGGGCCCGGCTGGGGCGGCGCGACCTCCAGGCCCTGGCCGACGCCGGGGCTCTCGCCCCCCTGGCCGGGCACCGCCGCCGGGCCCACTGGCAGGCCCTGGGCCCGGCCGACCGCCTGCCCCTGGCGCCGGACGGCGGGGAAGCCGCCTGCCCGCCCCTCATGCCCCCGAGCCCGGGGGAGGACCTCGTGGCCGACTACGCCAGCGTGGGCCTCACCCTGGGTCCGCATCCCCTGGCCATGCTGCGCGAGCGCCTCGCCCCCATGGGCGTCACCCCGGCGGCGGACCTGCACCGGCTCCCCCATGGCACGCCGGCCACGGCCTGCGGCCTGGTGATCGGCCGCCAGCGCCCGGGGTCGGCGTCGGGGGTGGTGTTCGTGACGTTGGAGGACGAGACCGGGACGGCCAACGTGATCGTCTGGCCCGCCCTGGTGGAGCGCGCCCGCCGCCCGCTCCTTTCCGCCCGGCTCCTGGCCGTGGCGGGGGAGGTCCAGCGGGAGGGGGAGGTCCTGCACCTGATCGCCCGCCGCCTGACGGACCACACGAAGATGCTCGGGCGGCTGACGGTGGCGAGCCGGGACTTCCACTGACCCCGGCCGACAGGAAGCGTGGGTTGTGATGGGGCGGGCCCCTGGGTCGGGCCGGCCGCACGGTGGCGGACGATTACGGGAGGAACACCGTGCGGCCGGCCCAGAGGGGCCGGGGTCAAGCGTGTGCGGTTGTCTCTACCCGGCCCGCTCCCCGGGGCGGGCCCGGCGGGAGGGCCGGGGCACCCCGGCGAAAATGGATACGGGGACGGTCGGCACGGTGAACAGCGCGATGGGTGTGCAGTTTCGAACGAGGCCGATGGCTATGTTTACGCATCCACCGTGCCGACCGCCCTCGCATGGCAACCTTATCGACCATTCCCGGGGGGGCGTCAACGCTGAACGTCCTTGAAATTCAATAGGATATGCCCCGTCCGGGGCCGGTGTTTCCGCCCCGGCGAACCCGCGAAATCGCCCCGTGATCAGTGGGCGTGTTTCCTGCGCGTCACCAAGGATTTTCCTTACGACATACACGGAAACTTCTTACGAACGGCACGGATGTAGCCCGCCGGGATGCGAGGATTTGTCCCAGGGAGGCGCGCCGTCAGACGGTCACGAGGCCGTGGCGGATCGCGACGCGCGCCAGGTCGGCCACGTTGTCGGCGCCCAGGGAGCGCATGATCCGGGTGCGGTGGGCCCCGACGGTCTTGGGGCTCAGGCACAGGGTCTCGGCGATCTCCTTGACGCTCTCGCCGGTGGCGAGCAGGCGGAAGACGTCGAACTCCCGGTCCGAGAGCACCTCGAACGGGTCCGGCTCGTCCGCGAACGGCCGCAGGGCCAGGGCCTGGGCCACCCGCGGCTCCAGGAAAACCTCGCCCCGGGCCACGGCGCGCACGGCGCGGACCAGGTCCTCGGGCGCGCACGCCTTGGTCAGGTAGCCCTTGGCGCCGGCCTTGAGGGCGCGGAATGGATAGACGGCGTTGTCGTACATGGTCAGGACGAGCACCCGCGCCTCGGAGCCGGGGGCACACAGCAGCTCGGCGGCCTCCAGGCCGTTGCCCTTGGGGAAGGTCAGGTCCAGGATCACCACGTCCGGATGCAGGCGGGCGTAGTCCTTGAGGCCCCGGTCGATGGTGCCGGCCTCCGCCACCACCCGGATGCCGCGCTCGGTCTCCAAGAGGCGCCGGACCCCGGCCCGGACCACGGCGTGGTCGTCGATGAGCTGGACCTGGATCATCGCCCGTCCTCCGGTGGGCCGCGCAGGGGGAGGCAGGCCGTGACCCGGGTGCCCGGCCCGCCGGTGACCCGCAGCTCGCCGCCCAGGGCCGCCACCCGCCGCCGCAGGCCGGCGAGGCCGTGCCCGTCGGCACCCCCGGGGGCCGGCCCCAACCCGTCGTAGGCGACGGAGACCTACAGTCGGTCCCCCCGGCCCAGGGTGACGGGCAGGCCCCCCACCCCGATCCGCACCCGGGAGGCCCGGGCGTGGCGGGCGGCGTTGGTCAGGGCCTCCTGCACCACCCGGAAGGCCGCGAGCTGGACGGCCCGGTCCATGTCGTCCGCCGGGCCGTGCGCCGGCCCGTTCGCCAGGTCGTCCACCGCGCCGAACACGGACAGGGAGCACGGCACGCCGGCCTCCCGCTCCCATGCCGCCACGCGCTCCCGCAGGGCGGCCATCAGGCCGAGGGGCGCCAGGTCCGGGGGGTCCAGATCGCCCAGGCGGGCGCGGAAGAGGTCCAAGACCCGGGCCGCGAGCCGCTCGATGCGGCCCGCCGCCTCGGCCGTGGCCCCGTCGCGGGTGGCCCGGGCGAGGGTCCCCCCCTCCAGCCGGATGGCGGTGAGGGACTGGCCCAGCTCGTCGTGCAGCTCCCGCGCCAGGCGGCGCCGCTCGGCCTCCCGGGCCGCCGCCACCGCGCGTCCCTGGCGCCGGAGGGCGCGGGCCAGGCGGGCCTCGGCGTCCCGCACCCGGGCCCAGTCGCGCCGCAGGCGCCGCACGGCCGTCTCGCGGGCGACCACCGCCCCCAGGCGCGCCAGGCCCGTCCCGGTCAGGGCGTCGCGGGCGCCGTCCACCAGGAGCCGGGCGGCTTCGGTTTCCCTGGAAAGGCCCGTGACGATCACGGGCAGGGCGGGGTCGTGGGCGCCTACCAGCGCCACGACGCGCCCCGGATCGGGGCCGTCCCCGGCCGCGTCCACCAGCACCACGTCCCAGGGGCCGGCGGCGAGCGCCGCGGCGAGGCCGTCCAAGTCGGCCGGGGCGAGCCAAACCGCGGCCGCGTCTTCGGCGAGGGCCCGTGTGAGGGGTCCCGCCCGGTCTCCGGACGCCCACACGAGGATGTCGGCCGGGCGCCGCGCCGCGCCGGGCGTCCCGCCGGACGCGCCTCCCGGCGGCCGCGCGGCGCCGGACCGCAAGGTCGGACCGGGCCGACGTTTCTTCCCCCGTGCAAGCATCCTCTCCCTCCCCCCATCGGCCGGCGCGGCGGACCGCACCGGCGTTCGGAGTTGACGACCTGCCAGTTGTCCATGGGGATTCGTCGTCCCGGGCGCGGGACAGGAGACACCGGATACTCTCGGACGGCCGGGCCGGAAGATCCCCCATCAACCTTCACGGCACGATACCGCCCACCGGGGCCTAGGAAATCCTACCCGCCGGTACGGCGTTGGTCCAGCCCGCGCCCGAAAGTGACGCAGATCGGGGTCAGGCGGATGCCTTGCCCCGGCAGGCGGGGCACAGGCCGAACAGGGTGCGGGAGGCGTGGTCCACCTTCCACCCCGCGGCCTGGGGCGGGGCCTTGGGCGCCTTCGCGGCGGACGGCACGTCGGCCAGCAGGCCGCAGCGCTGGCAGTAGAGGTGGTCGTGGACGCGGGTGTTGCTGTCGAACACCGACTGCCCCTCCACGTGCACCCGCTGCACCAGGCCCGCCGCCTCGAGCTGGGCCAGGGTCAGGTAGACGGTGTTGGGAGACAGGGAGGGGAAGCGGCGCCTCAAGGCCTCGTGCACCTGATGGGGGGTGTGGTGGCAGTGGCGGTCGAGCAGCAGGGCGCAGATCGCCACCCGCTGGGGCGTCACCCGCAGGCCGTGCTCTTTCAGGAGCCCGGCGATCTCCCCTTGTCCGGACTTGTGTGCCATCATTTGACTTACATCATGGCCGACCGAAAGACCCTTGACAAGAGTACTACCTGGTATCTAGTATCAATTAGGATTAATTCCTAATTGTAGCCGGGGCGACCCACCCGGGCGGGTGGAGTGCCGGATCGGCCCGGACGTGACAGCGAGGTGAGCCCAAAAGCTCCATGCTGACCGCCAAGTAGAGCGCCGCCCGAGCGCCCAAAGGACTGGGAGAACGCGATGAAACTGGCATCCACACCCTCCACCCCCCGCAGGCGGGCCGGCGGCCCGGCCGCGGTCCTGGCGGCGGCGGCCCTGGCGATCACCGGGTTCGCCGGCCCGGCCCTCGCGGGGCCCTTCGACCTGAAGCCCGTCCCCTACCCGGCGGACAACGCCTACAGCCCCATCAAGGCGGAGCTGGGCAAGAAGCTCTACTTCGACCCGCGCCTGTCCTCCGACGGCTCGGTCTCCTGCGCCAGCTGCCACAACCCGGCCTTGGGGTGGTCCAACGACCAGCCCCGCGGCATCGGCGTGAAGGGCCAGCTCGGCGGGCGCAACTCCCCCACGGTCATCAACTCGGCCTACAACCCGCAGCAGTTCTGGGACGGCCGCGCCGCCAGCCTGGAGGAGCAGGCCAAGGGGCCCATCGGCAATCCGGTGGAGATGGGCAGCTCCCTGGATCAGGCGGTCAAGACCCTGAAGGGCATCCCGGGCTACGTGCAGGCGTTCGACGCGGTCTTCCCGAAGGAGGGCATCACGGCCGACAACATCGTCAAGGCCATCGCCACCTACGAGCGCGAGATCGTCAGCAACCCGGCGCCGTTCGACGCCTTCCAGCACGGCGACAAGACCGCCATGAGCGAGTCCGCCCAGCGCGGCTGGGACCTGTTCCGCGGCAAGGCCCAGTGCATCAGCTGCCACAACGGCCCGACCTTCTCGGACGGGCGCTACCACGACATCGGCATCGACGACGGCGACGAGGGGCGGTTCGCGGTTACCAAGAAGGACCGGGACCACTTCAAGTTCAAGACCCCGACCCTGCGCGACGTGGCGCTGACCGCCCCCTACATGCACACCGGCCACGACCCCGACCTGATGACCGTGATGAAGTTCTACAACAAGGGCGGCGACCGGAAGGGCAACGAGCTCAAGCCCCTGGGCCTGAAGGACCAGGACCTCGAGGACCTGGTGGCGTTCATGCACGCCCTCACCGGCGCGCCCATCGTGACCACCCTGCCCCAGCTGCCGTAGCCAAAGCGGCGGCCCGATCCGAAGGGCGTCCGGGGAGACCCGGACGCCCTTTTTTCGTTCCCGGCTCCCGGTTGCAGCCCCGCGCCAAAATCCGGAAGAATGCGCGAAACCCCTCGGGAGATTGCCCCATGGAAGGCATGGCCAAGGTGGTGGAGCGGCTCGACTGGGTCGAGATCGGCGCCACCTTCATTCAGATCGTCATCATCCTCCTGGTGGCGCGGATCGCCCTGTCGATCCTCCGCCGCCCGCTGAAGCAACTGCAGGAGCACCTCATCAAGCGCGGCGAGGCCGAGGGGCAGTCGGTGGATGAGACCGCCAAGCGCGCCGAGACCCTGTCGCGCCTCCTGCGCCAGACCGTGGCGGTGGCGGTGTGGGTCACGGCGGGCCTGGTGGTGCTCCGGGAGCTGGGGGTGGAGATCGCGCCCGTGCTGGCGAGCGCCGGGGTGGCGGGCCTCGCCGTGGGGTTCGGGGCCCAGAACCTGGTGCGGGACGTGATCTCGGGCTTCTTCCTCATCCTGGAGAACCAGGTCCGGGTGGGCGACGTGGCGATCATCAACGGCACCGGCGGCCTGGTGGAGCAGATCAACCTGCGCACCATCGTCCTGCGCGACCTGACCGGCACCGTCCACGTCTTCCCCAACGGCGCCGTGACCACCCTGGCCAACCTCACCCAGGCGTGGTCGGCGCACGTGTTCGACATCGGCGTCGCCTACAAGGAGGACACCGACAAGGTGGTGGAGGTGATCCGCCGCGTGGGCAAGGAGCTCAAGGCGGACGAGACCATCGGCCCCCTGATCCTGGAGGATATGGAGGTCTTCGGCGTGGACGCCTTCGGCGACTCGGCGGTGGTCATCAAGGGGCGCATCAAGACCGTCCCCATCCAGCAGTGGACGGTGGGGCGCGAGTTCATGCGGCGCGTGAAGAAGGCCTTCGACGCGGAGGGCATCGAGATCCCGTTCCCGCACCGCTCCATTTACTTCGGCGAGGCGAGCCAGCCGATCCTCGCCCGGCTCGTGGGCGCCGGCACCGCGGCGCCGGCGCGCGCGGGCGGCGAGGACTGACGCGGTGGCCGCGCCCGCCGCGGGCGTCGGTCCCGACGGCCTGGTCGCGGCCTTCCTCCTGGACGGCGCCGGGGGGGGCAAAGCACTGGACTTCGCCGGGGTGCGCGCCTGGCGCCCGGGGGACGGCCTGTTGTGGGTCCACATGGACCTGACCGTCCCGGCCACGGCGGCGTGGTTCGAGGGCGACGCGGGCCTGGACCCGGTCGTGGCCGAGGCCCTGCTCCAGGGCGAAACCCGCCCCCGCGCCGCGAGCCTCAAGGACGGCCTCCTGGTGGTCTTGCGCGGCGTGAACATGAACCCCGGGGCGGACCCCGAGGACATGGTCGCCCTGCGCATGTGGATCACGCGCGAGCGCATCGTCACCACCCGCCGGCGGCGCCTGCTGTCCGTGGACGACATGCGGGCGGCCATCCCCGCGGGGCACGGACCCGTCTCCTCCGGGGACTTCCTGGTGGCCATGGCGGACCGCATGGTGGAGCGGGCGGCGCTGGTGGTGGCCGACGTGGACGAGGCCGTGGACCGGCTGGAGGAGGAGGTCCTGGCGGCCGAGTCCCACGCCCTGCGCGCCGCCCTGGCGGAGGTGCGCCGGGAGGCCATCGGCCTGCGCCGCTATCTGGCGCCCCAGCGCGAGGCCCTCGCCCGGCTGTACGCCGAATCGAGCCCCTTGCTCTCCGACGTGGACCGCCTGCGCCTGCGCGAGGTGGCCGACACGGTCACCCGCCACGTGGAGGACCTGGATGCCGCCCGCGAGCGCGCCGCCGTGGTGCACGAGGAGCTGGCCAGCCGGCTCGCCGAGCAGATGAACCAGCGCATGTACGTCCTGTCCGTGGTGGCGGCCCTGTTCCTGCCCCTGGGCTTCGTGACCGGCCTGCTCGGCATCAACGTGGGCGGCATCCCGGGGGTGGAGGACCCCCACGCCTTCGGCATCGTCACCCTCGTCCTGACGCTCGTCGCGGTGGGGGTGCTTGCCGTGTTCAAGTGGCGGCGCTGGTTCTGAGGGGCGCGCGGGTGGTGGCCCGGAGGGCCCTGCAACCTTGACAACCGGGGCCGGAACACGCACGATTCGGGCAAAATACGGGCGGTTCCGGGGAGGTTCCTCTTCACGCGTGAGGAAGGAGACGGGTCGATGAACGCGCAAGCGGGCATATTGCGGATGGTGCTGGCGGGCGGGCTGGTGGTCGGAGCCTCGGGCTGCGGCTACATCGAGGACCTGATCGAGGACAAGACCACCACCAGTCCGGCCGACATCAGCGGGTTCGATTCGGGCGACGCGGCCACCTACGGCAAGGTGGCCACCCAGATCGGCCTGGTGGACGGCCTGGTGGAAGGCTTCGGCAGCGGCGTGGGCGGCCTGCCCACCAAGGTGGTCTCGGGCACCGACTGCCCGGTCTTCGACATCGCCGAGTTCGACCCGGACACCTATCCGCCGGGTGCACCCCTGCCCGACACGGTGACGATGACCGCCGACTACACGGGCTCGGCCCCGGGCTGCGTGGACCAGGACAGCAACCCCCTGAGCGGGACCTACACGGTGGTCATCACCGGCCTGACGGACGAGACCTGGCCGGCCACCGTGGACGGGGGCCTGGGCGGCTTCACGGACGTCTACCACTGGCGCTTCGACGACGCCACGCTGGACTACACGTTCACCGACATGAGCGCCATCCTGCCGGGGCCCATCACCACCACGACGAACGGGCGGCTCCAGGTGAACGTCACCACCGACGGCACCGGCGAGACCAGCAAGCACGCGGTCAACGTGGGGGACATCCGGACCGTGTTCGACGACGGCTCGGTGGCCCTCACCGGGCTGTTCAACGGAGTGGACGTCACCAAGGTGCTGCCCTCGGGCTCCAGCGTGAGCACGACGAACGGCGGCTTCCGCCTGACCGTCACCGTGTTCGGCTACCTGGACGTCACCCTCACCGACGTGGTGGTGGACGAGGCCACCTGCCCGCACCACCCGGTCAGCGGCACGGTGGACATGACGGGCGACGGGGGCAAGGTCGTTTCGCTCGACTTCGGCACCGGCACCTGCACCACGGCGGACGTGACCCTGACGGACGGCACCGTGGTTCCCGACGTGGTGATCGACGACATCTTCTAGCGGCGACGGCCACGGGGGCGAGTTCGGGGGCGGTTCCGCACGGGCGGGACCGCCCCTGACGCGTTTTCAGGCCGCGGCGGCCGCCGTTCCGCCGGTCAGCCGCCGGGCGAGGTGGATCCAGGCGGGGCTCGCCACGAGGGAGAGCGAGATCACGGCCACGGCGAGCTGGTAGTCGGACCCGCCGATGAGGCCCGCCTGCATGCCGACCGCCGCCAGCACGTAGCTGAACTCCCCGATCTGGGCGAGCAGCGCCCCGGAGTAAAGGCTCCGGCGCCACGGGTCGCCCAGCAGGCGCAGGACCAGGGTGTTGATCGCGGTCTTGCTGACCAGCACCAGGGCCACCAGGGTGAGCACCACCGGCCAGCGGGCGCCGATGAATCGAACGTCCACCAGCATGCCGATGGAAACGAAGAACAGGGCCAGGAACACGACCCGGAAGGGGCTCAGGGAGTCGTGCACCCACCGGGTCTCCCGGGCCGCGCCCACCAGGATCCCGGCCACGAAGGCGCCCAGGGCCGTGGAGAGGCCCATGAGGCCGGTCAGGAGCGCCAGGCCGAAGCACAGGGCCAGGGCCGCGAAGACCTGGATCTCGTGGTCGGCGCGGACCGTGGCCGCGAACGGAAGGGTCACGCCGCCGCGCCGGAACACCCAGGCCAGGACCCCCGCCACGGCCACCGCGCCCAGCAGCGCGACGGCGGCCTCGTGGGGCCCCACCGCCTCGCCCCCCAGGGCCGCCACGACGATCAGCATGGGCACCAGGGCCATGTCCTGCACCAGCAGGATGCCCAGGACGTCGCGCCCCGCGGGCGTGTGCAGCTCGCGCGCATCCTCCAGGAGCTTGAGCACCACCGCCGTGCTGCTCAGCGACATGACGAAGCCGAACAGGAGCACCTTTTCGATCCCGGCCCCCCGCCACAGCCCGATCAGCCCCATGCCGGCGACGCTGACCACGATTTGGCACAGGGTGCCGATCACCGCGACCTTCCAGCCCCGCACCAGCTCCCGGGGCGAGACCTCCATTCCCACGAAGAACAGGAGCAGCACCACGCCCCACGCCCCCATGCGGTCCAGGGTGGCCTCGTCGGTGACGAGGCCCAGACCCTCCGGGCCCAGGATCACCCCGGCCACCAGGTAGGCGATCACGTGCGGCTGGCCCATGCGCTTGAGAACCAGGCCGAGCAGCAGGATGCCGAGCAGGGCGCCGACGATGGCCGGCAGGGTGGGGTCCAGGTGCATGTGCACGGCCGATCCCCCTCAGCGTACGAAGAACACGGCGCCGATGTCGTCCCCGCCCAGGGGCGTGGAGCGCCCGGCGGCGAAGACGGTCTCCACCCGGCGGTTGGGGCCGGCGGAGAGGACGAAGCCCTTGTCGATGCCGGAGGCCCGGTCGGTGGCGGCCACGTTCACGAGGTAGGGGGTGTTCCAGGGGTCGGTCGGGATGTCCTCCAGGTACGGCCCGCGCCACGCCCCGGGGCCCGTGGCGGGATAGGCCGCGCCGCCCCTCGGCACGGCGCCCTTCGGGTTGTTCTCCAGGAGGTGGTGGGCGAGGGAATCGATCCCGGCGCGGGCGGTGTCGGACGACCAGCCCATCGCGTCCACCGGGCCGGCCGGCGCCGGGGCGGGCGTGCAGCCGGCGGCGACGGGGATGTCGGCCTGGGCGCCAACCAGGGTCGTGAGGGTGTAGGTCCCGTCCGGCGCCAGGGCGGGCCAGTGGCCCGTGTCCTTGTAGAACCCGGCGATGGCCGCGGCGATGACCTGGACCTCGTTCGCCGCCCGGGCCTTGCGGGCGTCCTCCAGGCGGCCCGCGGCGATGGGGCCCACGATGGCCGCCAGGAGCGAGACCAAGGCCACGGTGACGACGATCTCCACCAGGGTGAGGCCCGAGGGCCGGCCGGCGCGTGCCCGCTGCATGACGCGGGCAGTGTAGCAGGATGGGGCGGTCGGGAAGGTGGGGGGTGGGCGTCAGCCGGGGCGGTGGAAGCGCACCACGACCACGGAGACGTTGTCGCGCGCGCCCCTGGAGAGGGTCAGGTCCACCAGGCGGTTCGCGGCCTCGGCGGCGTCGCCGCGGGCGAGCAGCTCGTCCAGCTCCTTCTCCTCCACCTCCTTGTAGAGGCCGTCGGTGCACAGGAGGAACAGGTCGCCGTCTTCCAGGTCGTGGACGCCCGTCTCCACCTCCAGGTCGTCGTGGGCGCCCACGGCGCGGGTGACGTAGTTGCGCCACGGGCCGTTCTCGGCCTCCTCGCGGCTCATGCCGGAGGCGATGTACTCCTCCACCACGCTGTGGTCGCGGCTGACCCGCTCCACGACCCCGTCCCGCATCCGGTAGATGCGGCTGTCCCCCACCCAGGCGCAGCCGCATCGGTCCCCGAAGGCGCACAGGACCGCCGCCGTGGTGCCGATGGTGGCCTGGCCGCGACGCGCCGCCTCGCCCCGCAGGCGGGTGTTGGCGCCGCGCAGGCAGGCCGCCACCTCGTCCAGGAAGCCCTCCAGGTCGGGGGGCGGGTCGATGCCGCCCAACAGGTCCACCACCGTGCCGCTCGCCAGGTCGCCGGCGTGGTGGCCGCCCATGCCGTCGGCCACGGCCCACAGGCCCAGCTCGGGCAGGTCGAGGCAGGCGTCCTCGTTCACCTGCCGCACCCGGCCCACGTCGGTGCGGGAGCCGGAGGTCCAGATGAGGAACTTCCCGCTCACAGGGGCTCCCCGGCCTCCGCCTCGGCTCCCGTCTCGCCCGTGGCGGACGGGGCGCTCTCGTCGGGCGCGCGCCAGCCCCACTGGGTGTAGGCGCCGTCCAGGAGGGCCGCGTAGCCGTGCGCCGGGGGAAAGCCCGCGCACGCCAGCATGGCGGGGGCGATGGACTCGGAGCCGGCGGTCCACCAGATGCTGTAGCCGGCGAAGCGCTGGCCCAGGAGGGCATCCAGCAGGTTGGGGAAGAGCATGTCCAGGTGGTCCGCCGAGGCGGTGCTGACGCACACGGCCTGGCTGCCCTCGTCGCCGTCCGCCACCAGGGCCGAGGAGACCCCGCCCCGGGGCGCCAGGGGCTCGCCCAGGCCCGCCACCGCTTGGTCGAACTTTTCGAGGTCCACGTCCCGGTCCAGGGCCACCAGGGCGACCGACTCGGCCTCGGTAAACCAGGAATCCGCGATCCACGCGGTCTGGGCCGGGGCGTGCTCTCGGGCCAAGGGCACGGCCAGGGTCAGGGGGAAGTAGCGCCCGACCCGGTCCACGCTGGGCATGAGGACGCCCATCCACCCCTGGTCGCCGCACGGCCCCGGCGCCAGGACAAAGCGCCACATGGGGCTCTTGAGGTACGTGTCGAGCCACCCCTCGCCCAGCTGGGTGCGGCTGGCCGCCACGCCGCGCTGGACCCAGCGGTCCCACGGGTCCACGAAGCTGCGCGGCAGGCGGCGCTGCACGAAATCGCCGTTGCCGGGAAGCTTGCCGAAGAAGCCCGCGCTCACGTCCCCTCCCCTACAACCGCTCGGGACAGCGGAAGCGGCTCAGCTCCTTGGCCCGCATGGGGTGAACGGCGCTGGTGGCGCGCAGCTCGTAGCGCGCGTCCAGGCCACCGGTCTCGAAGGTCACCTCCATCCGCTCCGGCGAGGCGGTGCCGCGGATCTTCGACTGGTCCAGCAGGCGGAACAAGGCCCACGGCCCGTCCTTGGTCACGCTCACGCGCCCGCCGTTCCTGCGCTCGAACACCATGCGGGCCTCGCCCCGCTCCTGGGGCCCGGGCCAGGTCACACGCGTGCTGCGCGCCGGGCCGTGGCGGTAGGTGACGCTCTGGCCCCCTAGGTCGAGGGTGAAGCTGTTGGCGTCGGCGTCCAGGGAGATGGGCTTCAGGTCGAAGCGCACCGTCGGCTGCTGGCCGCCGTCCTGGAAGATCATGTCGCGCATGTTCATGCCGCGCTTGAGTTGCCGCACGGCGGCGCCGGACAGGCCCAGGCTCCGGTTGTCCACCACCTTCAGGCGCCAGCGGTTCGTGTCCACGAACGGCGCGAGGTAGCCGGCGAAGAAGTTCTGGAGCGTGCCGCCCTCGCCGAAGAACTTGCCGAAGTCCGGCAGGGTGGCCTCCTGGGCGCTGCCCGAGTAGAGCGGATAGCGGTTCTGCAGGGAGCGCCGGTACTCGGCCAGGACCGTGGCCTGCCAGACCTCGTTGATGTGCTGCCTCGCCAGGGCCAGGATCACGCCCCAGCTCTGGGTGGCGGCCGAGTCCACCAGCTGGCGGACCGGCGCCGGCATCTGCCCGGCGGCGTGGCGCAGGCGCGCGATGGCGTCGCGGTTGTCCGATCCCATGCGCGCCTTGGCCGCGTCGAAGGCGGCGCTGCGCGCCTGGGCCGAGCTGCCCAGATCGGTCAGCGTGCCCTGCAACTCCTTGAGGTCGGCGAGCACGGCGTCCATGGGCGCCGGGGCGTCGCCCTGGGCCTGCGTGGTGGCGCGCAACGAGGCGAAGGCGCGGCTCACCGGGTCGCCCGGCGCCCGGGCCACGGCGCCGCCCACCGCGTCCCCGACGGCGCCGCCCGTGGGCATGGTCTCGGTGGTCACGGCACGCACCAGGTCGGTCAGGGGCGAGTCGCCCGCGGCCAGGGCCCCCACGGTCTTCGCCGCGCCGTCCAGGTCGGAGAGGGGGACCAGGTCCAGGTTGTTCAGGTAGGCCGACCACTGGTCGGTGTACTGCCCGAAGTAGCGCTCCCGCACCTTGCGCAGGGCCTCCTCCGGGTCGGCCCCGGCGAAGGCCTGGGCGTTCTCGCAGATCTTGCGGTTCTCGTCGATGGTGGCCTGGGTGATC
Organism: uncultured Nitrospirales bacterium; assembly: GCA_964528115.1. Lineage (GTDB taxonomy): Bacteria > Nitrospirota > JACRHL01 > JACRHL01 > JACRHL01 > CAZGRJ01. The sequence continues at coordinate 24,136 of CAZGRJ010000015.1, forward strand.
TCGAGCCCCCGGTCCTGGACGAGCTGCCGGTACCCCTCGCGGGTGTAGAGCGCCGGGACCGCCTGGGGGGCGTCCGCGTTGGCGGTGGTGAACAGGGAGCGGGCCTTGCCCCCCAGGTTCTGGACGCTGAAGTCGGGCAGGTCGGAGGCCGCCGCCACCTGCTCCAGGCGGCTGTACACGAGGCGGTCCAGGGGGATGCGGCAGACCACCTGGGTGGCGCGGGTCACCAGGGTCCGGTCCACCGGCTGGGGCGTGAGGCCGCCTCCCAGCGCGGCCTCCAGGTGGCCGGCGAGCTCCTTGCTCGTGGCCGGGTCCAGGTTGAGGCCCTTGCGCCAGTCGGCGTCGGCCCACTGGCGCAGGAGCTCCGGGCGCAGGGTCTGGGGCTCGGCCAGCATCAGGTAGAGGGCCAGGGTCTTCTGCAGCTCGTCCGGGTCGCCCCCCATGCGCGACTGGAGCTGGGCCTCCAGGCGCCGCTTCAGGGGCGGGAAGAGCAGCTCGCGGGACGCGCGGCGGTAGGCCTCGTCGGCCGCGTCACCCAGCTTGTGGCCCTGGTAAAGGCCGAGGCCCAGGCTCCACCCGGAGGTCCCGTCGCCGTACACCGTGCTCAGGGCCTGGGCGTCACGCAGGACCGGAACGGCCGCCAGCAGGTCCGGCCGGGGCCCGGCGAGGCTCGCGCTCTGGTCGAGCTGGTCCAGGCGCGACTCCATCCGCCCGATGTACATCTGGTTGCGCGTGAAGCTGGCGGACCAGGCGAAGATCACCACCACCGCCGCCGCCGCGATGCCCGCGTAAGCCGCGCGCCGCAGCCACACGGTGCGGCGCTCGAACCCCACGTTCACACCGGCCAGGGGCGACTCGGGGAAGATCACGTCCTTGAACAGGCGGGTCAGGAAGTAGCTGCGCCCGGTGCCGTGGCGGGCCGCCATGCTCTGCCGGTCGAGGCCGAAGGTCTCGGCCAGGCTACCCATCACCCGGTCGATGGGCGTGCCCTCCTGGGTGCCGCTGGTCAGGTAGACCCCGCGCACCAGGGGCGGGATCTCGTAGCGGCTGGGCTTGAAGGTCTTCTGCAGGAAGTCGTCGATGGCGTCCTTGATCCCCGCGAGCTGGTTCGGGAACGCGGCGATGAGGGCGCGGCGGGTCAGGTCGCGCTCCTGGCCGACGCGCGCCATGGCGCGGTCGCCGATCCGCGCGAGCAGGCCGTCGAAGCCGGACGCGAACCGCTCCAGGGCGGCGCCGGGGGCCTCCAGGGGGAAGGTGATGCCCCACACCTGGGCGCGCTGGTCCGTTCCCAGGTCGTCGAAGACCTCCTGGAAGCCGGCGACCAGGTCGGACTTGGTGAGCATCACGTACACGGGCGGGTTGACGCCCAGCTGGCGCGCCACCTCCTGCACCCGCTGGCGGATCGCCTCGGCGTGGGACTCGCGCTCCTTCTCCGAGCCCAGCATGATGTCCGCCAGGCTCACGCACACGATCACGCCGTTCACCGGGCAGCGCGGGCGGTACTTGCGCAAGAGTTGGAGGAACGCCGTCCACCCGGCGCTGTCCACCTCCTGCTGGCTGTCCTGGGTGGTGTAGCGCCCGGCGGTGTCCACCAGGACGGCGTCGTTCGTGAACCACCAGTCGCAGTGGCGGGTGCCGCCCACGCCCCCCACGGGGTCGCGCCCGAGCCGCGCCTCGAGGGGGAACTCCAGGCCGGAGTTGACCAGGGCCGTGGTCTTCCCCACGCCGGGGGGCCCGATGATCAGGTACCACGGCAGCTCGTACAGGAACTGGCGCCCGCCCCGCCCTTTGAAGCGCGTCTTGCGGAACACGCCGATGGCCTCGTGGAAGCGCTCCCGCAGGGCGGCCACGTCCTCGCGCGACTGGGCCGCCACCTCGGACGGGTCGGCCGCGGTGAGGTCCTCCACCATGTCGGCGTTGGCCTGGGCCGAGCGGGACTGGCGCCACCACGCGATGCCGACCCAGACGAGGGTGACCACCAGCAGCGCCACCAGGCGCGAGGCCCGGGCCCGGAGGGGCTTGAAGTCGTTCCAGCCGATGTAGGGCCCCAGAACCCACAGGAGCACCAGGAGGGAGAGCAGCCCCAGGACCGGGATGATCCACGGCCGCTCCTTGAAGACGTCGAGCAGGCCGGCCAGCTTGGCGAGCTTGGGGGCCTTGGGCGCCTTGGGCATGCGGGGCGCCTTGGGCATCTTGGGCGGCCTAAGTGCCACGGCGGGCCCCTCTGGCGCGTCGGCGGGTCGGCATGGGTCCGGCCGTCAGTTCCGGTCGCCGGGCGGCGGGCTCTGGACGCGGGCCACCTTGTCCAGGCGGGTGAGGGCCGGGTCGGCGGAGTCGCCCAGGATGGCCGTGAAGCCCGCGTAGATCACCACCAGGATCGCCCCCGCGATGGCCGCCACGGCCCACAGCGGAAACGCCTTCCACGCCTCGGGCGACTGCACCCGGGCCGGGGCCCACTCCGGCGACAGCTCGCTCTCCGGCGTGCCGCGGTAGCGGCGGATGCGCTCCACGAGGCGGTCCTGGAGGTCGTCCAGCTTGCGGTCGCCGTCGGGCATGAGCATGTACTTGCCCTTGAAGCCTAAGCGCAGGCACAGGTACATGAGCTCCAGGAGGTCCAGGTTGGCCGCCGGGTCCTGGCTCACCCGGTCGAGGATGGCGAAGAACTTCGCGCCGCCCGCCGTCTCCTTGTGGAAGGTGACAAGCATGGACTCGTTGCTCCACCCCCCCTCGACCCCCCACGGGGTGGCGAGGACGGCCTCGTCCACGGCCGCGCACAGGGCGTAGCGGGCGGTGAACACGGTGTCGCGCGGGACGCCCCGGGCCAGGGCCGCCTGCTCGAAGCTACGCACCTCGCCCGCCACCTGCTGGCGGAAGGCGGCCACGTCGCGGTGGGCGGCGGTGTTGCGGATGCGGGAGATCAGCCCCAGGATCGCGCCGGCGGTGGCCACCAGCGGGTTGCCGACGTTCGGCGCCACCAGGGGCGCGGCCCGGCCCTGCATGGGCGCCGCCGTCCCGCCGCCGCGACGTCCGCCCGGGGAGGGCAGAATGACGGTGTGGTCGTCGTCGTCCCCCGGCTGGCCCGGAATCTCGGCCACGCCGGCCCTAGCCCCGGATCGCCCAGAACTCGAGCTCGAGGCCCGGCACCTGGCCCGCCACGTGGAAGGCGAATCCCCCGGACCCCTCCATCTGCTTCCAGAACTCGCTGCCCTTGTCCAGCTCGAAGTAGGTGAACCCGGCGTGGTAGGGGATCTGGCGCGGTGCCACCGGCATGGGCCTGAGCCCGATACCGGGCAACTGCAAATTGACCAGCTGGCGGATCTGCTCCACCGGGCCCACCTTCACCTGCTCCGGGAAGCGCTTGCGGATGACCTCCGGCGAGAGCTCCGCCCCCACCGCCAGGACGAACACGGCCTCCTTGAGCAGGGACTTGTCCGACACCGACGCCACCCGCACGCCGTACTTGCGGTCCTGCAGCTGGAGCGACGTGGCGTTTTGCTCCAGGACCGTGGTCAGGCTCTGGCGGACGGCCTGCATGACCGGCTCGAAGGTGCCGGGCACGTCGTCGTGCCGGTAGGGCGGCAGCTCGGGCGGGCGCTTCTCGGTGGTGGTGAAGGTGGACAGCTCCCCCACGGTCTGCACCAGGGCGCGGTAGAGGGCCTCGGGGTGGAGCAGGTCCACGGCCGCCAGGTGAGCGTAGAGGGGCTCCAGCCGGTTGACCACCTGGAGCAGCATGAAGTCGGCGATCTCCGCCGCGCCGCCCCGGCCCGAGGCGCTCACCCGCGAGGCCAGGGCCTCGCCCCGGTGGCGCAGCATGCCCATCACCTCGGTGGCGAGGCCCCCCAGCTTGGGGTGGGCGGACACCGACAGGCACGGCGGCAGGAAGGCCTCGTCCAGGACCACCTTGCGGTCCGCCTCGCACTGCTTGATGCGGGCGACGGCCAGGCACACGTAGCCCGCCCGCTCCTCGCTCTCGAGCATCAGGCGCAGGCGCAGGCGGCCCACCTGGACGCGCACCGGGTCGCCGTCCTCGGCGCTGGTGTCGCCCAGCTCCACCTCGCGCGAGAGGTAGCGCGCCAGGACGTGGGGGGCGTCGTCGCCGCTCACGTCGCGCCCCTCCGCGCGGCGCACCGGCAGGGCCAGGAAGACGGTCTGCTCGTGGGTGCCGGACGGCACCTCCAGGGGCAGGGGGGGTTCCTCCTGGCTCGGCACGTCGAACGGCGTGCCGTCCGGCAGGATGCCGTGGCAGCGGGACACGGCGAGCTGCCCCAACGCGAGCAGGTCCGGGTCGATGGCCAGCTCCAACAGGCCCCACCCGTAGGCGCGCACGGCGCCGCAGCGGGCGTCGACGAGGTGCTCGAAGTAGCGGTCCTGCTGCTGGAAGTGGTGGGGGCGGACGAACAGCCCCTCGGACCAGATGATCTTATCTCCGGACCCCATGGGGCTTCCCGGCGCTAGCGCCGGACCACCGTCACGGCCTGGCCGCCCAGCCCGATGGAGAAGTCGTTGCCGTGGTTCTGCCGGATCTCGGCCACGGACCGCCAGTCGGCGTTGTCCAGGTCACGGAAGGCGGCCACCACGCCCAGGTAGCGGGTGGCGTCGTCCAGGTGGCGCTCCAGCTTGCGCTGCTGGCCGGGCTCGAGCTGGATCTCGTCCCGGGCCACCAGGTCCTGGCCCAGGGTGGCGGCCTCGTTGTCCCACAGGTCGAAGAAGTCGGCCCGGTCGAAGGCCTGCCGGTCCTTCAATTCGTACAGGCGCACGACGAGGGGGGAGGCCCGCCCGCTGGGATCGGGGTTGAGGGAGGCGGAGGCCACGAGGCGCGCGTCCATGCTGGTGGGGATCAGGGACTTGACCGTCTTGGGACAGCCCGAAAGGAGCCCGAGGGCGGCCACGGCCAGTATCAGTACAAGGGCGTCGGTTGCGCGTCGCATGGCTCTCCCGCCGGCGTGGCCGTCCCGGACCCGCACACGGGCCGGGCCCTGCCGCGCGTTGTCCGCTGAAGGACCCAATTTAATGCGGACGGCCCGAGTCTTTCAATTCCCGGACCTGTTTTTCGTACGCCTCGGCGAAGGCGTGGTCGAGCAGGTCCATGAAGCCGTCCTCGGCGTCCTTGGCGATCTCGCCGAAGGTCTCGGTGAACACGTCCCAGCACTTGGCCTTGCGCGCCATGGGCACCAGCTGGTCCAGGCGCGAGTGCTTCTGGAAGCCCGCCTCCAGCTGCGCCGGGTTGAAACGCCCCACGATCGACTGCAACGCGGCCCGCAGCGCCGCCATGAGGGCCAGCTGGTGGGCCTGGACGTCCATGTAGCCGTCCTGCACCGCCTGGATGGGGGGCAAAAAGCCCCGGGCCTCGCGCAGGATCAGGTAGCGCAGGGCGTCGTCGGCGTCCACGGAGAATTTGAGGGGGTTGTTCTCGGCCGGCTGGATGATCGTCACGTCCATGCGCAGCTCGCGCTTGAACGCGGTGCGCGCCGCCAGCACCCGCACCAGCCCCGCCACGGCCTCGCGCAGGACCCCGCCGGAGCGCTCCATGACCCGGCCCAGGGCCTCCGGCGGCACCTCGTCGGGCTGCAACCCCAGGGCCTCGATGAACGCTCCCAGGGCCGCCTGTGCGTCCCCGGGCGGAACGTCGGCACGAGGGGGCGGCGGCGCGGGAGCGCGGGCCGGCTGCGGGGGTGGCACGGCCTCCTCTTGCCACTCCGGCTCCGGGGGCGGCGCCGCGGGGCGGGGCGGGGCCTCCGCGCCGGTGCCGGCCCCGCCGAAGTCCTCGGGGATCGGCTGGGGCGGCGTGAAGGCGTCCTGGGCGGCGGAGCCCTGCTCCAGACCGGAGTCGGCGCCGAGGTCAAAGTCGTCCGGGATCAGGCCGCCGCCTACGTCTCCGCCCGCGGAGGCGCCCCAGTCGTCGTCCGGGATCAGGCCGCCCCCCATGCCGGCCCCCTGGGGGGCGCGGCCGGCGGAGCCGGTGCCGATCAGGTCGAGGGGATCCGGCGTCTCCTCCTCCAGGCCCTCCAGGGGGGCGAACGTGGCCGGGGCGTCGCCGGCCTGGATCACCACGGAGATCTCGTAGGGCCCGATGGTGAGGGTGTCGCCGTCGCCGATGGGGGCGGAATTTCCCTTGCCCACCGGGGCCGCGGCCTGGTTGAGGGTGGTGCCGTTGGTGCTCTCGTCGGTCAGGACGTAGCGCCCGTCGCGGAAGTCGATGCGGGCGTGGGTGGAGGAGATGGTGCGGGAGGGGTCCGGCAGGACCAGGTCGTTCCTGGTGCTGCGCCCGAGGGTGCAGCCGACCTGCCCCACCGTCACGGTGATGTCCCGCTCGGGCCGGGTGCTCTGGTAGCGAACGACGGTGAGGGTCAGGCTCATCGAATCCCCCGCGCCGCCACGGGCCGCGCGGCGCCGCGAAACGCCCGGGATTGTATCGGCCGGAACGGCACGGGTCCAACCGCCGGGCCGGAGTAGGCCGCGGCCGCCGGGGCGATTTCCCCGCCGGCCGCGGCCGTCACCATGCTTAGCCGAGGTCGGCGGCGATCGCGCGCTTGAGCACGTTCACCCAGCCGCCGTCCGCACCCCCGACCGGCGCGCCCGAGAACCAGTCCCACGCGATGAAGACGATGCGGCCGCTCCCAACCGGGAAGACCGCCACGCCGGCGTTGGTGTCGCCCGCGTCGGCGTAGAGCACCGTGCCGCCGGACGCCTCGACGGTCGCGACGGTCAGCGTGTAGTTGCCGTCGTTCCCCGGGATCGGGGTCGGGCCACCTTCGAAGTCGGTGCCCGCCGCGGCCGCCGCGTCGAGAACTTGCTCCACGTCATTCGCGCCCCGCGCCACCGAGAACCCGAAGAGGTCGGCGTCGTTGAGCAGCTCCGGCACCGTGGTGCCGAACTCGCCGAACACCAACAGGGTACCCCCGGAATCCACGAAGCCCTGGATGGCCGCCTTCCCGGCCGCGTCCAGGCCCGCGGCGAGGCCGCCCAACTCCTGGTCGGGGATCGCCAGGACCTTCCGCGTGCCGATTCCGGCGGCGAGGTCCGGCGCGGTGACCCCGTTGAATGGCGTGACCGGTATCCCGAACAGCCGGCTGAACACGCCCTCCACGTTGCTCGCCTCCGAGCCGGAGGCGCCCGGGAAGTAGTCCACGAAGCTCCGGTCCGCCAGCAGCGCCACCTTGCCGGGTGCGTACGCGACCGCCGCCTTGAGGGCCCCCAGCCAGCCGCTGTCCAGGGAGCCCACGGGTGCCGCGTCGAAGAAGTCCCACCCGAGGACCACGAGCTTGCCCGCGCCGATCTGGAAGACCGCCACGGTGACGTTGCCCGAGCCGTCCACGTAGATCGCCCGGCCGTTCGTGCCCAGGGACGCGGTGGTCAGCGACCGGGTGGCGTTGTTCGCCGGCAGCGACGCCGGCCCGTCGGCAAACGGGGAGTCGGCGGCAGGGCCCGCGCTGTAAATGCCGACGACGCTGGACGTTCCCTGGGCCACGCTCAGGCCGAACAGCCCGTTGACCAGGGTCTCCATCAGCGTGTTGACGTTCGACAGGTGGGTCACCATGGTGCCGCCGCCCCGCACGAAGCCCGTCAGCACGTCGCGGGCGTCGGTGTCGAGGTCGGCGAAGAGGTCGACGCCGTTCTCCAGCTCCGGGATCTCGACCACGTTCATGTCCAGAAGGGACTTGGTCAGCTCGGCGGCCGAGATTTCGGTGAACGGCGTGACCGGAATGGAGGCATCCTCAAGGACCGCCTGGACGTTGGTGGCCTCCTCGTCGTTGGTGCCGCCGACGGAGTCCACGTAGGTCTCGTTGGTGAACAGGGCCACCTTGGGGAGGAACATGATGTGGTGGGCCGCGTCGCGCAGGACCTCCACCCAGCCCCCGTCCTGGGTGCCGCCGCTGGGGGCGGCGTCGAACCAGCTCCAGGCCAGGAACACGATGCGCCCGAACCCGACGCCGATGCGCGCCACGGACGCGTTCGCCGTTGTGGGGTCGGCCGCGTCGCCGTAGACCTCGCCGATGGGGTTCCCGAACGTGCCCGCCGCCAGCAGGGTGTTGGAGTTGTTGGCCGTCAGGGCCGTGGGGGCTCCCGCGAACTCCGTCGCCGAGGCCGCCACGTCGTTGCGGTCCGTGCCCGCCGCGTCCACGGGGCCGGCCCCCGTACCCATGCCGAACACGGTGTTGAGCAGGTTCAGGGTGAAGGTGCTGGCGCGGAACACGATCAGCTGGCCGCCCCGACCCACGAACGCCGAAAGCGACGCCCGGGCCGCCGCGTCCATGTCCGCCGCGAGGTCGGCGTTCAGGTCCGGGATGGCGATGGCGTCGGCCCCGTTGAGGGCCGCGTCGAAGTCGGCGGCGGTGATCCCGAAGAAGGTCTTCACGAAGACGTTGCCGTCGCCCTTGAGGGTGTCCTCCACGTTGCTCGCCTCGGCGGTGGCGTCGCCGGGCTTGTAGTCCACGTAGCTCGCGTCGATGAACAGCGCGACCACGGGGGTTTCCGCCTTGAGGTCGGTTCCGGCGTCGACCTCGTCGATATTCAGCACTTTGTCGCCGTCGTCGTTGGCGTAGGTCAGCGTCTCGGAGGCGGTGTCGATCGGGGTG
>CAZGRJ010000016.1:0-12872 GCA_964528115.1 uncultured Nitrospirales bacterium
GAGCAGCGGTTTCCTAAACCGCGGGTCGTGCGTTCGAATCGCGCCGGGGCCACCATGTTTCCAGCCGACACGAGGCAGAAAGGCCATGGCGCGAGCGGAACGCACCCTCCGGGGTTCGGAGATCGGGGTCGCCCGTCGCCCGGAGGGTGCGCCCGCCCGCTTCGGCGCCACGGCGCCTATGCCATCAGGGGCGCCAGGGCGGCGTGGATGCGGTCGGCCTGTTCCGTGGTGATCAGACCGGCCAGCACCTGGCCGAAGCGCGGGACCTGCACCCCCGAGACGATGTACTGCCAGCGGTAAGCCCGCAGCACCGTCTCCTGAACGGCCGCCGCCTCCGCCTCGCCCATCACGCGGTTGCAGCCGGCAATGAAGTAGTCGGTGTCCTGCGCGGCCTGCGCCTGCAGGATCGTGTCCACCGCGCCCACGAGCGCGATCAGGTCGGTAACCGCCCGATCGCGCTCGCCCCCGGTGAGTCCCGCGTCCTCGCGGACCCACTCCAGCTCGTCCATGATCGCGTGCTGGGACTCCTCCATCCAGTGGAACCGGAAGACGTCCTTCCACAGCTCGGAGAGCTCCACGTCCGGCTCGATGCTCTCCTTGTAGTGCACCTGCGTGAACAGCTCGATGTGCAGGGTGAGGGCGAGCACCGCCCAGGTGGACTTGCTCAGCACCACCGACGCCACCTCGTTGGGGTCCGGGAGGAAGACGTAGCCCGCGGGCATCTGCTCGCCGGCCATGGCTTCCAGGCGGCGGAACAGCTCCTGGTGCTTCAGCTCCTCGTCGCTGAACCGGACCAGCGCCTCGAGGGCCACCTGGTCCCCCAGGATGTGGTCGCCGGACACCTCCATCGTCTTGGCGCAGATGAACCGCTCCACCAAGCCGAACATGTTGGCGTAGGTGCGCCCCTGGACCTGGCTGAGCCACCGCTTCTCCTCGCCGGTCAGGAAGGCCAGCTCGTTCACCTTCGAAAGGCCGTCCGGCAGGAACTTCCTGTCCAGATCGAACCGGCGGCCGCGGATGACGTCCGCGTCGATGTCCCACCGCACCCGCTTGGACGCCTCGATGCACTTGGCGTAGCGGTCGGTGTCGACGACGGGGGTGGATGTGACGGTCGTGGTCATGTCGTGTCTCCTTCGGGTAAAACAGACAGACAGGTCTGTCTGTTGAGTGGCCAAAAAAACAGACGGCATCGCCGTCTGCCGCGCCGGGCGTCCGGCCCGACTAGGCCCCGACCAAGCGACGCGCGGCGTTCAGCGCGTGCTCGGCGGGCCATAGCTTGCGGTGAACGCCGGCCAGCGCCAGGCCGCCAGCCACGATCACCATGTATTCCTTGCTGATCCTCCGGGCGTCCAGCTGCCCGTATCGCTTCCGGTCCGAGGCGATCAGCTCCTGGGTGAGGGTCTGCACCAGGGCCTCGGCCTCGTTGTACATCCGGATGCCGATCTTGCGCAGGCGCTCGTTCGCGTCCGGCATCTCGGACGCCATGTTGATGAAAGGGCAGCCGCGGTAATCGTGCTCGATCAGCCAGGGCCCGATGGACTTCGCCACCGACAGGTAGCGCCCGAGCGGATCGGTCTCGGCCGACAGGCAACCGTCCAGGTAGCGCAGCTCCTGCTGGCGCGCCTGCTCCAGGTAGGCGACCGCCACGTCCTCCTTGGAGGGGAAGTGGCTGTAGAAGGTCGCCTTGGCGACGCCCGACCGCTCGATGAGCTCGTTGACGCCGGTGGCGCGGTAGCCCTGCGTGTAGAACAGGTCCGCAGCGACGGCCGTGATCCGCTCCTCGGGCGAGCCTGAGGGTATGCGTGCCTTGCTGCTCATGGTGTGAGCGTAGCAGAGACAGACCGGTCTGTCTATAGTCTTCCCCACATTTTTTTTCGGGAACCGTGGGCAGCCCTTCACCCGTCGGGGATCGCGGTCGCCAGACGACGGGACAACGGGCGGGGCGCCCTTCAGACGCCGGTACGCGGCGCTGTGCGAATCAGCCGCCAGGCCGCCACGGCCGTGAGGACCACGCTGGCCGCCAGAAACATGCCGGGCAGGAAGTCGCTCGTCTTGTAGACGCTGCCCATGCCGCGCAGGGTGTCGAGCATGGCGGGGGAGGTCTCGAGGGCGGGGGCAATCCAATGGTTCAGGAGCAGGAGGAGCGTCCCCATGAAGAACGTCAGCTCCGCCCACAGGACAAGCTGGAACATGCCGCCGGGGCCGAAGGCGCGCAGGGTCAGCTCGCTCGTGACGATGAACAGGCCGCCCATGGCGATGCTCAGGGCGAAGCCGAGGAAGGCGAAGCGGGCCCAGACGTCGAGGTTGCCGCTCACCAGGCAGACGACGGTGAAGCCGATCATCCACCCCGTGCAGCCGATCAGGGCGCCCAAATACCCGCCGACGCGGCCTTTTTCGATCATGCGCAACCTCTGAGCCAGGGCCGTGGGGACCTCCCCTGCCTCATCGGCCGGGAGACCCGCCGCTTAAAGGGGGCCGCGAACCCGGCCGAAGGGAAGACCGGGGGAGGGGGGATCGGTCTGCCGGCGTATGCTCACCGACGTCCTCCTTTATCTTCTCTTCTTCCTGGGGGCCTTCTTCTGCGCCCTCAACTTCCACCTGTCGTTCCTGCGCGTGCCGCTCCTGCGCTCCAAGGGGGTGCCGGACGACCAGATCCAGCACGTCTCCGGCGCGCCGCTGCTGGGCACCCTGTTTGTCCTGGTGGGCCTGGGGGCGGCGCACGACGTGCCCGGCTTCCTGCCCCTGGGGCTGCTCCTCGTCCTGATCGACACGGGCGGGCCCCACTGGTTCGTCGGGACCATGATCTACATGGCCGTGCGCGGCCACATCCACCGCGAGCCCTGAACCGTCCCGCGAACGCCCGCCGGGGCGCCCCCGGAATTTTTTTGAAAAAGGTATTGACGCCCCCGCGTCCCTCCGATAGGATTTGACCAACCGGTCAACTCGCCCACGGCGGGACCGGGGAAACGACCATGGCACGCACGGACACGCATAAGACCCCAACGGCCGCCGGCGGCACGCGCGAGCGCCTCATCGACACCACCCAGCGGCTCCTGTGGTCGGACGGCTACGCCGGCGTGAGCGTGGACCGGATCTGCAAGGAGGCGGGGGTCAAGAAGGGCAGCTTCTACCACTTCTTCCCGTCCAAGGAGGACCTGGTCCTGGCGGCCCTGGACGCCCTGTGGGCGGCCGCCCAGGCGGGCCTTTACGGCAGCGCCTTCGACAAGGGGCTCCACCCCCTGGAACGCCTCAACCGCTTCGCCGAGCTCAACCACGGGTACCACGTGGACATGCTGAAGGGCGGCCAGTGGCAGGCCGAGCAGGGCTGCCCGTTCGGCAACGTGGGGGCCGAGGCCGGCGCCGACGACGTGCGGATCCGCAACAAGGTCCACCAGCTGTACGAGGAGGAGGCCGTGTACTTCGAGCGGGCCCTGGCCGACGCCGTGGCTGCGGGCGCCATCCCGGCCCAGGACGTCACCGCCGCGGCCCGGCAGCTGGTGGCGCTGCAGAGCGGGCTGTTCCACCACGCCAAGGTCTACAACGACGCGGCCTGGCTGCTCCAGTTCATCCCCGCCGCCGCGCGCCTGATCGGGGCGCCGGTGCGGGACGGGCGCTTCCTGGTGCCGGCGGAGACCGGCGTGACCTGATTTTTTTTCGCCGAGTTATAAACCGACCGGTCAACTAGTTGGTAGCGGGCCGGTCTTTCAACCAGACGAGGAGGAACGACGATGAGCACGACCCAGACCATCCAGACGACGACCCCCGCCACGGACACCGACACGGTTCCGTCGGCGTCCCCGGCGTCCCCATGGACTCCCGGGTTCGACCCGGCCAAGGCCGAGGCCTTCATGGGCCGGCTGGTGGAGACCCTCAACGGCGCGGCCCTGGCCCTGATGACCTCGGTGGGCCACCGCACCGGGCTGTTCGAGACCCTGGCGGTGCTGCCGCCCGCCACGCCGGCCCAGATCGCCACCGAGGCGGCCCTGGACGAGCGCTACGTGCGCGAGTGGCTGGGCGCCATGGCCACCGGCGGCGTGGTCGCCTACGACCCTGCCACCGACCACTACGCCCTGCCCCCGGAGCACGCCCACTACCTCACCCGGGCGGGGGGGCCGGACAACCTGGCCGTCGCGGCCCAGTTCATCGGCGTCCTGGGGGGCGTGGAGGACCGGGTGGTGACGTGCTTCCACGAGGGCGGCGGCGTGCCCTACGAGGCCTATCCCCGCTTCCACGAGGTGATGGCGGAGGAGAGCGGCCAGACGGTGGTGTCCGCCCTGGTGGACGTCATCCTGCCCCTGGCGCCGGGCCTCACGGAGCGTCTGGCCGCCGGGATCGACGTGCTGGACGTGGGGTGCGGCAGCGGCCGGGCCCTCAACCTGCTGGCCCGCACCTTCCCCCGGAGCCGCTTCACCGGCTACGACCTGTCCGCCGAGGCCATCGCGTCGGCTACGTCGGAGGCGGCCCGCAACGGCACGACCAACGTGCGCTTCGAGGCGCGGGACACGACCTGGCTGGAGGAGTTCGACCGGTACGACCTGGTCACCGCGTTCGACGCGATCCACGACCAGGCCCGGCCCGACCTCGTCCTGGGCGGGATCGCCGCGGCTCTGAAGCCCGGCGGGACGTTCCTGATGCAGGACATCCGGGCCCACAGCCACGTGCACGACAACGCCGACCATCCCCTGGGGCCGTACCTCTACACCATCAGCTGCATGCACTGCATGACGGTGTCCCTGGCCCAGGGGGGCATGGGGCTCGGCGCCGTGTGGGGCCGGGAGACCGCCGAGCGCATGCTGGGCGAGGCGGGCTTCGCGGGGGTCGTCGTGCACGAGCCGGCGCACGACCCGGTCAACTACATCTACGTCGCCACCCGGGGGTGAGACCCCAGGCGGGCGCCGGCCGTTCGCGCCGGCGCCCGCCGTCCCCCCGGCCTTGCCCAGGGGCCGGGATTGCGCGACATTGGGGCGATCCCATGCAGATCGCCGTCTTCAGCACCAAGCCCTACGACCGCGAGCACCTCGAGGGCGCCAACAAGGCCCACGGCCACGGCCTGACCTTCTACGAGGCCCACCTGACGCCGGGCACGGCGGTCCTGGCGGCGGGGGTGCCGTGCGTGTGCGCGTTCGTGAGCGACCACCTGGACCGGGAGGTGCTGGGCATCCTGGCGGACGGCGGCACGCGCCTGATCGCCCTGCGATCGGCGGGCTTCAACCACGTGGATACGCAGGCCGCGGCCGCGCTCGGGCTGACCGTCTGCCGGGTGCCCGCCTACTCCCCCCACGCCGTGGCGGAGCACGCCGCCGGGCTGATCCTCACCCTGGACCGCAAGTTCCACCGGGCCTACGCCCGGGTGCGGGAGGCCAACTTCTCGCTGCACGGCCTGATGGGCTTCGATTTGTGCACGCGCACCGTGGGGGTCGTGGGCACGGGCCGGATCGGGGCCGTGTTCGCGCGCATCATGCGGGGCTTCGGCTGCGACCTGGTGGGCTACGACGTGGCCCCGAGCCCGGAGTGCGAGGCCCTGGGGATGCGCTACACGGACCTGGACGACCTGTTCCGGACCGCCGACATCGTCTCCCTCCACTGCCCCCTGACCCCCGAGACCCGCCACATGGTGGACCGGCACCGCCTGTCCCTCATGAAGCGCGGGGCCATGCTCATCAACACCGGGCGCGGGGCGCTCATCGACACCCGGGCCGTGATCGCCGCCCTCAAGACCGGCCACCTGGGCCACCTGGGGCTGGACGTGTACGAGGAGGAGGAGGACCTGTTCTTCGAGGACCGGTCCCTCACGGTGGTGAAGGACGACGTCTTCATGCGCCTGCTCACCTTCCCCAACGTAGTGGTCACGGCGCACCAGGGGTTCTTCACCGAGGAGGCCCTGCGCGCCATCGCCGAGACCACCCTCGCGAACGTCACCGCGTTCGAGCGCGGCAGCGGCGAGATGTTCACGGTGGGCGGGAGGTGAGGCCTCGGGCCCGCGCGAACGTCTGACTCGGGAAACAGCCTAGCTCGGCAGATAGGCCGGCAGGAGCGGCATGAGGTCGTCGGCAAACTGGTGGGCGAGGGTCCGGGCGGCGGCGATGTCGTCCTCGCCGACGTGGGCCGGCACCAGCACCCGCACCAGGGCGCCGTCCGTGCGGTGGCGGGTGGCGGCGTCCCACACCAGGTAGACGCGCGCGAGGTACTCGTTCGCCACCACCCGGCCCCGGTCCTGGTACCAGTACAGGGCCACGTACCGGTCGGTGCCCTTGCCGATCAGCATCTGGTTGACCGTGGCGGGCCGTCCGTAGGGGCCCTTGACCGGGGCGGTGCCGCTCTCCAGGATCTGCCAGCCGCTGCCCGGCAGGCAGTTGCGCGGCGAATGGTACGTCGCCCCGGTGCGCTGGCTGGCGTAGTAGCCGATGTAGACCTGCACCTCGCGCCGGTCCGGGGCGTCGTAGGAACGCGAGACGTAGTCCGTCAGGCCCAGCTTCTCCAGGACGCGGGGGGCGATCGGGTCGTCGCTCGCGTACCGCCCGTCGATGGTGCGCGGCAGGCTCGCCAGGGCGAAGCGGTCGGCCCGCACCTCCGGGGTGGCGGTGTGGCCCACCAGGAAGATGCCCGCCGCGAGGACGGCCACGGAGATCCAGAACTCACGCCGCACGGGTCCGCCCTCCGCCCGCTCCGGTGCCGCGCCGCTCCAGGCGGCGGATGAGCAGGCTCTCCAGCGCCAGCAGCGCCAGGGCCGTCATGAACAGGAACCAGCCCGAGAAGCTGTGGTAGAAGCCCTCGGCCACCTCGGGCCCGAAGTGCTGCGCCAGCACCCCCGTCCCCGCCACCCGGGCCACGTTGGTGACCACCGCGATGGGCACGGCCGAGACGCTCAGCACCGTGCGCGCGATCCACCCCTTGTGGAACAGGAACGCGATGCACAGCGCCAGGGCCACCAGCGACACGAGGGAGCGGATGCCGCTGCACGCCTCGGCCACCTCCAGGGTGGTGTGGGCCAGCTGGATGATGTTGCCCTCGCGCAGGACCGGGATGTCCAGCGCGAACAGCACCTGCTCCGCCCCCTTCGCCGCCAGGAGCTGGAGCGGGAAGGCGATGGCGTTGAACACGATGGCGGGGGGCGGGATCGCCAGGAGGAGGTACAGGACCGGGAAGGCCAGGGCCCTGAGCTGCACCCACCCCAGGTTGAAGGCGATCAGGCCCGCCAGGACCCCCAGGATGGAGACGCGCTCCACGTACTGCACCGCCCCCACCTCGCCCGCCGCCAGGGCCAGGATCCCCAGCACCAGCAGGACGCCGCCCCCCACGGCCGGGCGCACCGGCAGGCGGGCCAGCATGTCGCGGCGCCCGTAGGCCACGTAGAGCGATACCAGGGGCACGAGGAAGCCGTGGGAGTCGTCCGGCCGCTGCCACCAGTCCAGGACCAGGTCGGGCAGGACGCCGTGGTACAGAGCCCCCACGAGGGCGGCGAGGGCCGCCACCATGGCGATCTTGCGGGGATCGAGTCGCACCCACCCTCCTGGTCTCGCGGCGCCGCCGGCGCGGTCACACGGCGCCGCCGGGCCGCCTCCCCCTTTCGGCGCCCGCCGCTGCCGACCCAAGTCTTTCAGAAGAGCCGGGCGAGGTGCGCCGGCAGGTCGTCGGCGATCTGGTACACGGCCACGCCGCCGCCGCCCCGGGCCCACCAGCGCCCGTCCGGCCCCATCCACAGCTCGATGGTGTCGACCAGGTTCCGGTCCTTCCACAGGCGCACCTCCACCTGGGCGGTGCCCAGGGCGTCCGCCGCGTCGCCCCACAGGCCGATCGCCGGCAGGGGCGTGAGGAGCGTAAAGAGCTCCTCGCCCCAGGTCCGGTAGACCCGGCCGGTGTCCTTCTCGAACCAGGGCCCGGCGCCGCGGCGGGTCAGGACGACGGTGCGCTCGGCCTGCTGCACCTGGATGCCCGTGATGGCGTCGCCCGGGATGTTCAGGACCCGCTTGTCCATCCAGTCGAAGCGCGCCGGAATCAGGGTCTTCGTGCCGCCGTCCACCTCGAACGCCACGTCCCCCAGGACCACCCGGCCGTCCGGGGCCAGGGTGAGCTGGAGGGCGCGCCCGTCGGTGGCCGTGGCCACCACCTGGTAGGAGGCGTCGGCGGGCGGCACGGACGGCGCCGGGTCGCCCTTCAGGGCCCCGAGCCGGGCGAGCCAGCGGTCCACCGCCCGGCCGTCGGCGGCCGACGGGGTGGGCGCGGTCAGGCGCCACGGGCCGAACCGGCGGGTGACGTGGACGGCCAGGTCGGGCCCGGTCAGGTCGATCTCGTCGATGGCCCCCAGGCCGTCCGGGAACAGGCGCCGGTCCACCAGGTTGAGGGTGGCGGGGTCCAGGGAGACGGGGCGCATCAGGTAGAGGCGCCCGTCGCCCCGGCGCACGTAGGACAGGCCCGGGATGCGGCTCGGCCCCCCTAAGCGCACGGCGTCCTTGCCCCGGGTGATCGTCAGGGGATCGGCGAAGGCGTCGGGCCGGGGGCGGCCGAAGTCGGCCACCGGGCGCACCGTCGCGAGGCCGTCCAGGTAGTTCATGAGGGCCCGCACCCGCTTCACGTCCGCCAGGCGGCGCCGGCCGTCGGTGCCCGTGACCCACCAGCGGTTGCCGATCTGCGTCACCTCCACCCGGGCGTCGCCCTCGGCAATGACAACGGGCGGGCCGCTCTCGCGGAACAGGGCATCGGAGGACGGGACCTCCTCGGGCACCTCCGGCGTGGCCGCGGCGGCGGGTTCGGCGGGCGGCGCGGGCATCTCCGCGGGAGGGGGCGGCGGCGCCTCCCCGTCCGGGGCCACGGTCGCGGCCGCCGCCGGGAGGACCGGGAGCAGGAGCGCCCACAGGAGGGCGGCGCCGAGCCGGACGACGGGAATCACCGCCCCCTCCGGCGCGCGTACCAGACCACGCCCCCCACGGCCACGGTGGCGGGCAGGAGGAGCCCGGTCATGGCCCACACCATGGCCCGGGCACGGCCCCCGGCCGGGGCCGCGGGCGGGCGCTCGCCCACCTCGCTGGCCTCGAAGCCCTCCAGGGGCGGCGCGCCTAAGCCCTCGGGCGGGTCCGGGGCGGAGGTGGCGGCGAGGGCGGCCATGACGGCGGGCAGGTCCGGGTCGTGCAGCAGGAGCCAGCTCGCCCCGGCCCGCACCTGCACGTCGCCCGGCACCGGCACCACCGGGCCCAGGGGGGGCCGGGCGGCCAGGGTCAGGGGGTCCACCCGGCGCACCCGGAGGCGCCCGGTGTGGCGCGCCACGGGCACGAGCAGGCGTTCCACGGCGGCGGTGCCCACCAGGGTCACCTCGGCGTCGGGGCGGGTCTCGGCGGTCAGGGCGATGGCGTCCGACAGGCCGTGGCCCGAGCCGTCCCACGCCAGGCCCATGCGGTGCAGGCCCCAGGCGCCCCAGCCGGTCACCGCCGCCCATGCGGCCAGCACCAGGAGGGCCCGCCCCGAGAGGAGCGCCTTGCCGGACGCGACGCTCACCCGCGCCACCGCTCGGAGGCCACCACCTGATGGCAGGCCACCAGGGCCAGCACGGCGGCGGCCGTCATGCCGGCCACCGCCCCCAGGTCCACCCAGCCCAGGAAGAGCGGGTAGAGCACCGCCTTGCCGCCCCACCCCGCCACCGGGTCGAAGACCCCCGACAGGGCCGGCGCCAGGGTGTGCGGCAACAGCGTGCCGAGGGCGGCCGCGGCGCGGGCTAGGACGTCGTTGCCCCACACCCACAGGCACAGGATGCCGAGGCCCCAGGCGAAGGCGGTGGAGAAGTGGCGCGCCAGGGCCGAGGCCAGGAGCGTCACCGACGCCGCCACCAGGCACAGCTCCAGGAGTCCCACCGCCCCCGCCCCCAGGCGCGGCCAGGCCAGGTCGGCCGCCTCGAACGCGCCCCACAGGGGCGGCACCAGGAGGAGCGCCCCGGCCGCCGCGGCGAAGGTGAGCAGGGCCATCACCTTGCCCACGAGGACGGCTCCCGGCCGCACCGGGCTGATGGCCCACAGGGCCGAGGTGCCCTCGGCCCGCTCCGAGGCCAGGGCCGGGGCCGCGGCCCAGACCGTGAGGGCCGCCAGGACCAGGGCCGTGGAGCGGAACGCCGCGTCGGTCGGGTCCACGTTCGTGGCGGGGCCGAGGCCCGCGTAGCGCGCCCAGGCGGCCCAGGCGAGCCCCAGGGGCAGGGCGATGACCGTGGCGCTGCCGGCGCCGATCCGCCCCAGCTCGCGCAGGTAGATGCCGATGGCCGCGTTCATCTTGAAACGCTCACTCGGTCGGGATCTCCTCCCGCTCCTCGGCGTGGCGCTGGAACACCTCCGCCAGGGACTCCGTCACCTCCACCAGCTCGCACAGCCCCCAGCCCTTGCCCGTGACCTCGGCGGCGAGGCGCTCGCGCACCCCCTCCACCGGCTTGACCGTCACCATGACGGTGCCGGGGACGGCGCCGTCGGCGGGCTCGGCCAGGATCACGTCCGGCATGTGCGACAGCTCGCCGCACGGGTCCTCCGGGGCCTGGGAGAGGCGCAGGCGCAGCATGCGGGTCTCCCCGGCCCGGCCCTCCAGGGCGGCCAGGGCGTCCTCCGCCGCCACCCGACCGCCCTTCAGGAGCACCACCCGGTTGCAGCACTCGGAGACCTCGGTCAGGTTGTGGCTCGAGAACAGGATCGTGTGGTGGCCCGAGAGGGACAGGATCAGCTCCCGCATGTTGAGCACCTGCTGCGGGTCCAGGCCGGCCGTGGGCTCGTCCAGGAGCACCAGCTCCGGGTTGTGGACCAGGGCCTGGGCCAGGGCCACGCGCATCTTGAGGCCGCGGGAGAGGGCCCCGATGTTGCGGTCGGCCACCTCGTCCAGGCGGCAGACCGCCAGGACGTGCCGCACCCCCTCGGCCCGCTCGCGCCGGGAGAGGCCGCGCAGGCGCGCCACGTAGTGCAGGTAGGGCTCGACCCGCATGCCGGTATCGAGGGGCAGCTGCTCGGGCAGGTAGCCCACCTTGCGCTTGGCCGCCAGGGGCGACTTGATCAGGTCGCGCCCGCCGATCGTGATGCGCCCCGCCGTGGGGTAGAGGGCCCCGGAGAGCAGGCGCAGGGTGGTGGTCTTGCCGGCGCCGTTCTCGCCCAGGAGGCCCACCACCTCGCCCTCGCCCACCGTGAACGACACGTCGTCCAGGACGGCGACGCCGCCGAACCACTTGGTGAGCCCCTCGACCTCGAGCATTCCCCCGCCCATGTTGTCGAAGTCGCCCACGTCAGCTGCCCGCCACGGTCATCCGGCCGATCTTCACCGTGGGTGCCGCCACCCGGCCGCGGAACTTCAGGTCGTCGCCCACCATCTCGATGTCGTGCAGCATAGTAACGAGGTTGCCTGAGATCGTGACCTCCTCCACCGGGTAGGCGAGTTCGCCGTTCTCGATCCAGATCCCGGCCGCCCCGCGCGAGTAGTCGCCGGTCACGCCGTTGACGCCGAAGCCGATCAGCTCGGTCACGTAGAGCCCGGACGGCACCGACGCGATGATCGCCTCCGGGCTGTCCGTGCCGGGCTCCAGGTAGAAATTTGTCGCCCCGGCCGAGGGGCCCGAGCCCAGGCCGCGGCGGGCGTTGCCGGTGGTTTCGAGGGACAGCTTGCGGGCGGCGTAGCTGTCCAGCAGGTACGTCCGCAGGACGCCCCGCTCGACCACCACGTGGCGCGCCGCCGGCACCCCCTCGCCGTCGAAGGGGCGCGAGCCCAGGCCGCGCGGACGGCGGGCGTCGTCCACCACGGTGACGTTCGGGCTCGCCACAGTCTCCCCCAGGCGCCCCGCGAGGAACGATGCCTTGCGGTACACGCTCCCGCCGGACACGGCGGAGGCCAGGTGGGAGAGCAGGCTGGCGGCCGTCTCCGGGTCGAACACGACCGGCACCTTGCAGGTGGCCACCTGGCGCCCCCCCAGGCGGCGCAGAACGCGGCGCGCGGCCTCCCGGCCCAGGCTCTCCGGGTCGGCCAGGTCGTGGAAGTGGCGGGCGGCGTCGTACCAGTAGTCGCGCTGCATGGAGCCGTTCTCGCGCGCCACGGGGGCCACGGCGATGCCGTAGGACGAGGTCGCGTAGCCGCCCGAGAAGCCGTCCGAGCGGGCGTAGGCCACCTCGCCCGTGCTCGCGTCGAAGGACGCCCCCTCCGAGTTGTCGATGCGCGGGTCCGCCGCCAGGGCCGCGGCCTCGGCCCGGCGGGCCAGGTCGATGCGCTCGGCGATGGGCAGCGCCGTGCCGCCGTCGGTCAGCTCCAGCCCGTTTTCGACGGTGGCGGGGGGGCCGTCCGGCAGGCCCGCGAACGGGTCCTCCTGGGTCAGGCGGGCGAGCTCCACGGTGCCGGCGACGAAGCGCTCCACGGCGTCGGGCGAGAGGTCCGAGGTGGACGCGGTGGCGGAGCGGGTGCCGTGGAAGACGCGCAGGCCGAGGCCCTTGTTGCGCTCGCCGGTGGTCGTCTCCACGTCGCCCAGGCGCACCTGGACCGAGAAGGCGTCCGACTCGGCGGCGAAGGCGTCGGCGGCGGTGCCTCCGAGGGCCACGGCGCGCTCGACCACGCGCCGGGCCAGGTCGCGCAGGGGGGTGTCACTCACTCGCCGCCTCGCGCACCAGGATGTGGTTGCAGTTGGGACATCGGTAGCCCTGGCCCGGCTCGTAGCGGCAGGTCTCCTTCAGGGTGCGGCGCTCGAACGCCGAGCCGCAGGACGGGCAGGTGACCGTGGGACCGGGCTCCTCCGGCTGCGGCGCCGCATCCGGCTCCCCATCCTTGGGGGGCGCCCCCGCGGGGGGCTCGTCCGGCCCGGAGCCGCCCGTCATCCGTCCGTGTCCCGGCCACCCGGGCGGTCACCCGTGGCTGTGGCCATGCCCGTGGCCGTGGCC
>CAZGRJ010000016.1:12972-31203 GCA_964528115.1 uncultured Nitrospirales bacterium
CCGTGGCCGTGGCCATGTTCATGCCCATGTCCGCCGCCCTCGAAGTGGCTGTTGGGGGCCATGAACACGAGCACCTCCATGCGGCCGTCCGCGCCGTTGGTCAGGCCGTGGGGCTTGCCGGCCGGGGCGATGACGATCTGGCCCGCGCCGATGGCGGCCGTGTCGTCCCCCACGGTGACCGTGCCCTGGCCGGAGAGCACGCAGTAGATCTTGTCCTCGCCGTCGTGGGCGTGAACCTTCTGGGCCTGGCCCGGCTCCAGGCAGTAGAGGTCGCTCATGACCCGCGCCGTCGAAAAGAGGTTCACCTTCTTCATCTTCTCCGGCTGGAACGCGGCCAGTCCGGACAGGGTCTTGATCTCCATCGATGCTCCTGTATGCGTGCGCCGGGGCTCAGGTCTCGAGCCGGCGCCCCAGCTTCTCCTCCACCGACCGGATCTTGGATTCGAGGCGCCCGGAGGCGCCGGCGCGGTAGTCGATCCGGATGCTCGTCGTGATGCGGTCGCAGTCCTCAAGCATGCGCTCGTGGCACTCGCGCACCACCCGCATGACGTCGTCCCACTCCCCCTCCAGGATCGTGCCCATGGGGGTCAGGCGGTACTTCAGGCCGCTGCGGTCCACGATGTCGATGGACCGGGCCACGTAAGGGCTCACGCCCTCCCCCTTGCCGAGCGGGGTCATCGAGAACTCGAGCAGCACCATGCCCAAAATATCCGCGGAAAGGGGGGGCGAAGCGTCCGACCGCGTTCGCCCCCGGGGCCGTCAGTATAGCGCACCCCGGCCCCCGGAGGGACCGGGACGCGGCAGCTAAAAGAGCACGTCCAGGAAGTGGCGGAAGGCCAGGACGATGGCGTGCCAGAGGCGCTTGAAGAAGCCGGCGGGGGGCACGTCCTCGGCCGCCACCAGGTTCACCTCCTCCATCACCTGGTCGCCCTTCATCACCTTGACCTTGCCGACCTGGTCGCCTTTGTGGATCGGGGCCACCACCTCCCCGACCTCGGGCTCGAGGGAGACTTTGTCCTCCTCGCCCCGGGCCACGGTCAGGGCGCCGGTCCCCACGGGCACGGCGTCCAGGGTGTTGGTGCGGCCCTTCCAGACCACGAGCTGGGCCACCGGCACCGCCGGGTCCAGGGGCCGGACGGTGACGTACTTGCGGAACGCCTCCATCAGGTAGCGCTGGGCGATCATCTCGCGCCCCTTCTCGCTGTCGGCCCCCATCACCGCCACGATGAAGCGCTCGTCGTCGTGCTTGGCGGACGCCACCAGGTGGAAGCCCGACTCCTCGGTGTGGCCGGTCTTCACCCCGTCCACCCCCAGGTCGCGCCACAACAGGCCGTTGCGGTTCGGCTGGGTGATGCCCTCGTGGGTGAAGCTCTTGGTGGAGAGCAGCTCGATGGACTGGGGGAAGTCCATGATCAGGTGCCGCGCCAGGGTGGCCATGTCGCGCGCCGTGGTGTGCTCCTCGGCCGTGGGCAGGCCCGTGGCGGTGCCGAAGTGGGTGTCCGCCAGGCCCAACTTCGTTGCCTCCTCGTTCATCCAGGCGACGAACGCCTCCTCCGACCCCGACAGGTGCTCCGCCACGGCGATGCAGGCGTCGTTGCCCGACACGATGGCGATGCCGTGGGCCAGGTCGGACAGGGGGATCTTGTCGCCCTCCCGTATGAACATCTTGGAGCCGCCGGTGCGCCAGGCCTTCTCGCTGACCCACACCTGGTCGTCCCACTTCGCCTGGCCCTCGGCCACGGCGGTGTAGATCAGGTAGAGGGTCATCATCTTGGCGAGGCTCGCCGGGCCGACCTTGAGGTCGCCGTTCTCCTCCTCCACCACCTGGCCCGTGTTCGCGTCCATGACGACCACCGCCTTGGCCGTGAGGCTCGCCGCCCGGGCGGCCGTGGCAACCCCCGCCGCCAGGAGCAGGGCCGCGACCGGCAGCGTCCACGCGCGGAGCCGGCGCCTCGTGCGCGCCGTCCCGCTCACGCCAGGGCCTCCATTCCCTTGCCTTCACGCAGCACGTTCACCTCCTCGCCTTCGATGGCGACCACCGTGGAGAGCGCCCCCGCGATGGGGCCCCCGTCGATGATCAGGTCGATTCCGTGTCCCAGCACCTCGTCGATGTCCTCCGCGTGGATGAAGGGCGGCCCGCCGGAGCGGTTCGCCGTGGTGTTGACGATGGGGCGCCCCAGCATCCGGACCAGGGCCAGGGGGATCGGGTGGTCGGGCACCCGGATGCCCACCGTCTTCTGGCTCGTCTGCAGGACCCGGGGCGGCAGCTTGGTGGACTTGAGCACGAAGGTATAGGGCCCGGGCAGGAGGCGCTTCATCAGGCGGAAGCCCGCGTTGCTGACCACCGCGTAGTCCGCCAGGTGGCTCAGGTCGGCGCAGACGAACGAGAGGGTGTCCTTGCGGCTCTTGCCCTTCAGCCGGTAGATGCGCTCGATTGCCTTTCCGCTCAGGATGTCGCAGCCGACGCCGTAGGTCGTGTCCGTGGGATAGGCGATCACGCCCCCCTGCTCGAGGACCGCCACCACCTGCCGGAGCAGCCGTTCCTGAGGGGTGACGGGGTTGATGGCGATGATCCGGCTCACCGGCGATGCCGCTCGGCCGTCTGCTCGCACGGGGCGCTGCGGGCGGACCCCGCGGCGCCCCGAACGGAGGGGCATTCTAGCGGATCGTCGCGGCGGGTTCCAGGTCGGCGGAGACGACCGAGACGGCGTCGGCCACGGCCCGGGTGGCCAGGGTCATCGCGTCCTCGCCGCCGGTGGAGACGAGGATCCAGAGCGTCTGGCCGTCGTCGTAGACGGCCATGTCCTCGCCCCGGACCCGGGCGTGGTGCACGCGCCGGCCCCACTCCTGGGCGGTGTGCCACCCCTCGGGCGAGAAGGCCACCTCGTGCCCGGCGGCCACCAGCGTCAGGTCGGGCCGGCCCCCCACGTAGTCGCGGTAGAGGGCCATGGGCAGGTGCCGGCCGTCGATGTCCACCACCCGCCCGCCGGCCGGGGTCAGGCCCAGCTCGGTCAGGGCCGGCACGGTGACGGGATGGCCCACGTGGTCGCTGAGCCAGGCCGAGAGCTCCTCCGGGTCCTGGGTGCGGACCTGGAAGATGCCGGCCTGGGTGGCGGCGTAGTGGACGCCCGCCAGGGCCTCCATGAAGGGCGAGGCGCCGCCGCCGGCGCCGCGGGTCTCCAGGGTGATCCACATGCCCGTCATGCCCACCAGGGCCGCGGTGAGGACGCTCAAGGGAAGCCAGCGGCTCCGGACCCGCTCGCCGAAGGTCTGCCCGCCGAAGATTCCACCGGCCGGGGTACGGGCCGGACCACGGCCCGGGACGGCGGCGGCGGGGCGAAACGCCTCGGCCGGTTCGACTTCGGCGACCCGGGCGAGTGCGGCCCGCACCCGGACCCCCAGGTCGGGGGCCGCCCGCACGTCGCCGGCGCGGGCGCGCAGGAAGTCCTTCAGGCGCGCCTCCATGCGGTGGCGGGCGGCGCAGTCGTCGCAGCGGGCGATGTGGTCGCGGACCCGGGCCACGTCCTCCACCCCCAGCTCCCCGTCCACCAGGCCGGTGATGAGGCGGGCGGCCTCGTTGCAGTCGGGTGCGGTCATCCCTCCCCGCCTATGTGGCCGAGCGGGCCGCGCCGGGCCCGATGCCGTGGCGGCGCGCCGCCTCCACCAGGTCGCGCCGCAGGGTCCGGCGGCCCCGGAACAGGCGCGACATGACGGTGCCGATGGGAATGTCCACGATCTCCGCGATCTCCTTGTACGCCAGGCCTTCCATGTCGGCCAGGACCACCACCGTGCGGTAGGCCTCGGGCAGGGCCATCAGGGCGTCGCGCACGTCGTCCTCCAGCACCCGGCCGAGCAGTTCCTCGTAGGTGTCCGGGGACAGCCCCAGGTCCGGATCCTCCGCCCCCAGCACGGGCTCCACGTCGTCCAGGGGGACGGCGCCGTACTCCCGCTTGCGGCGCTCGACCTGGTTGAGGAACGTGTTGCGCAGGATGCGAAACGCCCACGCCCGGGCGTTGGTCCCGGGCTCGTAACGGTCGAACGCGCGATAGGCCCTCAAGAACGTCTCCTGCACGAGCTCCTCGGCCTCCTCCCGGTGACCCGTAAGCCGGTGCGCGGTCCGGTACAGGGCGTCCAGGTGGACGAGCACCTCCTTCTCGAACTGTCGTTGGCGTTCCGCGTCGGTCATGACGGCCTGCACGCGGAGCGGCCCGGGCCCGCAATCGAAAACCGCCCGGGGCCGCCCCTTATTTCACCCTCGGCCAAATCCCTCAGCGCCCCAGCAGGCGCACGCCGCGCCGCTTGAAGGGCGCCACCAGCGCCAGTCCCGCCACAAAGCCGCCGATGTGGGCGAACCAGGCGACTCCGGCGGCCTCCCGCGGGGTCAGGAGCCCGCTCACGACCTGCAGCAGGATCCAGAACCCCAGCAGGATGACGGCGGGTATATACACCAGCCGGGTGAAGAAGCCCAAGGGTATCAGAGTCAGTACCCGGGCGTGCGGGTACAGCAGGAGATACGCCGCCAGCACCCCCGAGATGGCCCCGCTGGCGCCGATCACGGGCAAGTCGGACCCGGGGTTGGACAGGACGTGCCCCGCCGTCGCCAGAACCCCGCAAATCAAATAGAAAACCAGGAACCGCCCGTGCCCCATGGCCTCCTCGACGTTGTTGCCGAAGATCCACAGGTACAGCATGTTCCCGCCCAGGTGCAACAGGCCCCCGTGCAGGAACAGGGACGTGACCGGCGTCACCCACAGCCACGGCGGCGCGGCCCCCGGCTCCCGGCCGGTCAGGAAGGCCGGGACGGCCCCCAGGTCGTAGACCACCCGGGCCACGTTCGGGCCGCTCGCGAGCTGCATGACGAAGGCCGCGACGTTCAGGCCGATCAGGCCCCAGGTGACGAAGGCCACGATCCGCACCGGGTTGTCGTCGCGGATCGGGATCACGCCCGCCTCACACGTACCAGCGCGCGGCCTCGTAGTCGGCGTCCGGCAGGTGCACCGCCAGGTACCCCTGGACCGGCCAGCGCTCGCGCTCGCCGCCGTCCTCCAGCACCCGCACGAACAGGTGCACCTCGCCCCCGGGCCGCCAGCCCATGGCCGCGAACGGCACCCCCAGCTCCACCACCTCGTCGAACGCGGCCTCGCCCGCGAAGGGGCGCTCGGCCCACTCCCCGTCCGCGCGCTCGAAGCGCCGGACGGTGCAGCCGCCGCCGTCCAGACGCAGGTCGAGGCGGGCCTCCCCGGGGGCCAGGAAGTGGATGGAGAAGGCGATGCGCTCCGGGTCCGGGGCCCCCGCGTCGGGCATCAGGTCCAGGCGCAGGTAGAGGTTCGCCGCGTCGAAGCCGTAGTGGAGGCGCGCCACCCGGTGCCCGGCCGGGTGCATGGCGCCCCCGCCGCCCGCGGCCATGTCGAGCAGGGCCGCGGGCAGCCACTCGAAGTAGCTCCCCACCCGGCCGTCGATCTCGGGGGTGACGAAGTCCGCTCCGGGCCGGGTCGGCGTGACCTCCTTGACCTGCCGGAGGATCGGTACCTCGAGGGCGTCCGGGACCGGCAGGCCGATGCGCTCGTACACGTTCATCAGGTGGCGCCGGAACAGGGCGTCGAACTCGGCCAGCATCCCGGCGTGCTGGCCCCCGTACCACCAGCACCAGTCGCTTCCCTCGGCGATGTAGAGCGCCTCCCACGCCATCCGCAGACGCTCCGGGTCGAGCCCCTCGGGCGGCTCGGCGGCGAACGCCGCCAGGGCCTCGCGCGTCTCCCGCAGCCGCTCCCAGGCCAGGTTGTCCTCCTCGCGCCCGATCCAGATCTCGAAGTCGTGATGGATCCACGACCCGGCGAACAGCCGGGGAAGACGGTCGCCCGGCGGGTGGTCGTCCAGGTGGCCCGAGACCGTGGTGCAGACCAGGTCGGGGTCGGCCTCCAGGCGCCGGTAGAGGGCGTGCAGGAAGTCCTCGCCGTCGCCCGGGTAGTACTCCCAGCAGTTCTCGCCGTCCAGGATCAGGCTCACCAGGGGCGGCCGGTCGGCGCCCCCCAGGCTGCGGCGGATGCGGTGCAGGGCGGCGGCAAAGTCCGCGGCCGCGTCCTCCGGGTCCCAGGTGGCGTAGTCGAAGCCGATCCGGTCCGACAGGCGGTGGTCGCGGAACAGGATGGAGAGCCGGGCGCCGTCACGTTCGAGCAAATAAGGCCGGAAGTGGTCCCCGGCGGCGGGCGGCGCCAGGCGCTGGGAGGCGCGCAGGACTTCCTCGTCCGTGGCGATCCACTCGATCCCCGCCCGGGCCGCGATCGGCAGGATGGCCTCCGACACCGAACCCTCCGACGGCCACATCCCGCGCGGCGCCCGGCCGAACAGGTCCGTGTGATACCGCACCGCCCGCCGAACCTGCTCCTCCGCGTCCTCCGGGTGGCGGAAGGCCGTGGGCAGCGGGGCGTGGGGCAGGGCCTCGCGGGCGACGTCCGTGTCGCACAGCAGGGGCAGGATCGGGTGGTAGAAGGGCGTGGTCGTCAGCTCCACCTGGCCGCGCTCCAGGCCCGCCCGGTAGGCCGGGACGATCATGCCGAGGATCGCCCGCTGGCGCTCCACCAGGGCGTGCTTGTCGGCGGCGGTGAAGTCGCGCCCCTTGTCGACGAGGCCCCGGATCGTGGGGTCGGAGCGGTGGAACGTGGGGTCCACCCAGGCCAGGTTGAACCACACCTGCAGATCGGTCAGGTCCTGCGCGCTGAAGTAGCGCGCCGCCCGGGCGAGGCGCTCGGGCTCCGCGTCCGGCCCGCGCTTGGTGAGCAGGTCGCGGTAGCGCGGGTGGGGCTGGATCATCGTCGGCGGGTGGGCGTGGAAGAAGTCCGTGAGCAGCCGGACCTTCTCCTCGTCCGAGAGGGACGCCGCGTCCCGCAGGGTCAGGTCGACGTAGCCGTCGCGGGCGCGGCCCTCGGCGTAGTCGGCGATCTGGGCAAGGAGCGAGGGGACCAGATTGAAGGTCTGGCGGATGCCGGGGTAGCCCTCCAGCACCTGGACCATGTCGTGGTAGTCCTTGGTGCCGTGCAGGAGGACCCACGGCAGGACGTACCGGTCCGCCACCAGGTCCTTGTAGTAGGGCTGGTGCATGTGCCAGAGGAAGGCGACATGCAGGGGCCCGGTCACGGGCCGGGGACGGGGGGCGGGGATTCGGGGGTGGCGGCCGAAGAGTCGGGAGCACGGCCGGTGCCGTCGAACAGGAACACGGTCTCGCCCGGGTGGACCATGCCGAGGCGCTCCCGGGCCAGGCGCTCGATCGTGTGGGGGTCGCGGTTGAGGGCGTCCACCCGGCGGGCGAGGACGTCGATCTCGCCCTCCACCTTGGTGATCTCGCCCTCGATCCGCCCGGCCTCGTCCTTCAGGCGCAGGTGCGCCACCAGCCCCATCCGGCCGAACACCAGGAAGAACAGCAGGTAGGCGCAGAACAGCCCCAGGCCGCCCCACCACAGGATGCGGCGCGGCGACGTGCCGCCCCGGCTGCGGCGGTTGCGGCGCTGGACGCGCATGCGGGCTTCAGTACTCATAGACCATCTGGCCGGTCAGGGCGGTCTGGTTGATCAGGCGCAGCTCGGTGGTGAACAAGAGGTGGCGGTAGAAGATCATCTTCAGCCCGCCGAACACCCCGAGGGTCTGGGCCTGGTCGAGGTCGGAGGCCTGGTTGGGCAGGCTCACCTCCCCGATCAGGATAGACGCGTCGACGCCCGTGTAGAAACTCAGGTGGGGCTGTTTCCACTGGGTCCCCAGCCAGAAGTCCCAGTCGTTGGAGCGCATCCGCATGGCCGGCTGGCCGGTGTCGGAGTTCTGGGAGTAGATCAGCTGGGCGCCCCCGGCGATGGGGAAGCTCCCCAGGCGGAACAGGCGCGCCCGGGCCGAGGCCCCGAAGCTGGAGCCGTACGACTCGCCGAAACGCAGGGGCGCGATGCCCGAGTCGGGCGGGTTGCGCAGCAGGTCGGGGGTGTAGGTGTCCCAGAAGGCGTCCCCCAGGTTCACGGCCCCGAAGTCGATGGACGAGCGGCTCACCCCGAAGATGGCCGAGACGTTCACCAGCATGTCGCCCCAGGCGAACACGCCGTAGGTCTCCCGTGCGACGATCCGGGTGGTGCGCAGGGTGATGCGGGGGTTCCAGCGGGTGGAGTTGACCTGGCGCTGGCTGTAGTCCAGGTCCACCCCGTTGCGGAAATGGTGCAGCTCCACCGCCGGGCCCGGCTCGCCGAAGAACGCCGCCGCGGCGTCCCGGGGGGCGATCAGCGGACCGGCCGCCAGCGCCGACAGAAGCGCCAGAATGGGCGCCAGGAAGTACGCCGGGCCGGGCAGCGGGATGTGGGCGGGACGTGGTCGCGGGGCGGGGCGTGGTCGCTGAACAATACGCGGGGCGGCCATAACCTCTCAATATACCCGAAGGTACAAAAAGGCCCGCACCCGGAAACGGCATCGCCGTCCCCGGCCTCCCCGCCCGGGACCCCTATGGGGGGACGTTCCCTAGGCCTTGCGGATCACGATGCGGTGGTGCGCCCCGTCGTCCAGGGGCTCGTTCACGACAACCTCGTGCCCGTCGTTCCGCACGCTCTTGGGCACGTTCTCGATGGGGGCGCCGTCGTCCAGGATGACCTCCAGGGTCTTGCCGGTCGCCATCGTCTCCAGCTTCAGCTTGGTCTTGACGTAGTTCATCGGGCAGGCGACGCCCTTCAGGTCCAGCATGGCGTCCGCGGCCGCCGTGGCCACCGCCGCCGGGCCCGGGGTCGCGGCCACGCCGACCGGCTCGGCCCCGTTGCCGCCGTTGCCGCCGGTCTCGGGCACCGGGATGCCGATGGGCTTGGTCAGGCGCATCTCGTTGCCCATGCTCTGGTAGGCGGTCTCGCACACGTCCACGAACTGGCGTGCCTTCTCCAGGTGGGCCTCCACCACCTCAGTGGACGGCGCGCCCTCGGCGTAGCGTCCCAGGGCGAAGAACACCTGGGACAGGCCGGCGGGCAGCAGCCCCGTGGCGATGAACTTCTCCGTGAACTTCTCCACCGCCTCGGGCACCAGCTGCACCTCCTCACCCTCGGTGACGAGCAGGGCCTGGGCCGCGGCAAACACCGCCTCGTCGGCGCGCCCGGCGGCCGCGGCCGCGTTGCCGTCGTGGAAGTCGCGCTCGGCCGTGGCCAGCGCGGTGCGGGCCTCCTTGAGGCCCAGCTCCACCAGGTCCACCACGCCGCCGGCGCACTCGCCGGGGCCCATGTCCTCCAGGGCGAACTCCTCGCTCTGCCCCAGATCGGTGTAGAAGGACGGGTCGTCGTCGTAGGACGGCAGCTCGGTCAGGGGCTTCAGGAGCTCCTTGAGCGCGTCCTTGCCGACCCGGTCCACGAAGGCGTCGAAGGTCTCGCCGTTGACCCGGTTTTCCCGGAAGTGGTCCAGGAGCGTGTCGATCACGGCGGACCCGTTCTTGGCCGGGATGCGCAGGGTGGGGTTGGCGATCACGGTGCCGTCGCCGTCCGCGTGGCCGCCCAGGTGGACCTCGTAGAACGGGGCCATGTGGCCCTTGTTCTTCTTGGCCGTGCCGTGGAAGCCGATGCTCGCGAGGTGGTGGTGCCCGCAGGAGTTGGGGCAGCCGCTGATCTTGACCCGCGCGCCACCGGCGTCGTCGTAGCGCTCCCGGTCGCGCAGCAGGTGGTCGCGCACGTCGGCGGCGAGCTGGCGCGACGCCACGATCCCCAGATTGCAGGTCTCCGCCCCGGGGCAGCTCATCACGTCCACCAGCATCTGGGCCGAGTCCTCGGCCAGGCCCGCGGCCTCCAGCTCCTCGTAGAGGGCCTCCAGGCGCGCCTCGGGCACGGACAGGATGACGATGTTCTGCTGGATCGTCAGGCGGGTCTCCACGATCTGGGAGTACTCGCGGGTAAGGCGCGCCAGGGTGCGCAGCTGGTCGTTCTCGATGTCGCCCCGGTAGAGGGTGAGCTGGACCGAGACCAGCCCCTCGCCCTGCTCCGGCGTGACGTTGGTGGACTTCCAGCGGGCAAAGCCCGTCCCCGACGCGGGGCGGCGCTCGGGCCACATGACGACGTTCGGGTTCGGCACGGGCTCGGGCAGCGTGGGATACGTGATCCCCTCCTCCGCCATCTTGCGCCGCTCGTCCTGGTAGCGCCGGCGGATCTCCTCCAGCCCCAGGCGCTCGACCAGGAACTTGATGCGGGCGCGGGCGCGCTGCTTGCGGTTGCCGAACAGGTCGAACAGCCGGATCACCGCCTCGCTGGCGGGCAGCAATTCATCGACCGTCAGGAACTCCTCGAACACGCTCGCCACCCGGGGCGAGGAGCCGAGGCCGCCCCCCACCACCATGCGGAAGCCGTAGCGGCCGTCCTTGATCGCGGGCTCGAACCCCAGATCGTGCATGAGGATGTGGGCGCAGTCGGTCTTGCAGCCGGAAAAGGCGATCTTGAACTTGCGCGGCATGTTCTGCGTGCGGGGGTGGCGCAGGAAGAAGCCGACCACCTCGCGCGCGTAGGGCAGCGTGTCGAAGATCTCCTGGGAGCAGACTCCGGCGAAGTGGCAGGCGGTGACGTTGCGCACCGTGTTGCCGCACGCCTCCCGGGTGGTGATGCCGCCCGCCGCCAGGCCCTCGAAGGTGTCCGCCGCGTTCTCCAGGGGGATGAAGTGGTACTGGAAGTCCTGGCGCGTGGTGACGTGGGCCGGGCCCTGGGCGTACTTGTCGCCCATGTCCGCCACCGCCTCCATCTGCTCCGGGTCCATGCGGCCGTAGGGGAACTTGAGCCGCATCATGTGCTTGCTCTGTTCCCCGCGCTGGCCGTAGAGGCCCTGCCGCAGGCGGAACGCCTGGAACTTCTCGGGCGGAATCTCTCCCGCCTGGAAGCGCTTCACCTCGCCCCGGAAGTGGGCGATCTCCTCGGCCATCTCCTCGGGCGTCCCGATCCTCGCCCGTTCCCGCTGTACCGTCTTGCTCATCGGGTCGCTCCCGTTAATCTCTACTAAGTCGATCGGATTATGCTTAATATGTCTCAATATACCCGCTGACGGGCCGGACTGCAAATCGGTCCGGAGAATCTGTGCAAGACTCCCGCCTTTTTCCGGCAAGGGGGCCGGAATCCGCCCCCTCTGGCGCCGGCCCCGCCGCCCCGGGTACGCTGGGGCGCGCCCAGGACCCCTTGTGCGGAGTCCGGCACGCGCCGAAACGGGCTTGACAGTACCAAGGAATCCGGCAGGCAGATGACGAAAAACCGCGTGCGCGTGGGTCTCGCGCTCGGGGGCGGGGGCGCCCGGGGGCTGGCCCACGTGGGGGTGCTCCAGGTCCTGGTGCGCGAGGGCATCCCCATCGACGTGATCACGGGCGCCAGCTTCGGCTCCATCATCGGGGCCATCTACGCCCTGAAGCCCGATCTCGACCACCTGTGCGCCGAGGTGGAGCGCGTGCTCTCCAGCGAGCGCTTCCACAAGGCCAAGATGAACTTCCTCCGGCACGAGTTCGAGGAGGAGCGCCGCATGGGCTTCATCTCGAACCTCAAGACCTTCTTCCGCCAGCAGTTCTTCTACAGCGTGGCCTTCCGCCTGCGCCAGCTGGTCAGCGAGGAGGAGTTCACCGCCATCATCGACGACCTGCTCCCGCCGGTGAACTTCGACGCGACCCAGATCCCCTTCGCCTGCGTGGCCACGGACATCAGCCACGGCGCCGAGATGGTCCTGGAGGAGGGGCCCCTGCGCCCGGCGGTGTACGGCAGCAGCGCCATCCCGGGGGTCTTCGCCCCCATCCTCTACCAGGGCCGCTACCTGGTGGACGGCGGCTGGGTCAACCGGGTCCCCATCGGCCCGGCTCGGGCCCTGGGGGCGGACGTGGTCATCGGGGTGGACATCTCGGAGGACTTCCGCCACGAGCCGGTGGAAAATCTGAAAAACGGCCTGGAATTGCTCATCCGCGCCAACAACGTGACCGGCCGCATGCTGTGCGACACCCAGACCGGGGACGCCGACGTGATGGTGCGCCCGGACGTGGGCCACCTGCACTGGAGCGCCTTCGACCAGGCCGAGCTGTGCATCGCCCGGGGCGCCGCCGCCATGGAGGCGGCCTTGCCGCTGCTGCGCGAAAAGTGCTCTGATAGCGGGTCTTCCACCTGGCGCCGCGCCCTGCGCCCGCGCCGCAGCCGGAGCCGCGAGCCCGTCAAGCGAACGTGAGCCCCCGCCCGACCGTGCTTGTGATCGACGACGAGGCCGGCATCCGGCGCTCGCTGTCGGGCATCCTGGGCGACGAGGGCTACCGGGTCCTCGCGGCCGAGGGCGGCGAGGCCGGCCTGAAGACGCTGTCCCGCGACGAGGTCCATCTGGTCCTGCTGGACATCTGGATGGAGGGCCTGGACGGGATCGAGACCCTCAAGGCCATCAAGGCCGCCCACCCCGACCTGCCGGTGGTCATGATGAGCGGCCACGGCACCATCGAGACCGCCGTCTCGGCCCTCAAGCTCGGGGCCTACGACTATCTGGAGAAACCCCTCTCCCTCGACCGGGTGACCCTCACCGCGGCCCACGCCCTCAACGAGTCCACCCTGCACCGGGAGAACCGGCGCCTGAAGGCCCAGGTGAGCCGCAGCTTCGAGATGGTGGGCGACTCCGCCCCCATGAAGGCCCTGCGCTCCCAGGTCGGGCGCGTGGCCCGCGCCTGCGCCCGCGCCCTGATCACCGGCGAGAACGGCTCCGGCAAGGAGCTCGTCGCCCGCGCCCTGCACGCCGAAAGCCCGAGGCGCGACCGGCCGTTCGTGGAGATCAACTGCGCCGCCCTGCCCGAGCAGCTGATCGAGAGCGAGCTGTTCGGCTACGAGAAGGGCGCCTTCACCGGCGCCACGCGCCCCAAGCCCGGCATGTTCGAGCTGGCGGACACGGGCACCCTGTTCCTGGACGAGGTGGGCGACATGTCCCTCTCCACCCAGGCCCGCGTCCTGCGGGTCCTCCAGGAGGGGCGCTTCCAGCGCCTGGGAGGCACCGAGCCCAAGGACGTGGACGTGTGGGTGATCGCCGCCACCAACCGCGACCTCAAGGCCGAGGTGGCCGCCGGGCGGTTCCGGGAGGACCTCTACTACCGCCTGGCCGTCGTGCCCATCGACGTGCCGCCCCTGCGTGAGCGGCCCGGCGACATCCCCGCCCTCATCGCCCACTTCGCCGAGGCCGCCGCCCGGGACCAGGGGCTCACCCCCCGGACCTTCGCGCCGGAGGCGATGGCGGCCCTGTCGGCGGCGCCCTGGCGGGGCAACGTGCGCGAATTGAAAAACACCGTGGAGCGCCTTATGATCATGGCCCCCGGGCCCGAGATCGGGCCCGCGGACCTGCCCCCCGACCTGGCTTCCGACGTGACCGACGCCCTCGCCGCATCCGGCGCCGGCGCCGCCCTCCCGGAGCCCGAGGGCATGGGGCTGCGCGAGGCCCGCGACGCGTTCGAGGCCGCCCACATCCGGCGCGTGCTGGCCGCGTGCGGCGGCAACATCTCGAAGGCCGCCGACCGGCTTCATGTGGAACGCAGCAACCTCTCCAAGAAGATCCGCCAGCTCGGGATCGATCCCCAGGCCCTCTGACCCGGCGGCCTGACCCGTGCCCGAATTCCGCCAGGACCCGGTCAACGGCCGCTGGGTGATCATCGCCAGCGAGCGCGGCCGGCGGCCCACCGACTTCGAGGCCCCGCCCCAGAAGGTCCGGGGCGGGTTCTGCCCGTTCTGCCCGGGAAACGAGTCCTACACCCCCAAGGAGGTCTACGCCGTGCGCGGCGCCGGCGACGGCTCGTGGACCCTGCGCGTGATCCCCAACAAGTTCCCGGTCCTGGAGATCGAGGGCGACCTGGGGCGCGCCGGCGAGGGCATCTACGACCGCATGAACGGCCTGGGGGCGCACGAGGTCATCGTGGAGACCCCCACCCACGACACCCAGCTGGGCCGCCTGGACGTGCCCGTGCTGGAGGACGTCCTGCGCGCCTACCACGCCCGCTACATCGACCTGAAGCGCGACGGGCGCCTGCGCTACGTCCTGATCTTCAAGAACGAGGGCGAGGCCGCCGGGGCCAGCATCGACCACCCCCACTCCCAGCTCATCGCGCTGCCCGTCGTGCCCAAGGTGGCCAAGGAGGAGCTGGCGGGCTCCAAGCGCCACTTCGACTACAAGGAGCGCTGCATCTTCTGCGACATCCTGCGCCAGGAGCTGGCCGAGGGCACCCGCGTGGTCCTGGAGAACGAGGACTTCGTCGCCCTGTCGCCCTACGCCGCGCGCTTCCCGTTCGAGGTCTGGGTCCTGCCCAAGGTCCACCAGTCGTCGTTCGAGGCCCTGTCGGGGGGGAGCTTCAAGTCCCTGGCGCGGATGCTCAAGAACGTCCTGGTGCGCCTGAACCACGCCCTGAACGACCCGCCGTACAATTACATGATCCACACGGCCCCCCTGCAGGAGGACGCACTCCCCTACTACCACTGGCACCTGGAGCTGATCCCCAAGCTCACCAAGATCGCCGGGTTCGAGTGGGGCTCCGGGTTCTACGTCAACCCGACCCCCCCGGAGGAGGCCACCCGGTTCCTGCGCGAGGCGCGGGTGGAGCGGGAGTACTAGTGGGAGCGTTGTGATGCACATCCTGTTCGCCGCATCCGAGGCCGTCCCCTTCGCCAAGACTGGCGGCCTGGCCGACGTGGCCGGGGCCCTGCCCGAGGCCCTCGCAAGGCAGGGCCACCGGGTCACCCGGGTCCTGCCCCTGTACGCCGCGGTGGACCGCCGCGCCCACGGCCTGAAGGCGGCCGGGCGGCGCGTGACCGTCCCCATCGCGGGCCAGGACGTGACGGCCAACGTCCTCGTCTCCCGCGGCCCGGGGGTGGACACCTACCTCCTGGACCACCCGGCCTTCTACGACCGCCCCGGCCTCTACGGCGAGAAGGCCCAGGACTACCCCGACAACCTGGAGCGCTTCACCCTCCTGTCGCGGGGCGCCCTGGCCCTGTGCGCGCGGCTGGAGATCGTCCCGGACGTGATCCACTGCCACGACTGGCAGACGGCCCTGATCCCCGTGTACCTCAAGCGCATGCCCGAGGCCTTCCGGGGCCTGCACCGCAGCGCCACGGTCCTGACCATCCACAACCTGGGCTTCCAGGGCCTCTTCCCCATGGAGCGGAAGGAGGTCCCGGGCCTGCCGCCGGAGGCCTTCGGGGTGAACGGGCTGGAGTTCTACGGCCGGATCAACCTGCTGAAGGGCGGCCTGATGCACGCCGACGCCCTGACCACCGTGAGCCGCACCTACGCCCACGAAATCCAGGACGCCCGCGGCGGGTTCGGCCTGGAGGGGGTGCTCCAGAGCCGGCGCGAGCGCCTGTCAGGCATCGTCAACGGCCTCGACACGGACTACTGGGACCCCGCTCGGGACCCGTACCTCAAGGCGGGCTACTCCCGCCAGCGCCCCGGCGGCCGGGCCGCGAACCGCCCCGCCCTGTGCCGCGACATGGGGCTCGTGGCCACGGGCCCCGGGCCCGTGCTCGGCATGGTGGGACGCCTGACGGAGCAGAAGGGGGTGCCCCTGGTCCTGGAGGCCCTGGACGAGCTCGTCGCCATGGGCGCGCGCCTGGCCGTCCTGGGGGACGGCGACCCGGCCCTGGTGGCGGGGATGCGGATGGCCCAGGAGCGCCACCCCGGCCGGGTGGCGATCCGGGCCGGCTACGACGAGGCCCTGGCCCACCGCATCTATGCCGGGTGCGACCTGTTCCTCATGCCCTCCCGGTTCGAGCCGTGCGGCCTGTCCCAGCTGATCGCCATGCGCTACGGCGCACCCCCCATCGTGCGCCGGGTGGGGGGGTTGGCCGACACGGTGGTACCCTACTCGGAGCGTCCCGAGGCAGCGACCGGGTTCGGGTTCACGGGCTTTTCGGCCCGGGAGCTCGTCGAATGCGTGCACCAGGCCCTCGCGGTGTACGGGGAACCCCGGAAATTCAAGGAGCTCCGGCGCCGCGCCATGGCCCAGGACCCGTCGTGGGACGCCCACACCGGGGAATACGAGGAGGTTTACCGAAAGGCGATGACGTGGGCGCGCGGCAAGCCGATGGGGGTTTCGTCGATGGGGGCCGGATAGGAAGACGGCACCGATGGAACGGCCCGCGATCTACGTGGTGGACGACGAGGAGAGCATCCGCCTCTTCCTCAAGGAGGAGCTGACCGATGACGGTTACGAGGTGACCGTCTTTCCGGACGGCGAAGCCGTCCTCCAGGCTCTGGACGGCCGCCGCCCCGACCTGGTCATCCTGGACATCCGCATGCCCGGGATCGACGGCATCAAGGTGCTCCAGCAGGCCAAGGAGCGCCACCCGGACCTGCCGGTGGTGCTCTGCTCGGCCTACTCGGACTACAAGCACGACTTCGGCGCCTGGAGCGCGGACGGGTACTTCGTCAAGAGTGCCCAACTCCAGGGGCTCAAGGACATGATCCGGCGCCTGTTGGGGGAGAACGGGTCGCAGCCGGACAAGCAGGAGTAAGCTCAAACGGACATGGCACGCAAAGTCGTCATCCTGGGCAGCGGCCCCGCCGGCCTCACGGCCGCCATCTACGCGGCCCGCGCCGACCTCTCCCCGCTCCTGATCGAGGGCGAGACCCCCGGCGGGCAGCTGACCATCACCACCGACGTGGAGAACTTCCCCGGCTTCCCCGAGGGCATCCAGGGCCCCGAGCTGATCGTCCGCACCCGCGCCCAGGCCGAGCGCTTCGGCACCGAGTTCCGCACCGGCGGCGTGCAGTCGGTGGACCTGAAGGTCCACCCGTTCCGCATCACCGTAGACGGCGGGACGACCGGCGAGACGATCGAGGCCGAGACCCTGATCATCTCCACCGGCGCCTCGGCCCGGCTGCTGGGCCTGGAGAGCGAGAAGCGCCTCATGGGCCACGGCGTCTCGGCTTGCGCCACCTGCGACGGGTTCTTCTTCAGGGACAAGGAGGTGGTCGTGGTGGGGGGCGGCGACTCCGCCATGGAGGAGGCCCTGTTCCTCACCAAGTTCGCCACCAAGGTCACCGTGGTCCACCGCCGCGACGCCCTGCGGGCATCCAAGATCATGGCCGCCCGCGCCGAGAAGCACCCCAAGATCGAGTTCCTGTGGAACAAGCAGGTGGTGGAGGTGCTGGGGGACGGCACCGTCTCGGGCGTGCGCCTGAAGGACACGCAGACCGGCGAGGAGTCGGAGATGGGGACCGACGGCGTGTTCGCGGCCATCGGGCACACGCCCAACACGAAGGTGTTCGAGGGCCAGATCGAGCTGGCGGGGAACGGGTACGTGATCGTGCAGCCCGGCAGCACCCGCACCAGCGTGGAGGGGGTCTTCGCCGCCGGGGACGTGGCCGACCCGACCTACCGCCAGGCCGTCTCCGCCGCCGGCACGGGCTGCATGGCGGCCCTGGACGCCGAGCGCTTCCTCGCCGCCCGGGAGGGCTGACCCGCCGGACGGATTCGCCGGGGCGTCAGGGGGCGACGGTGACGTGCCGGTCGCGCACGGTCACCCGCCCCTCGCAGAAGGCCTTCACGGCCTCCACGTAGATGCGGTGCTCCTCGGCGAGGATGCGGTCCGAGAGGCGCTCCTCGTCGTCCCCGTCCAGCACCGGCACCGCCGCCTGCATGACGATGGGCCCGGCGTCCATGGCCAGCTCCACCAGGTGCACGGTGCAGCCGGACACCTTCACCCCGAAGTCCAGGGCCTGCCGGTGGGCCCCCAGGCCCGGGAAGGCGGGCAGGAGGGACGGGTGGATGTTGAGGATGCGGTCCTGGAAGGCGTCGATGAAGGCCTTGGACACGAGCTTCATGTACCCGGCCAGGCACACGAGCGTCACGCCCCGGGCCCGGAGCGCCTCCACCAGGGCCCGGTCGTAGGCCTCGCGGGAGCCGTAGGGCTTGGGGTCCATGAAGCGGGCCTCGACGCCGAGGCCGCGGGCGGTCTCCAGGGCCCCGGCCGAGCCCCGGTTCGAGATCACCACCACCACCTCGCCCGGCACCGTCCCGGCCTGACAGGCCTGGATGATGGCCTCCATGTTGGAGCCCCGGCCGCTGGCCAGAATGCCGATGCGCGTCTTGGCGGGGGCGTCAGTCATACACCACCTCGCCTGTCCCCTCGACCACCGTCCCGATCACCGTGGCCGTCTCCCCCGCCGCCTTGAGGACCTCGAGGGCCGCGTCCGATTGGTTCGCCGGGACGACGGCGCACATGCCGATGCCCATGTTGAAGGTGCGGAACATCTCGGCCTCCGGCA
>CAZGRJ010000017.1:0-26322 GCA_964528115.1 uncultured Nitrospirales bacterium
TCGGCATCACCCTGCGCCTGACCCCCCAGATCCTGGAGAGCGACCTGGTCAAGCTCGACGTCTTCCAGGAGATCTCCAACATCCGCACCAACAACCCGGCGGGCTTCGACGTCAACACCCAGGGCGTCATCACCAGCAAGAAGAGCGCGACCACCACCGTCATCGTGCAGAACGACCAGACGGTGGTCATCGGCGGCCTGATCTCCGACTCCATCAACGACACGATCAAGAAGGTGCCGCTGCTGGGCGACATCCCGCTCCTCGGCTGGCTGTTCAAGAACCGCTCCAAGACCACCACCAAGACGAACCTCCTGATCTTCCTGACCCCCCACGTCATCAAGACGCCGGAGGAGCTCTTCGCCCTGCAGCAGGGCAAGTCCAAGGAGCTGCTCAACTTCATCGAGGGGCAGCACATCGACCGCAAGGAGAGCCGGATCGACTTCCTCGAGCAGGCGATCAACCCGCCGTCGTAACCGGGTCATGCGCCGCCGCGTTTACTTCCACACCGCGCCGTTTCCCGCCTGGCCCGTGGAGGCCCGGCCGTGAGCTTCGCGCCGCGCAAGCTGGGGGAGATCCTCGTCGCCGAGGGCGCCCTCACCCCCGACGCCCTGGCCCGCGCCCTGGAGGTCCAGGCCCTGAAGGGCGGCCGCCTGGGCGACATCCTCCTGCGCTCCGGCGAGGTGCGCGAGGACACCCTGGCCAGGGCCCTCGCCATCCAGTGGGACCTGCCCTACGTGGACGTCCTCCCGGTGCGCCTGGAGGGGGTCTGGCTGGAGAAGCTGCCCATCGGCTACGCCAAGGCCAACCGCGTCCTGCCCCTGGAGGAGGGCCCGGTCACCCGCGTGGCCGTGGCCGACCCGCTCCTGGGCGCGCCCCTGGACGACCTGACGGCCCTCCTCGGCCCCGTGTCCCTGGCCGTGGCGCCCGCGAACCTGATCCTGCACGGCCTGAACACCGCCTACGACCGCGCGACCGGCACCGCCGCCGAGGTGATCGAGGACCTGGACGCCGAGGCCGTCCTGCCCGGCGGCCTCTTGAACGAGCCGGTGGACCTGCTGGACGCCACGGACGAGGCGCCGATCATCCGGCTCGTCAATTCGGTGCTCTTCCAGGCGGTCAAGGAGCGCGCCTCCGACGTCCACTGCGAGCCCTACGAGCGCGAGTTCGCCATCCGCTACCGCATCGACGGCGTGCTCTACAACGTGCTCACGCCGCCCCAGCGCCTCCAGGCCGCCATCACCAGCCGCATCAAGCTGATGGCCCACATGAACATCGCCGAGCGCCGCCTGCCCCAGGACGGCCGCATCGGCCTGCGCATCGCGGGGCGCGACATCGACATCCGCGTCTCCTCCATCCCCACCGTGCACGGCGAGCGCCTGGTCCTGCGCCTCCTGGAGAAGGGGGCCGTGAACCTGGACCTGGAGAGCATGGGCTTCGACCCCGACCAGATGGCCATCATGACCCGCATCCTGGCGCTGCCCAACGGCATCGTCCTGGTCACGGGGCCCACGGGCGCGGGCAAGACCACCACGCTCTACGGCGCCATCAGCCGCATCAACAGCCCGGACCGCAACATCCTCACGATCGAGGACCCGATCGAGTACCAGCTCAAGGGCATCGGGCAGATGCAGGTGAACCCCAAGATCGACCTCTCCTTCGCCTCGGGCCTGCGCAGCATCCTGCGCCAGGACCCGGACGTGATCCTGGTGGGGGAGATCCGCGACTCGGAGACCGCCGACATCGCCGTCCAGGCCGCCCTCACCGGCCACCTGGTGTTCTCCACCCTGCACACCAACGACGCCGCCGGCGCCATCACGCGCCTGGTGGACATGGGGGTGGAGCCGTTCCTGGTCTCCTCGTCGATCTCCGCCATCCTGGCCCAGCGCCTGGTGCGCCGCATCTGCGAGAGCTGCAAGTCCCCCTACGTGCCCGCCGAGGCCGAGGTCGCGCGCCTGGGGCTGGCGCCCGGCAGCTACACCTTCTTCCACGGCGCCGGTTGCGCCGAGTGCACCCAGACCGGCTACCGCGGCCGCCTGGGGCTGTTCGAGATCCTCGTGATGGACGAGGGTCTCAGGGCCCTGATCCTCACCAACGCCGACGCCACGTCGGTGCGCGAGTACGCCGAGCGGCACGGCCTGAAGAACCTGCGCCAGGACGGGGCCGCCAAGGTCCTCGCGGGCCAGACCACCACGGAGGAGGTGCTGCGGGTCGTCCAGCAGGACGAGGCGGCATAAGGCGGCGCCGTGCCCGTCTTCGAGTACAAGGGACTGACCGCCCGGGGCCGGGGCGTGGCCGGCATCGTGGACGCCGACTCGGCCCGCGTGGCGCGCCAGCGCCTCAAGGCCGACGGCATCTTCCCCACGGAGCTGACCGAGGGCCACGGCAAGGGCAAGGGCGAGGCGCGCGCGCCCCTGTTCGGCGGGCGCATCCGCCCCATGGACGTGGCCGTGGTCACGCGCCAGCTCGCCACCCTGGTGGGGGCGGGCCTGCCCATGCTGGAGTGCCTTTCGGCCCTGGTGGACCAGGTGGAGAGCCCGCGCCTGAAGAAGGTCATCGCCGAGGTGCGCGAGCAGGTGAAGGAGGGCTCGAGCCTGTCTGAGGCCCTGCGCCCCCACCCCAAGGTCTTCTCCGAGCTCTACGTCAGCATGGTGGCCGCGGGCGAGGCCTCCGGCACCCTGGGGCCCATGCTCGCGCGCCTGGCCGACTTCGCCGAGCGCCAGGTGGCCCTGTCCGGCATGATCGTCGCCACCATGACCTACCCGGCGGTGATGGTGGTCATCGGCCTCTTGGTCCTCAGCCTGCTCATGACGTTCGTGGTCCCGAAGGTCACCCAGGTCTTCGCCGACATGCACGCCGCGCTCCCCACCCCCACGATCGTCCTGATCGCCATCAGCGACTTCGTGCGCTCCTACTGGTGGGCCCTGATCCTGCTCGCGGGGGCGGCCTGGTGGGTGTTCCGGCGCTGGGCCGCCACCGAGGCCGGGCGCCTGGTGTGGGACCGCACCACGCTCTCCCTGCCGGTGGTGGGCAAGCTCGTGCGGATGGTGGCCATCAGCCGCTTCACCCGGACCCTGAGCACCCTGCTCGCCGGGGGCATACCGCTCCTGGAGGCCCTGTCCATCACCCAGCGGGTGGTCTTGAACCGGGTCCTGGCCGACGCCATCGGCGCCGCCAGCGAGAACATCAAGGAGGGCGAGAGCGTGGCCGCGCCCCTGGCGGCGAGCGGCGTCTTCCCGCCCATGGTCACCCACATGGTGGCGGTGGGGGAGGCCACCGGCGAGCTGGAGGCCATGCTGGTGAAGGTGGCCGAGGCCTACGACCGGGAGGTGCAGACCACGGTCGGGAGCCTCACGTCGATCCTGTCGCCGATCATGATCCTGGTGATGGGTGGTGTCGTCTTCGCCATCGTGATGGCGATCCTCCTGCCCATCGTCGAGCTGTCCGGGGTGGTGCGATGAGCGCCGCCCGCGCAACGTGTCCGGAGTACCTGAAGATGAACGCGCATGTCCTGGACCTCCCCCCCGAGCGGGCCCGGCCCCCGGTGCTTTCGGGGTCGGGTGGATTCACCCTGATCGAGATCATGGTGGTGATCGCGATCCTCGCCATCCTGGCGGTGATCGTGATGCCCAAGCTGGTGGGGCGCACGGACGACGCCCGCATCACCGCCGCCAAGGTGCAGCTGAAGAACATCGAGGAGGGGCTGCACCTCTACAAGCTCGACAACGGGGTGTACCCCAGCACCGAGCAGGGCCTGGACGCCCTCGTGCACCCGCCCACCATCGGCGTGATCCCGAAGAACTGGAAGGAGGGGGGCTACCTGGGCAAGGTGCCCCAGGACCCGTGGGGCAACGACTTCATCTACCTCGCCCCGGGGCAGGACGGCACCCCCTACGACCTGAGGTCCTACGGCGCCGACGGCGAGGCGGGGGGCGACGGCAACGCCGCCGACCTGGACGCCGCCGACCTGGGGTGACGTTGGCCGCTTCCGTGTATCCGATGGCTCCCGCGCGCCGCCGCGCGGACGGGTTCACCCTCCTGGAGGTGGTCCTGGTCCTGCTCGTCATCGGCGTCGTGCTGGCCGTGGCGTTCCCCCGGTTCCGCAACATCGGCGGGGGCGACGTGAAGCTCGAGGCCCGCACCCTGGTGGGCCGCATCCAGGGCCTGTACGGCGAGGCCGCCTTCACCCGCCGCCCCCACCGCCTGGTGCTGGACCTGGACGAGGAGCGCTACGA
Source organism: uncultured Nitrospirales bacterium (assembly GCA_964528115.1). Classification (GTDB taxonomy): domain Bacteria; phylum Nitrospirota; class JACRHL01; order JACRHL01; family JACRHL01; genus CAZGRJ01. The sequence continues at coordinate 4,233 of CAZGRJ010000017.1, forward strand.
GGCCGAGGTCCTCGACCCCGAGTCGAATTCCTACGGCCCCGTGGACCCCACGTTCATGCCGCCGGTGCAGCTGCCCTCCGGCGTCGACCTCAAGGACGTGACCACCGCCCGCGCCGGCAAGCGTTCGGAGGGCAAGGCGGAGATCCGCTTCGACCCCATGGGCGAGGCCGAGTACGCCACGATCCACCTGGAGGCGAAGGGCGGCGACACCCTCACCCTGGAGATCAACCCCCTCACCGGCAAGGTGGCCGTGAAGGAGGGGTACCTGGAGACGATCCCCGGATGACGCGGCGCTTCGCATCGCGGAGCGGCTTCACCCTGCTGGAGGTGATGGTCGCCCTCGCCATCCTGGCGGTCGCCCTGGTGGTGCTCCTGGGATTGCGCAACCGCGACGTGCAGCTCCAGGCCTACGCCCGCGACCTCACCCGCGCCACGCTCCTGGCCCGGGAGATGGCCGCCACCGTGGACGCCGAGGGCACCCCCTCCCTGGGCTACGTGGAGGGCGACTTCGGCCCCGACCAGCCGGGCTTCTCGTGGCAGCGCCAGGTCTCGCCGTTCATGGCCGACTACATCGGCGACCGGGTGCGCGAGGTGCGCGTCTCCGTGATCTGGGGGCCCCCCGACGACCCGACGGCGACCCCCGAGGGGCGCGTGGACCTGAGCCGCTTCGTGGAGGTGCAGTAGCGTGCGGCGCTCCGCCAAGAGCCAGGCGGGCTTCACCCTCATCGAGATCCTGCTCGCGGTGGCGATCCTCGCCATCGTGCTGACGATGGTCTTCGCCTCGTTCGACCAGACCAGCACCCTCGCCAAACGGGTGGAGGGCGTGTCCGAGGAGTACCAGGGCGCCCGCATCGCCTTCGTCAAGCTGAGCGAGGAGCTGAACAGCGCCTACGGCTTCTCCGCCACCGCCCGCTTCGAGGGCGACGACGTCCTGGGCCCGGACGGCCTGGACGCCGACGGGCTCGTGTTCGACACGCTCGCGCGGGCCGCGCCGGAGGGCCGCCCCGGTTCCTACCACAGCCGCGTGATCTACCAGATGGAGGACGGCAAGCTATTCCACCGGGAGGTCCCCGCCGAGTCCGACGCCTCCCCCGAGAACTTTCCGAGGTATCCCTTGATCGAAGGCCTGTCCGGCTTCCGCCTGCGCTACCTGGCCAAGACCGGCGACTGGCTGGATTCCTGGGGCGGGGAGAGCGGCCTGACCGGCATGCCGCGCGCCGTGGAGGTGACCCTGTTCTTCCCCGCCGAGGGGGCCGAGGCCGACGCCGACCGGGACGGCTACATGGCGCTCAAGGAGATCGTCCGCGTGCCCATGGGGGAGGGGTGATGGCCGCCAGCCGTGGAAGGCGCATCGCCGTGTTCGCGGGCTATGCCATATTCGCCGTGGTGGTGTTCCTCGTGGGCCTGGTGGCCACCTTCCCGGTGGGGGAGGTGACCGGCCGCCTCTCGGCCCTGGCCGAGTCCCGCACCGGCTGGCACGTGGACGTGCAGGGCGCCCGCTGGCTCCTGCCGGCCGGCATCGGCGCCAAGGGCGTGACCGGCGTCGGCCCGAACGGCGAGCGCGTGGCCCTGGACGACGTGCGCCTGAAGATGGCGCCGTGGAAGCTGACGGACGGCACCGTGGCGGTGGACCACGACTTCCGCGGCTACGGCGGCCGCGCCACCGGCCACCTGGAGGTGCAGCCCCCGGTGGACGACCCCGGCTACGCCTGGAAGGGCCGGATCAAGGGCCTGTCCCTGGCGGCCCTGCCGCCGCCCCCGCCGGAGCTGCCCGTGGCCGACTGGGCCAGGGACTTCCGGCTCGCCGGCACCCTCGACATGACCGCCGAGGCGGGCTGGCGGGCGGCCGAGCCGATCCGCGGCCAGGGCAACGTGGACCTGACCCTCTCCGGCTTCCGGATCACGCTGCCGAAGAGCATGCTGGGAGACCGCGCCCTGCCGTTCGGCGAGGTGAACGGCCAGGCCCGCTGGCAGCGCGGCCGGGTGGAGGTCAGCGAGCTGACCATCGACGGCGACGTGGTGCGCGGCCGGGGCTCGGGCCTCATCCTGGCGGGCCGCACGCCCGAGATCTCGCGCCTCGACCTGCGCTTCACCGGCACCCTGGGCGACGCGTTCCCCATGCGCCAGGTGGTGATGAGCATGTTGAAGCTGACGGAGGAGGACGTCACCATCACGATCAAGGGCACCCTCGCCCGGCCGCTGCTCTACGTCAACGGGCGCAGCGTGGACCGCATCCTGGCGGGGGGCTGAGGGGGGCCGAGGCCCCCAAGGGAAGGAACCCGGTGCAGCAGGTCTTCGGCATCCACGCGTACACGTCGGCGGACGGCACCCCCGTGCGCCGCACGGCGCGCTTCCGCCTGGGGCTCAAGGCCAACACCCTCACCGCCCTGGGGGAGGACGCGGCCCCCGCGAACGCCACCGTGTCCGTCACCTCGAGCATCGCCGCCCTGCGGGTCGTCTCCGTGCCCCTCACCGACCCGCGCAAGGCCGCCCAGGTGGCGCCCTTCGAGGTGGAGGGGCAGGTCCCCTACGACATCGACGACGCCGTGGTCAGCCAGGAGCCGGTGGAGGTGACCCGCGAGGGCACGCGCATGCTCGTGGCCGTCGCCCCCCGCGCCCACGTGGCGGGCCTGATCGACGCCCACAGCGCCGGCGTGGGCGACGTGCCCCAGGTGATCCTGCCCGAGGTCTTCGCCCTGTACGCCTTCGCCCGGGGGCTCGACCTGCCCGAGGGCGGCGCCACGCTGGTGGTGGACCTGCGCCCCGGCCGCGCCCTCATGGTGATGCTGTCGGGCGGGCGCTGGCTCGGCGGGCGCCTGAGAGGCCTGACGGGCGGTCCCGGCGAGACCTCGTCGGCCCTGCGCCGCGCGGCCCAGTCGCTCCTGGTCGAGACCGGCGCGCGCCCCACGCGCGTCGTCGTCACCGGCGAGGGGCCCGGCCCCGGCGGAGACCCCGGACTTGGCGAAGGGCTCGCCCTCGCCGAGACACCGGCGCCCCTCGGGCCCGAGGCCGCGGGCGCCGTGGCGAACGCCCTGGGCCTCGAGCTGCTCCCCCTGGAGAAGGCCCTGGGCGGCCTCGCCGAGGTGGCCGGGCACGACGCGGGGGAGGTGGGCGTCCACGCGGTGGCGATCGGGGCGGCCCTCGCGGCCGTGGACGGGCGCCGCCGCATGAACCTGCGCACCGGCCCCTTCGCCCTGGTCACCGAGGGCGACGCCTTCGCCCTGCGCCGGGTGGCGGGCTTCGGCCTGGGGCTCCTCCTGGTCCTGGGCTTCGCCTGGGGCGACGCCTTCGTGCGCATGCAGGCCGCCGAAGGCCGCCTCGATGCCGCCAAGGCCGGGCTGGAGGCCCAGTACCGGGCCGTCTTCCCGGACGCCACGCGGGTCGTGGACCCGGTCGTCCAGGCTCAGAACGCACTCGACGCCCTGTCGGCGCGGGCCCTGCTGCTGGGCGGCGGCGACATCACCGCCCTGGCGGTCCTGAACGCCGCCAGCGAGGCGATCCCCAAGGACCTCACGATCGACGTGACCGAGTTCTCGGTGGAAGGCAACCGCGCGCGGCTGGAGGCCGAGGCCGCGTCGTTCGACGCCATCGACCAGATCCGCGACCAGCTCCAGACCCGCCCCGAGTTCACGGACGTGCGCGTCAGCGACGCCAAGGCGAGCGCCAAGGAGGGACGCGTGAAGTTCCGCGTGGCCCTCACGGTGAAGGGCGGGATCTGATGGCGGCACGCACAAACCGGGTGCACCCGGACGCCGGGCACGTCAAAATGGGTGCCCTGGCGATGGTGGACCCCGGGAGACGGGCGCGATGATGACGGCCTTGCGGGAACGCTTCACGCGGCTGGCGCCGCGCGAGCGCATGATCCTCACGGTGGGCGGCCTGGCGGCCGTGGGCCTGCTCGTGTGGGCCCTGGCCGTGGACCCGGCCTTCACCGCCGCGAAGGAGGCGAACCTCGCCGCCGACCGCAAGGAGGTCGCGGCCGGCGAGCTGGCCCGGATCCTGGCCGACTACCAGCGCCAGACCGCCCGCATCGGCGCCGCCGCCGCCCAGGGCACGGCCACCAAGGACTTCTCGCTGCTTTCGTTTCTGGAGGGGCTCTCGGCCCGGGCTCAGGTGAAGGGCAACATCGACTACATGCGCCCCACCACCTCCGACATGCCCGGCGGCGTGCGCGAGTACTCGGTGGAGTTGAAGCTGAGCAACATCCGCCTGGAGCCCATGGTCAGCCTGCTCTCGGCCGTGGAGCGCTCCGCCTACGCCCTTCGGGTCAAGCGCCTGCACGTCAAGCGCCGCTTCGCCGACCCCGACCTCCTCGACGTGACCTTCACCGTGGCCCGCTACGAGGAGGTCTAGACCGAAGCCCGTGCGGACCACCTGCCTGCGCGCCGAGCACGAACGCCTGGGCGCCCGCCTCACCGACTTCGCCGGCTGGGAGATGCCGATTCAGTACGCCGGCGTGCGCGCCGAGCACGAGGCCGTGCGCACCGGCGCCGGCCTGTTCGACCTGTGCCACATGGGCCGCCTGCGCCTCGCCGGTGCCGACGCGGGGGCGCTACTCGCCGCCGTCACCCCGTCGCGCTTCGACGACCTGGTCGTCGGCCAGGCCCGCTACACGGTCCTGCTCACCTCCGAGGGCGGCATCGTGGACGACATCATCGTCACCCGCACGCAAACGGGCGCCGAAACCGCCTGGGACGTGTGCGTGAACGCCTCGCGCCGCCTGGCCGACCTGGACCACCTGACGAACGCCGCCGCCGGCGCCATCGTCGCCGTCGAGGACCACAGCGAGCGCCTCGCCCAGATCGCCGTCCAGGGGCCCGACACCCCGAAGGCCATCCGGGACCTCGTTACGGGTCCGTTCCCGCGCTTCATGCACGCCGTGCCGGGCGAATGGAGAGGTGTGCCCCTGGTCGTCTCGCGCACCGGCTACTCGGGCGAGCTGGGGGTCGAGCTCTTCCTGCCCGTGGACGCCGCCCCGGACCTGTGGCGCGAGCTGCTGAAGTCCACGACCCCCTGCGGCCTGGGTGCCCGCGACACCCTGCGCCTGGAGATGGGCTATCCCCTCTACGGCGCCGAGCTGACCGAGGAGACCGACCCGGTGGAGGCGGGCATCGCCTGGGTCGTCGCGTTCGACCGCCCCGATCTGCCCTCGGCGGCCCGCCTGAAGGAATCCCGCGATGCCCCGAAGCGCCGCCTGACCGGCCTCGTCCTGGACGGCCCCGGCGTCCCCCGCGGCCACTGCCCCGTCCTGCACGACGGCCGGAAAGTCGGGGAGACCACCAGCGGCAACATGGCCCTCTCCCTCGGGCGCGGCGTGGCCCTGGCCTACCTGCCCCCAAACTTGGCAGCGAATGCGGCGGCGGAGGGGACGCCGGTCGCCATCGAGGTGCGCGGCCGGGCCCTCGACGCCCGCGTCACACGCCCCCCCTTCTGGCGCAAGGGCACCGTGCGCGACGCGGTCACGTAGGGCGGGGCAGGGCCGTGGACTACATCCCCCACACCGCCGCCGACGAGGCCCGGATGCTCGCCGCCATCGGCGTCGAGCGCTTCGAGGACCTCCTCGCCGACGTCCCCGCCGGCCTGCGCGCGACGGCCGCCCCCGACATCGCGCCCGGCATGGACGAGTACCACGTCTGGGAGCGGGCCCTCGGCCTCGCGGCGCGCAACAACCCCCTCGTCTGCTTCCGGGGCGCGGGCTGCTACGACCACCACATCCCGTCCGTGATCCCCTCGCTCCTGTCGCGCTCGGAGTTCCTGACCGGCTACACGCCCTATCAGGCCGAGCTGTCCCAGGGCATGCTCACGACGATCTACGAGTACCAGACCCACATCCAGATGCTCACGGGGCTGGAGGTCGCCTCCGCCTCCATGTACGACGGCGCTTCCGCCCTGGCGGAGGCCGCCCTGATGGCCATCCGTCTGAACGGCGGCAACCGCATCGTGATCTCCGACGCCGTCCACCCGCGCTACCGCGAGGTCGTCGCCACCTACACCGAGGGCTTGGGGCTTGAGCTGGTCCGCGTCCCCATGGACGCCACCGGCGCGACGGACATGAAGGCCCTCGCCACCGCCGCCGACGGCGCCTCCGGCGTCCTGTTGCAGAACCCCGGCTTCTTCGGCCGCGTCGAGGACCTCGATACGCTGGTCGCGACGGCGAAAGGCGTCGCCCGCCCGCCCGTCGTCGCCGTCGCCGTCAACCCCATCGCCCTCGGCCTCCTGACCTCGCCCGGCGAGGCGGGCGCCGACATCGCGGTGGGGGAGGGCCAGCCCCTGGGCGTGCCCATGGCCTACGGCGGCCCCGGCGTCGGCTTCTTCGCCACCCGCATGGCGCACGTCCGCCAGCTCCCGGGCCGGCTCGTAGGCCGCACGGTGGACCAGGCCGGCGCCGAGGGCTTCTGCCTCGCCTTCCAGACCCGTGAGCAGCACATCCGGCGCGAGCGCGCCACGTCCAACATCTGCTCGAACCAGGCCCTCCTGGCCCTCGCCAACACCGTGTACCTTTCCTCCGTGGGCCCCAAGGGCCTCACCCAGGTGGCCGCCGCCTGCCACGAGCGCGCCCGCACCGTGCGCGAGCGCATCGCCGCCCTGCCGGGCTGGTCCATGGCCGACGACGGCCCCTTCTTCCACGAGTTCGTCGCCCTGCCGCCGGTGGACCCCGCCACCGTCAACCGCCACCTGCGCGAGCACGGCATCCTCGGCGGCGCCGACCTGGGCGCCTACGACCCCGCCTGGTCCGGCCGCATGCTCTTCTGCGCCACCGAGCGCCGCGTCCCCGAGGAGATCGACCGCCTCATCGACGCCCTGGAGGCCCTCAAGTGAGCGGCGACGAGACCGTACGCGAGGTGGCCTCGCGCGAGATCTACGACGGCCGCATCGTCCACCTGTACGAGCGCGACGTGGAGCTCCCCAACGGCCACACGGTGAAGCTCGAGATCGTCCACCACCCGGGCGCCGCCGCCGTGATCCCCCTGCACGACGACGGCACCGTCACCCTGGTCCACCAGTACCGCCACGCCGCCGGCGGCTGGCTCTACGAGCTGCCCGCCGGGCTCCTGGAGGACGGCGAGGACCCGGCCGCGTGCGCCGCCCGCGAGCTGGCCGAGGAGACGGGCCTCACCGCCGGGCGCCTGACGCCGCTCATCACCTACCACACGACCCCCGGCTTCTCCGACGAGGTGGTCCACCTGTTCGTGGCGACAGACCTGACCGAGGGAGAGGCCTCCCTCGACCACGACGAGGTCCTCGAATGCGTCCGCATGCCCGTCGCCGACGCCATCGCGCGCATCGGCACCGGCGGCATCACGGACGGCAAGACGGTCATCGGCCTGCTCGCCGCCAAGGGAACCGACCCGTGACCGACGCGACCCGCGCCACCACCATCTACGACCGCACCGTTCCCGGCCGCGGCGGCCGCGGCCTGCCCCGCCCCGCCGCCGACGCCCTGGGCGACCTGCCCGAGTCCCTGCGCCGCAAGTCGCCACCGGCCCTGCCGGAAGTCGACGAGCTGACCCTTGTGCGCCACTACACCGCCCTCTCGCACGACACGTATCACATCACCCAGGGCTTCTATCCCCTGGGGTCGTGCACGATGAAGTACAACCCGCCCCTCAACGACCAGGTGGCCTCGCTCCCCGGCTTCTCCGGCATGCACCCCGAGGCCGACCCGGACGACGCCCAGGGCACCCTCGCGCTCATGTGGCACCTGGAGCGCCAGCTCGCGGGCATCGTGGGCCTGAACCGGGTGACCCTCCAGCCCGCCGCCGGGGCCCAGGGCGAGCTCACGGGCCTGCTACTCATCCGCGCGTGGCACAAGCACCAGGGCAAGAGCCCCACCTACGTCGTCGTGCCCGACTCGGCCCACGGCACCAACCCCGCCTCGGCGACATTGGCGGGCTACGGCGTCAAGGTCGTCCGCTCGGGGGCCGACGGTCTGGTCGATTTGAAGCACCTGCGGGAAGTCGTCGACGGCGACTGCGCCGGGCTCATGCTCACCAACCCCAACACCCTGGGGCTGTTCGAGCGCGAGATCGAGACGATCGCGCGGATCATCCACGACGCCGGCGGTCTCGTGTACATGGACGGCGCCAACATGAACGCCCTCATGGGCGTCGCCCGCCCGGGCGACATGGGCGTGGACGTCCTCCACATGAACCTCCACAAGACCTTCTCCACCCCCCACGGCGGCGGCGGCCCGGGCGCCGGGCCGGTGGCGGTGACGGAAGCGCTCGCGCCGTTCCTGCCGCGCCCCACGGTGGAGAAGGGGGGTAGCTACTACCTGGATTACGCCCGCCCCCGCTCCATCGGGCGGCTGCACGCCTTCCACGGCAACGTGGGGGTGCTCGTGCGCGCCTACAGCTACATCCTCGCCCACGGCGGCGACGGCCTCGCCCGGGTGTCCCGCGCCGCGATCCTGTCGGCCAACTACCTGAAGGCGCAAATCGACGGCGCCTTTCCGCTCGCCCACGACCGCCCCTGCATGCACGAGTTCGTTCTGACCTTGCGTGGCCTGCGCGAGCACAAGCTTCACGCCTGGGACGTGGCCAAGCGCCTGATGGACTTCGGCGTCCACCCGCCCACGGTGGGCTTCCCCATCAACGTCCCCGAGGCGCTCATGATCGAGACCCCGGAGACGGAGCCCGTGGAGGTCCTGGACGCCTTCGCCGAGGCCCTTAAGCAAATCGCCCGCGAGGCCCGGGAGGAGCCCGAAAAGGTCGCCCACGCCCCCCACACGACGCGCCTGCGCCGCCTGGACGAGGCCCGCGCCGTGCGCCAGCCCGACCTGGGGTGGCGCCCCCGCGCCGGGGCGGACGAGGCGGAAGCGCCGGGATGAAGGGCATCGGTGGCGGCTCCGGCGCCATTGAGGTGTTCACCGACGGCGCCTGCTCCGGCAACCCGGGTCCCGGCGGCTACGGCGCCGTCCTGCGCCACGGCGGGCGCGAGCGCGAGATCAAGGGGTTCTCCGTCGCCACGACCAACAACCGCATGGAGCTGCTCGCCGCCATCCGCGCCCTGGAGGCCCTCAAGGGCCCGCGCACGGTGGCCGTGACCACCGACTCCAAGTACGTGCGCGACGGCATCACGAAGTGGATCGCCACCTGGAAGCGCAACGGCTGGCGCACCGCGGGCAAGAAGCCGGTGGCGAACCGCGACCTGTGGCAGCGCCTGGACGACCTCGCCGGCCGCCACAAGGTGGCCTGGCACTGGGTGGAGGGCCACACCGGCCACCCGGAGAACGAGCGCGCCGACCGCCTGGCCCGCGACGCCATCCGCGACGGCCGCGCCGGGCGTATGGACGCCGATCCCCTTGGAGCGTCCAAATGAGCAGGACCGGGTGAGATGGCCGAGACCGACCCCACGGCCGCCGTCGTCGTGGTCGGCGACGAGGTCCTCTCCGGCCGCATCGAGGACTCCAACTCCCTCTACCTCTGCCGCCGCCTGACCGACCTGGGCGTTACCGTGCGCCGGGTGGCCGTCGTCCCCGACGACGTCCCCGCCATCGCCGCCGAGGTGGCCGCCGTCGCGCCGCGCTTCACCCACGTCCTCACCTCCGGCGGGGTCGGCCCCACCCACGACGACGTGACCATGGAGGGGGTCGCCAAAGGCCTCGCACGCCCCCTCGTCCGCCACCCCGAGGCGACCGCGGTCATCCGGAAGTTCTACGGGCCCCACATGGCCGACGCCGCCCTGCGCATGGCCGACCTGCCCGAGGGGGCCCGGCTCGTCACGAGCGAGCACATCCGCTTCCCCGTCATCCGGATCGACAACGTCTGGGTCTTCCCCGGCAGCCCGCACCTGTTGCAGGCCAAGTTCGAGGCGGTGAAGGGCCACTTCGAGAGCACCCCTTTTGCCGGGGGCGTGCTCCGGGTGGACGCCTCGGAGCCCGAGATCGCCGGCTTCCTGGCGCAAGTCCAGGCCCGCTTCGACGGCGTCGCCATCGGCAGCTACCCGCAGGAGCCGGGCGTTCCCGTGCGCCTGCTGCTCACCGCGCGCGGCAAGGACGCCGAGGCCGTGGCCGCGTGTCTGGCGGCCCTCAAGGAGGGCCTCGGCGAAAAGCTGGTGGGGGAGGGCCCGCCTTAAGCCGGCGTGAGGGGCGGCGGGGCGGAGTCGGCCGGGGTCAGGGCGTCCCGCAGGTGGCCCTCGACGACCCCCGCGATGACCGCCCGGGCGTCGTCCGGCAGGGCGTCGAACTGGAACGCGATGCCGCCCGCGTCGTAGCGCGCCACCTGGCCCTCCACCTCCAGGCGGACGATGCCCTCCGGCCCCCGGATCGTCATGCGCACCTGGCACAGGGTGCCGATGCGCTCGCGCTCGTCGGTGTGGACGTAGATGCCCTTCAGGCTCACGTCGCGCGACCAGCCGTAGGCCAGGCGGCCCCCCGGGACGCGGAACGAGACCGCGGCCTTCAGGGGCGCCCGCTCGGCGCGGCGCAGGTGGGACTTGTCGGACTCCTCGGGCATGCGCCTCCGGCGAGGACGGGGGAGCGGAGGGCGCCACCGGCGGCGCGCCGCCCTCGCAATGCCTATCGGCGTGCCCGGCGCCGCCCTGAAGCCGGGTCCGGGGCTCCCTCCCGAAAGCCCGGCAGCCAATCAAAAAGCTTTCGAAAACTCCTTGACGCCCCCGGTCGGGTCTGGAACAATGAAAACGGTTCTCATTTTCACTCTCGCCACAGGGCCCCATGTCGCGAATGCCGCCGAGACCCGGACCGATTCCTGCGCCGCCCACCTCCATCCCCCTCCTGACGCTGCTGGCCTGCGCGGCCCTTGCGGCGGTCGCCGCGCCGGCGCGGGCGGCGGAGCCGATCGAGATCCACATCCGGGACAACCGCTTCGTGCCCGACGTGGTCGAGGTGCCGGCGAACACCAAGGTGCGCCTCCTGGTGATCAACGACGGCGCCGAGGCGGAGGAGTTCGAGAGCTACGAGCTCAACCGCGAGAAGATCGTCCGGCCGGGCGGCCGGATCACGGTCTTCCTGCCCCCCTTGAAGCCCGGGGAGTACCCGTTCTTCGGCGAGTTCCACCCCGAGACGGCCCAGGGCAGGATCGTCGTCAAGGAACCCGGAAAGTAGCGGAGGCCGTCATGGCGGGTGCCTATCTCATCATGCTGCGCGAGGGCTTCGAGGCCGCCCTCATCGTGGGGATCGTCCTGGCGGTGCTGGCGCGTCTGGGGCGCCGGGACCTGGCGCGTCACGTGGGCCTGGGGGTCGGCGCGGCGGTGGTCGCCAGCATCGCCTTCGCCTTCGCCGCGGACGGCGTCTCGGCGCTGTTTGAGGGCACCGGGCAGGAGGTCCTGAACGGCGTCATCCTCGCCATCGCCGCGGCCATGATCACCTACGTGGTGGTCTGGGTGCGGGAGACCCGCAAGGGCCTGAAGGCCCACCTGACCTCCCAGGTGGAGGCGGGGGCGGCCAAGGCCCTGGGGATCTTCCTGCTCGTATTTCTCACCGTGTTCCGCGAGGGCTTCGAGTCCGTCCTGTTCCTGTGGGGCCTCATGCTGGCGGGGCCCAGCGGTTCCGGCGGCGGCATCACCGCCACTGTGGCCGGGGCCGTGGCGGGCATCGCCACGGCCGTCGCCATCGCCTGGGCCCTGTTCGCCGGGGGCCGCCGCATCCCGCTCACCGCCTTCTTCAACGGGACGATGGTGCTGCTGGTGCTGCTCGCGGCGGGCATGCTCGCGTCGGCGGCGGGCTTCTGGGTGTCCGTGGACTGGCTGCCGGCCATCGAATACTCCGTGTGGGACACCAGCGGCATCCTGTCCGAGCGGAGCCCCCTCGGCTCGTTCTTCGCCGTGATGCTGGGCTACAACGCCAACCCGTCCCTCATGGAGGTCCTGGTCTGGGCCGGCTACCTGGGGGCCGTGCTCCTGTGGCTGACCGGCGACCGCCTGTGGCGCCGTTCGCCCCAGTCGGCGCGGAGCGCGTCCGCCTAGCCCGAAATCCCGTTTCGTTCCAGAGCCGGGGGCGGGGACGCCCCCACGTGTCGCACCGGCCCCGGTACCGTCATCGGGGCCCCAACAGGAGAGGTACGCCGTGACCCGCAGAATGCTCGCCGTCGGTGCCGCCGTTGTCGCCATGGCGGCCCTGGCCGCCCCGGCCGAGGCCAAGAAGATGGTCTACTCGCCGGTCGTCCACGAGGACGAAAAGGAGGTCGAGTACTACGTGGACTGGCACGAGGACGGCGCCGGCGACGACGTCGTCGGCCACGAGCTGTCCTTCGAGTACGGCTTCGCCCCCAAGGACATGGTCGCCCTCTACGGCGTGTGGGAGGGCGTGTCGGGGGAGGACCCGACGTTCACCAACTACCAGGTCGAGTGGATCCACCAGGTCTTCGAGCAGGGCGAGCGGGCCTGGGACTTCGGCACCTACATGGAGTACCAGGTGGCCGACAAGGGCGGCGCCGACTCGGTGGAGTTCAAGGCCCTGTTCGAGAAGACGCTTTCCGCCAGCACGGTCACGATCAACGGTATCTTCGAGAAGCAGATCGGCGAGAACGCCCAGGAGGGGACGGAGGCCGGCTACGCCGCGCGCTGGGCCCTGCGCCGCTGGCCCGCCGTGACCCCGGCGGTGGAGGCCTACGGCGACGTGGGCGAGATCCAGGACATGGCGAACGGCGGCGACCAGCCCCACATCCTGGGGCCCGTGGTGGACCTGAAGCTCCCGGGCGGCCTGTCGTGGGAGGTGGGGGCCCTGTTCGGCCTGACCCACGGCAGCGAGGACGTGCGGGTCAAGACCCAGCTGGCGGTGGAATGGTACTAGGCGAGTGGTACGGAGGCCCTAGCGCAGCGCCTCCGGGTCCAGCTCGGCGGTGAACAGCACCCGGACCGGGCCCTCCAGGGTCACGTCCGCAAACCCGTCCCCCGCGCGGGTGAAGCCCACCGTGAGCGGCTCCCCCGAGCGCGGCATCACGGTCACGGGCGACCGGAGCCCTTCGAGGTCCGCCATCACCAGGGCGGCGGCGGCGATCCCGGTGCCGCAGGCGAGGGTCTCCCGCTCCACGCCGCGCTCCCAGGTCCGCACGGCGAGCACCCCGTCCGGCCCCACGGCGACGAAGTCCGCGTTCGTCCCGGCGGGGGCGAAGCGCGGGTCGTGCCGCACCTCGGGCCCCAGGGCGGAGAGGTCCAGGTCGGCCACGGCGGGGACCGGCAGGACGACGTGGGGCACCCCCGTGTCGATCGGGCGCCCGGCGTAGGGTTTCCCGCCCAGGGTGAACGCCATCTCCGGCCCCACCGGGCCCGGCGGCGTCAGGGTGACGCGGATGCCGTCGCCGGCGCGCTCCGCCCGCACCACGCCGGCGCCGGTCTCGAACGCCGCGGAATCCTTGGCCGCTCCGATTTCCCGGGCGAAGCGGGCCGCGCACCGGGCCCCGTTGCCGCACATGTCGGCCCGGCTGCCGTCGGCGTTGAAGAAGCGCCAGGCGAAGTCGTGGGCGGCGGACGGCTCGATCAGGATCAGCCCGTCCGCCCCCGCGCCCCGGTCGGCGGAGCAGGTCGCCTGGGCGAAGCCCTCCGGGGTCAGGCCCACGGCCTTCAGGGCGGCGTCCACGATTCCCTGCCGGTTGTCGATCAGGACGAAGGTGTTGCCGGCCCCGCTCATCTTGGAAAACGGGATCTTGGACAAAATCCGCGGGGTGTCCAGGTTGGGGGAGGCGGGGTCGGTCATGCGCCGGAGTGTAGCATTCCCGCCCCCGCCGAGCGGTTACGCACCGGTGGGCAAAAAGGTTCCTGGCCGGTGGGCAACCCGTTTCATGGTGCCGCCCCGAGCAGGAAAACATTTTCCCACCCGGCCCTTCGTCAATTTCCCGTCGCCCCCGAAAAATGCCCTCCGGGCCTTGCGTCGCAAGGGGATGCGCAACTGTAACGGTGCCCTCCCGCGTGCGCGCGTACCCGCACGAATCTTGCAGCACTCGCGCGTTACACCCGTGGAGGCGGGTGCGGACCGGGCACGGGAGACCCGGTCCGAAACGACCCCCGGCGCAAGGCCGGGGCGCCGCGGACGGCGAGGGGGGAAGCCGTGGGACAGGCTGTAACGGGACGGCTCGGACGCCACCGGGCCCCGTGCGGGGTCGGCCTGCCCGTGTGTGCGCTCCTCTTCCGCATCTCCCTCGCCATTTCCCTCGCCATCTCCCTGGGCGTATCCCTGGCGGTGACCCCTTCCGCCCGGGCCTCCGACGCCCTCACCGTCAACGACACCGGGCTCCAGGGCGCCTCCGGCGGCATCTTCGCCGCCCCGCCCGGCAGCTGCACCGCCACTCCCGGCGGCACGCCCGGCGACTGTGACGCCCGCGGCGCGGCGATCGTGTCGGCCTCCTCCGGCACCGTGCCCGGCGTCACGTTCTGGAACGACGACACCTGGAGCGACCTCGAGAACGCCCCGGTGCCGCTCACCGAGGCCGGCAACACCGAGGTGGGCCTGGTCGAGGCCGACGGCACCGTGGTTCCGGGCGGGGCATCTCCCAGCCCCGACTCGGACATCGGCACCAGCTGGGTGCCGGCGTTCTGCGACAAGCCCCAGTGCGGCCACCTCCTGCGCGGCGACTCGTTGCAGTTCGACGAGAACGGCGACGGCGTCTTCGACAACACCTGGATCGACAAGAACAACAACGGCGTCCGCGACGTGGGCGAGGTGGACCGCACCCGCGGCGACCAGTTCCAGTGGGGCGTCACCTCCGTCACCCGCAACCTGGGCGACCTGAGCGACCAGATCGCCCAGGGCAACATGTTCCCCGCGGGCCTGGCCCGAACCCGCGTCCGCATGTCCCTGGGGGAGGCGGGCCAGGCGGGGGGCTGCGACGTGCCGAGCGTGACCAACCCGGCGTGCCTGGACGGCAGCATCAGCTCCGACGCCGCGGCCGCCGGGGGCTTCGTCGACGACAACACGGTCAACGGCCAGGACGTGGACTCCCAGTGGTGGGGCATCTGCGACCCGGACCGGTTCGATCCGAACAACCCCGACCGGCGCGACCTGTCCATCACCACCGCCGAGGAGGGCCAGCGGGCCCTGGACAATTGCCTGTGGTGGATCACCTCCATGCCGATCTTCGCGACCGATTCCACCTATTCCACCATTCAGGGGACGGCGCTGTACGGCACCGCCAACGACCCCAACCTGCCCGGCGACCCCACGCTCGACTTCGAGACGCACACCGAGTGGATCGACCAGGAGGTGAAGGCCGACGTCTTCTCCAGCACCCCGGACCGGCAGGACTTCGGCCAGAGCGTGCTCGTCACCTACGACTTCGACCAGCACACGGACCTGGACCACTCGCGCTACATCAACGAGTGGCAGGTCCTGCAGCAGGACGTCGACCCGAACGAGGCCATCAACGGCCCCGTGGCCGGGGAGGCGTACATGGGCCAGGTGGACCAGTTCGGCACCGCCTGGTCGGGCGTGGCGGTGCCGGCGGGGCCGTACAAGGACACGTACTCCTACGCCTTCGCCATCCAGCACCGCAGCGTGGGGCGCGCGCGGGGCTACGACAACGGCGACATCGGGGCCGACGCCCAGGTGAGCGAGTGCGCCCTCGCCCTGGCCCCGGCCAGCGAGTGCAACGGCACGGTCAACGAGACCGTGGACCCGTTCTGGCGCGCCCAGCTCGTGGGCGCGGCCTTCGCCCTGGACGGGGTCAGCTTCAACCAGGACTTCGAGTACCACGACGGCGAGCCGTGCGACACCGGCTGCCGCACGTCGGGCGTGGGCGCCGCCCAGAGCTTCGCCTTCCTGACCGCGCAGGACGTGAACGGCTACTTCGAGCAGTGCATCAACTGCGCCACCTCCTCCGACACGCTCTTCACCCCCGAGCCGGAGTTCATGCCCTACGCGTCGGGCTGGGACGTGGTCCCCACCATCGTCCACGGGGGGATCTGACCCGTAGGGGGATTCGGGAAGCTCAGTTGCCGAGGAGGGGCGTGTAGCGCATCCCGCGCAGGATCACGGCGTAGATCAGCGTCGCCCCGAAGGCGGCGATGCTGGCCAGGATCAGGTACTTGAGCCCCAGGCGCACGGCGTCCGCGCCCTCCAGGCGCAGGCCCTCAGGGAAGACGTGCCGGTCGTAGGCCCGCTTCCGCACGATGTAGGCGACGCCGATGAAGAGGTACGCCACGGTGTAGGTGCAGAACACCAGCATGGCCGCCACCGTGGCCGAGCTGACCTGCTCCCACCCCCGGGCCTCGCGCAGCACCGGCGCCCCCCGGGCCGCGGCCGCGCACACGATCAGGAAGATCCCGACGCTGCGGGCGATGTTCAGGGTCGCGGGCCGCATCCCCCCTCCGCTCAGACCCGCTCGTTCGGGTCGAACAGCCTGCCGTACTCGTCGATGGCGTAGCGGTCGGTCATGCCCGAGATGTAGTCCGCCACGGTGCGAGCCACGGCGGCCGGGTCGCCCTGGGCCTCGATCATCGCCTGGTACTGGGGGGGCAGCAGCCCCGGCTGCTCGGTGAAGGCGCCGAACAGCTCGCGCACCACCCGCTCCGCCTTGGCCCCCATGCGCAGCACCCGCCAGAAGCGGTACACGCGCTCCAGCAGGAAGCGCTTGAGCTGGACGAACTCGGCCGCCGTCTCCGGGGAGAAGCCCACCAGGTTCTCCGGCCGGGCCCGAACGTCCTCCACGGACGCCACCCCCGCGTCGGCCACGGCCCGGGCCGTGTGCTCCGCCACGTCCATGATGAGGTGGTGGATCAGGCGCCGGGTGACCTCGTACACCTGCTTGTTGCGCGGCGCCTCCGGGTGGCGCGAGAGCACCTCGTCGTGCAGGCGCCCGAACAGGGGCACCTGGTGGATGTCGGTGAGGCCGATGATGCCGGCGTTGATGCCGTCGTCGATGTCGTGGGTGCTGTAGGCGATCTCGTCCGCCAGGTTGGCCACCTGGGCCTCCAGGGAGGGGCCGTTGGCGGCCGCGAACTCGTACACGTCGCGGCTCTCGGGGGCGTCGTATACGGTGCGGTGCTTGGCGATGCCCTCCCGGGTCTCGAACGTGAGGTTCAGGCCCGGGAAGCCGAGGTAGCGGTCCTCCAGCAGGTCCACGATGCGCAGGGACTGGCGGTTGTGCTCGAACCCGCCGTAGGGTTTCATGACCGCGTTCAGGGCCTTCTGGCCGGCGTGGCCGAAGGGGGTGTGGCCCAGGTCGTGGGCCAGGCTCACAGCCTCCGTCAGGTCCTGGTTCAGGCCCAGCATGCGGCTGACGCCGCGGGCGATCTGGGCGACCTCGAGGGAGTGGGTCAGGCGGGTGCGGTAGCGATCGCCCTCGTGGTTGACGAAGACCTGGGTCTTGTACTCCAGGCGGCGGAAGGCGTTGGAGTGGATGACCCGGTCGCGGTCGCGCTGGAACTCGGTGCGGCCCTCCGGGGCCGGCTCGAAGTGACGCCGGCCGCGCGACTTGGCCGGGTGGCAGGCGAAGGGGGCGAGCGCGTCTTCCATAGAGGATCGGGTTCGGCCGTGACGGCCGTGGCCCGTACTCGCATCCTAGGCCGCCCCGGGGGGCCGGTCAAGGCGCGCCGGGGCCGCACGAAAAAGGGGCGGAGGGCCCGTGCCCTCCGCCCCTGAAGCGGTCGCCCGCGGCGCCCTAGTGGCCGCCGTGGCCTTCCCCGTGGCCGTCGCCGCCGGCGGATGCGAAGCCCATCTTCATGCCCATCCAGCGGAACTTCTGGAACTGGTCGGAGCTGATGAAGGTGCGCATCTCCGCCAGGGTCTTGTAGCGGTAGGTGCGCAGGTCGGCCTTGAGGTTCGCGATCTCGCGGATCTTGGCCTCGATCTTCTTCATGTCGAGCTTGTCGGTGTCGGCCAGGGCCTCCAGGTCCACCTCGGCGACGTCGATCTTCGCCTGCATGGGGATCGTGTCCCGGCGGTACTTGCGCCGCAGCTCGCCGAACTTCTTCCACTGCTCGTCGTCCAGGCCGAGGGTCTGCATCATGTCGGCCATGCCGCCGCCCATGCCCCCGCCCATGCCGCCCATCTCGGACTTGTCGCCCATGTCGCCGTGGCCCTCACCGCCACCCCACTGGGCCGGCGCCGGCGCCGCGAGCATCAGTCCCGCCAGGGCAAAGGCGCCCGCGAGAACGATCAGCTTGGTCTTCATCACGCCTCCGTGTGCTTGCGTAAATCCATGCGATTGCCGGTGCGGGCATCCCGATCCGCGTGCCGACGGCTCAAGGTCGGCGGTCCGGCAGGAACCATCATTTCGGCAGATCGGCCCAAACTTATCAAGCGTTTTTGCGCCCGGACGGTGGGACACGGGCCCCGCGGGGCCGATTTACCGGTGACGCCCGCGCTGGTAGCATGAAAGGCTTGTCCACTCCCTCCGAGGGCCACTCCGTGAAGCCGACCGAGATCGTCATCCGCGGCGCGCGCGAGCACAACCTGCGCGGCATCGACGTCACCCTGCCGCGCGACAAGCTCGTGGTCATCACGGGCCTGTCCGGCTCGGGCAAGAGCTCGCTCGCCTTCGACACCCTTTACGCCGAGGGCCAGCGGCGCTACGTCGAGTCGCTCTCGGCCTACGCCCGCCAGTTCCTGGAGCAGATGGGCAAGCCCGACGTGGACGCGATCCTCGGGCTCTCGCCCGCCATCTCCATCGAGCAGAAGACGACGAGCCGCAACCCGCGCTCCACCGTGGCCACGGTCACGGAAATCTACGACTACCTGCGGCTCCTGTTCGCCCGGGTGGGCAAGCCCCACTGCCCCCAGTGCGGCGACCCGATCCAGGCCCAGACCGTCCAGCAGATGGTGGACGCCGCCCTCGCCCTCCCCGAGGGCACGCGCATCCTGGTCCTCAGCCCCATCGTGCGCGGCCGCAAGGGGGAGTACCGCAAGGAACTGGACGCCCTCAAGAAGCAGGCCTTCGTGCGGGTCCGGGTGGACGGGGAGGTGATGGAGCTGGGTGAGTCCATCACCCTGGACAAGAAGCTCAAGCACGACATCGACGTGGTGGTGGACCGGCTGATCGTGAAGCCCTCCGTCAAGAAGCGCCTGACCGACTCGGTGGAGACGGCGGTCAAGCTGGCCGACGGCCTCCTGACGATCCATGTCCTGGGGGAGGGCGACCGGGTCTTCTCCGAGCGCCACGCCTGCACCCGGTGCGGCATCAGCCTGCCGGAGCTGGCGCCGCGCATCTTCTCGTTCAACAGCCCCCACGGTGCCTGCCCGGCCTGCGACGGCCTGGGGACCCACATGGACGTGGACCCGGACCTCATCGTCCCGGACCCGGACCGCAGCCTTTCCGGCGGCGCCATCGCCCCCTGGCGGCGGGCCCAGACGGTGTACTTCGACCAGGTCCTCGCCTCCCTGGCGGCGCACTACGGCTTCTCCCTGCGGACGCCTTGGAAGCGCCTGAAGAAGGCCCACCGGGAGGCGATCCTGTACGGCTCCGGCACCGAGCCCGTGGCGTTCACATTGGAGAAGGAGGGAGGGCACGCCTACACCTTCCGCAAGCCGTTCGAGGGCGTGATCCGCAACCTGGAGCGCCGCTTCCGCGAGACGGACTCCAACCTGGTGCGCGACGAGATCGCCGCCTACATGGCGACGCGTCCCTGCGCCGAGTGCGGCGGCCAGCGCCTGAAGGCGATCAGCCGCGCCGTCACCGTGGCGGGAAAGTCCATCGTGGACATGACCCGCATGTCCATCGACGAGGCGGTGGAGGTGTTCGGCGGGCTCGAGCTGACGGAGCGGGAGGCCTTCATCGGCGAGCGGGTGCTCAAGGAGATCGGCGAGCGCCTGGCGTTCCTCAAGGACGTGGGCTTAGGGTATCTGACCCTGGACCGCTCGGCCGCGACCCTCTCGGGCGGGGAGGGGCAGCGCATCCGCCTGGCCACGCAGATCGGCTCGCGCCTGGTGGGCGTCATGTACGTCCTGGACGAGCCCTCCATCGGCCTGCACCAGCGCGACAACGCGCGCCTGATCGCGACGCTCGACTCCCTGCGCGACTTAGGGAATTCCGTCATCGTCGTGGAGCACGACGAGGAGACGATCCGGGCCGCCGACTGGGTGGTCGACCTGGGGCCCGGCGCCGGCCACCACGGCGGCCTGGTCGTGGCCGAGGGGCGGCCGGAGGACATCGAGAAGACCGAGGCGTCCCTCACCGGCCAATACCTCTCGGGCAAGCGCCGGGTGCGGCTGCCGCGCCGCGACCGGGGGCCGTCCGACTACGTGGAGGTCCTGGGAGCGCGCGAGAACAACCTTCAGGACATCGACGTGAAGTTCCCCGTGGGGCTGTTCACCGTGGTCACCGGCGTGTCGGGCTCGGGCAAGTCCACCCTGGTCCTGGAGATCCTGCACAAGCACCTCGCCCGCCACTTCTACGGCTCGGGGGAGCGGCCGGGGGCGTGCACGGGGATCAAGGGGCTCAAGCACATCGACAAGGTCATCCACATCGACCAGGCCCCCATCGGCCGCACGCCGCGCTCCAACCCCGCCACCTATACCGGGCTGTTCACCCTGATCCGAGACCTGTTCACCCAGCTGCCCGAGTCCCGCGCACGCGGCTACCGGCCCGGGCGCTACTCCTTCAACGTGAAGGGCGGGCGGTGCGAGGCGTGCCAGGGGGACGGGGTCATCAAGATCGAGATGCACTTCCTGCCCGACGTGTTCGTGACCTGCGAGGCCTGCGGGGGGCGGCGCTACAACCGGGAGACCCTGGAGATCACCTACAAGGACCGCTCCATCGCCGACGTGCTCGACATGGAGATCGAGGAGGCGTTCGGCTTCTTCAAGCCGGTGCCCGCCATCCGCCGCAAGCTGCTCACCCTCATGGACGTGGGCCTCGAGTACGTGAAGCTGGGCCAACCCGCCACCACCCTGTCGGGGGGCGAGGCGCAGCGCATCAAGCTCTCGCGCGAGCTGTCCCGGCGCGACACGGGGCGCACCCTGTACTTGCTGGACGAGCCCACCACGGGGCTGCACTTCGCCGACGTGCAGCGCCTGCTGAACGTGCTGGACCGGCTGGTGGAGGGGGGCAACACGGTCATCGTCATCGAGCACAACCTGGACGTGATCCGGGCCGCCGACTGGGTGATCGACCTGGGGCCCGAGGGCGGCGGCGGCGGCGGCCGCGTCGTGGCCGAGGGGCCGCCCGCCGTGGTGGCGAAGGTGAGGAAGAGCCACACGGGGCGCTTCCTCGCCCGCGCCGCGGGCTGAGCGGCCGGTCCCGCCCGGCGGGGGCCGTCCCGCCATTCAGTATTGCCTGGACATTGCCGCCCCGGTTGGCTACGGTTCAGGCGGGACGCTCGTCCCACGTACATGCGCCTCGAACGCAAGCAGGCGGGCGCCGCACCCGGTTTCCCTGCGGTCTTCCTCGGCCCGTGTGCCGGGTGTGGGTGTAATACAAGACCTGTATGGGGAATAAGCCCGCCGTTCCTGTAGCGGTTCGAGGCGCCCGGCACACGCACGCCGCCGGGCGCGGTACGCACTCGAAAGCTACAGGGACGTATGTCATGAACGATCGTGTTGGGGCCGACTGGCCCGCCGACGGGGGCACCGTGTACGTGGAGCTGTTCACCCCCTGCCTGCGGGACGTGGAGTTCCTGCCCGCCTGCCACGTGCGCGACGTGGCGATCTACTCCTTCTACTCCGAGCGGCTCGCCCGCAGGTCCCTGGCCTGGGTGCGGCGCGGGCTGCCCCAGGCGGGCCTGGTGGTGCGGCGGGTGCCGCTGCACCTGGCGGACGCCGCCGACGCGCGCGCGTACCGCCGTCACCTGTGCGCCGCCCGGCGCGAGGCCGGGGTCTTCGTGACGGCCGCCGGGGCCTGAGCGCCCCGCCCCCGGGCCCTTCCCCCCGTTGGGACGCCCGGTGGCGGCGCGCCGCCATCGGGACGTCTCCCGCCGCGACAAAAAACGCCTGAAATCAGGACGTTGAGAGGCCCCGCCGGGGCCCCCGATGGGCTTTCGTGCGGTTTATAACAAATACGTAATATATATGACGAATATGTGACAATATTGTTTCACGTCCGCCGGATGCCCTCGGCCGGACGTTGGGGTGGTCCGACAATTTTGTCGATTTTTTCATTCGAAAACACAGTCACTTGCAAACTAGGTGGCCCGGCATGGGGTCCCCGAAAGGCGCCCCTGGCACACCCCTTGCGCAGGGGCTGCCGGCATACGACGTAACGGT
>CAZGRJ010000017.1:26422-29938 GCA_964528115.1 uncultured Nitrospirales bacterium
AAGGCGCCCCTGGCACACCCCTTGCGCAGGGGCTGCCGGCATACGACGTAACGGTCGGCCGGCCTGACCGGCGCAAACCCCAGTCGCGGCCCGCGGCGGGCGTGGAGTGGAGAGTGATGTGAAGAGGATCGACGCGATCATCAAGCCGTTCAAGGTGGACGACGTCAAGGAAGCCCTCAACCGTGCGGGCGTCTCCGGGATGACCGTCACCGAGGTGAAGGGATACGGCCGGCAGAAAGGCCACAAGGAGATGTACCGCGGGGCCGAGTACTTCGCGGACTTCGTCTCCAAGGCCCAGGTGACGGTCGTGGTGGAGGACGAGATGGAGGGCAAGGTCGTGGAGGCGATCGTCACGGCCGCCCGCACCGGCAACATCGGCGACGGCAAGATCTTCGTCGGCGACGTGGAGCGGGTGATTCGCATCCGCACCGGCGAAACCGGCAAGGACGCCCTCTGACGGACACAAGGCAAGAGGAAGTGAAGACCATGATTACCAAGTTCAAGCAGGTGCTGTACGCGGTCACCGCGCTTCTCGTGGGGCTTCCCGCGACGGCCTTCGCCCAGGAGGACACCCTGAGCGCCGGCGACACCGCGTGGATGATCACGGCGACGGCGCTCGTGCTCATGATGACCATCCCCGGCCTGGCGCTGTTCTACGCCGGCATGGTGCGGTCCAAGAACGTGCTCTCGGTGCTGATGCAGTGCTTCGCCATCACCTCCCTGGTGACCGTGCTCTGGGTGGTGGCCGGCTACAGCATCGCCTTCGGCACCGGCAACGACTGGTGGGGCGGCCTCTCCCGCGCCTTCCTGGCGGACATGGGGGTGGACACCCTCAGCGGCACCATCCCCGAGTCGGTCTTCATGACCTTCCAGATGACGTTCGCGATCATCACCCCCGCCCTGATCGTGGGCGCCTTCGCCGAGCGCATGAAGTTCTCGGCCATGCTCCTGTTCATGGGGGTGTGGCTGCTGATCGTCTACGCCCCCATCTGCCACTGGGTCTGGGGCGGCGGCTGGCTCGGCAACAAGGGCATCCTCGACTTCGCCGGCGGCACCGTGGTGCACATCAACGCCGGGATCGCGGGCCTGGTCTGCGCCCTGGTCTTAGGCAAGCGCAAGGGCTTCCCCGAGACGCCCATGCCGCCGCACCACCTGGGCTACACGGTGATCGGCGCCTCCCTGCTGTGGGTGGGGTGGTTCGGGTTCAACGCCGGCAGCGAGCTGGCGGCGGACGGCACCGCGGGCATGGCCCTGGCCGTGACCCAGATCGCCACCGCCACGGCGGCCCTGGCGTGGATGTTCGGCGAGTGGATCTTCCACGGCAAGCCGAGCGTGCTGGGCATCGCGTCCGGCGCGGTCGCGGGCCTGGTGGCCATCACGCCGGCGTCCGGCACGGCGGGCCCCATGGGCGCGATCGTGATCGGCGCGGCGGCCGGGTTCTTCTGCTACCTGGCGGCCACCAAGCTCAAGCGGGCCATGGGCTACGACGACTCTCTGGACGTCTTCGGCGTGCACGCCGTCGGCGGCATCATCGGTGCCATGCTGACCGGCGTGTTCGCGGCGGAGAGCCTGGGCGGCGCGGGGCTCGGCGTGGACGGGGGCATCGGCGCGCAGCTGGTGGTTCAGGCCATCGGCGTGTCGGCCACCGTCATCTACACCGGCATCATGAGCCTGATCATCCTCAAGGTCGTCGACATGGTGATCGGCCTGCGCGTGACGCCCGAGCAGGAGACCGAGGGGCTCGACATCACCCTGCACGACGAGCGGGGCTACAACCTGTAGGCCGCCCGCTCCGACACCCCCTTGGGGTCCGGGCCCTTCACGGGGTCCGGGCCCGAAGGGGGCCGGACGGGGGGTGCCGCGGGGGTGTCGGGGGCCGTCATGGGACGTGAGTTCGCGCCCCCGGGCCGTTAGAATAGGCGGCTCCGGCACGCCCCAGGCACGCGGACAGGGTTTTTTACGGAGGTCGATGCGACCATGAAGAAGATCGAGGCAATCATCAAGCCCTTCAAGCTGGACGAGGTCAAGGAGGCCCTGAACGAGGTGGGGGTGGCCGGAATGACCGTCACCGAGGTCAAGGGCTACGGCCGCCAGAAGGGTCACAAGGAGATGTACCGCGGGGCCGAGTACTTCGTGGACTTCATCTCCAAGGTCAAGGTGGAGGTCGTGGTGGCGGACGACATGCTGGACAAGGCCGTCGACGCGATCGTGACGTCCGCCCGCACGGGCAACATCGGCGACGGCAAGATTTTCGTCCGCGACGTGGCGGAGGCCATTCGCATCCGCACCGGCGAGAAGGGGGCCGACGCCCTCTAAGACGCGCATGGAGGCCGGCAGCGCCGCGGCGCCGCACAGGGCCGGGGACCCGCGCCCCGGCCGGGTGGGGGGCGCGGCCCGCCCGGCGCCCGCGGCGAAGCCGATGCAGCACAAGCGCCATCGTCTCACCCAGCAGGTCAGCGAAGAGCAGAGCGTTCAGTACACCCTGAGGGAGCTCAGGGCCCTGTCGAAGATCGGCGAGGCCCTGGGCGCCCCCCTGGAGCTGACCTCCGTCGCCCACCGGGTGATGGAGATCCTCTACCAGGAGATGGGGATGCGGCGCGGCACCCTGGCCCTGATCGAGCCCGAGTCGGGCGACATCGTCGTCGAGGTCGCCCTGGGGCTCTCCGAGAAGCAGCTCAAGAAGGGGCGGTACCGCCCCGGCGAGGGCATCATCGGCCGCGTCGTGGCCGAGAACCGCCCCATCATCGTGCCCAGCGTCGGGCACGAGCCGGGCTTTTTGGACCGCACCGGGGCCCGCGCGGGCCTGGCCAAGGAGGACCTGGCGTTCCTCGCCGTGCCCATCAAGTTCAAGGGCAAGGTGCTCGGGGTCCTGACGGCCGACCGGCTGTTCGACGACAAGACCGTGCCCCTGGACGAGGACCTGCGGGTCCTCTCCACGGTGGCCGCCCTCTTCAGCCAGGCGGTGGAGCTGCACCGCATGCACGCCGCCGAGCGCGACGCCCTCCAGGCCCAGGCCGACAACATGGAGAAGCAGCTCAAGACCCGCTTCCGCCTGGACGACGTGGTGGGCAACAGCCCCCGCATGGAGGAGGTCTACGAGGCCGTCGCCCAGGTGGCGGGCAGCCGCGCCACGGTGCTGCTGCGCGGCGAGAGCGGCACCGGCAAGGAGCTCATCGCCCGCGCCATCCACGCCAACAGCCCCCGGGCGAGAGGCCCGTTCGTCAAGGTCAACTGCGCGGCCCTGCCGGAGACGCTCCTGGAGAGCGAGCTGTTCGGCCACGAGAAGGGCGCGTTCACCGGCGCCACCGCCTCCCGCAAGGGCCGCTTCGAGCTGGCCGACGGCGGCACGATCTTCCTGGACGAGATCGGCGACATCTCGCCGGCCATGCAGGTGCGTCTGCTGCGCGTGCTTCAGGAGCGGACGATCGAGCCGCTGGGCGGGGTGGATCCGATAAAGGTGGACGTTCGCGTGGTCGCGGCTACCAACAAAGAATTGTCCAAGCTGGTCCGCCAGGG
>CAZGRJ010000018.1:0-24916 GCA_964528115.1 uncultured Nitrospirales bacterium
TGGGAGCTGATGCAGGACGGCATCGACGTGACCCTCATCACGGACAACATGGCCGCCCACGTCATGTCCCAAGGGCACGTGCAGGCGGTGGTGGTGGGGGCCGACCGGATCGCCCGCAACGGCGACGCCGCCAACAAGATCGGCACCTACGGCGTGGCCCTGCTCGCGGGGGCCCACGGCATCCCGTTCTACGTCGCCGCGCCCCTCTCCACGGTGGACTTCTCCATGGCCTCCGGCGCCGAGATCCCCATCGAGGAGCGGAGCGCCGCCGAGGTGACCCACGTCTTCGGCGAGACGAACATCGCCCCGGACGGGGTGAAGGTGATGAACCCCGCCTTCGACGTCACGCCCGCCGCCCTGATCCGGGCCATCGTCACCGAGCGCGGCGCCGTCGCCCCCGCCGACCTGTATCGCCTGGAGGACCCGGCGGTCGACGTGGGGCCCTACCTGGTTCGGATCTGAGGCCCGGTTGCGGATCGTGCGGGTCGTGCGGGCCGCATTCGCCGGCAGCGCGGCCGGGCCGGAGGGATACCCGAAGGCAGACCTGCCCGAGGTCGCCCTCGCCGGCCGCTCCAACGTGGGCAAGTCCACCCTCATCAACGCGCTCCTCAATCGCAAGGGCCTCGCCAAGACCAGCTCCACGCCGGGCAAGACGCGCCTGATCAACTTCTTCGACGTGGACGGCCGCTTCCACCTGGTGGACCTGCCGGGCTACGGCTTCGCCCGGGTGCCGCGCGGCGAGAAGGCCGCCTGGCGCCACCGCATCGAGGGCTACATCACGGGCCGCAAGGTCCTGCGCCTGGTGGTCCTGCTCCTGGACATCCGCCACCCGCCGGCGGACACCGACCGCCGGATGGTGGAATGGCTCGCCCACCACCGCGTCCCCCTGCTGCTCGTCGCCACCAAGCGCGACAAGCTCGGGCGCGGCGCCGCCATGAAGGCCGCGGCCGCCCTCCAGGCCGAGCTCGGGGCGCCCGTGGTGGCGGTCTCGGCCCGGCGCCGGGAGGGCCTCACGACCCTGTGGCGGGAGCTGGAGGCGGCCCTGTTCGGAACCCACGGGGACGGCGGCGTGAGAGCGTCGTGATTCTGGACCGCTACGTCATCCGCGAGGTCCTGGCCCCCTTCATCCTGGGGCTCATGGCGCTCAACTCCCTGTTCCTCATCAACCAGTTCGTGCGCCTGTCGGACCTGTTCGTGGGGCGCGGCCTGACCCTGGAGGCCCTGGGCCGCCTGGTCGGCGTCCTGCTGCCGCCCTTTCTCCTCGCCACCCTCCCGGCGGCGTGCCTGCTGGCGGGGATCGTGGCCTTCGCCCGGCTGTCGGCGGACAGCGAGTTCATCGCCCTGCGCAGCTGCGGCGTGTCGTTCATGCGCCTGATGTGGCCGGTGGCGATCTTCTCGGGCCTGGTCGCCATCGGGGCCCTGGCCCTGGGGATCGCCACCGAGCCGTGGGGCCAGGGCAAGCTGAAGGACGTGGCCCTCAAGGCCCTGGAGGAGCACGCCGGGGCGGCCCTCACGCCGGGGACGTTCAACGACCTGTTCGGCGACGTGGTGGTGTACGTGGAGAAGGCCGGGCGCGGCGGCGAGCTGGACAACATCTTCATCTCCGACGAGCGCGACCCGGAGCAGCCCCTGCTCGTCACCGCCCGCGAGGGCCACCTGGTGCGCACGCCGGAGGAGGGCTTCTTCGGCCTGCGCCTCCAGGGCGGCGAGATCTACCGGGCCGGGGCCGTGGGGGCGCCGATCTACCGGGTGCGGTTCGACGAGTACGACCTGAAGCTGCACATCCGCGCCGACGGCCAGCCGGTGTTCACGTCCGTCGGCCAGATCCGGAACGAGATCGCCCGCCGCCGCGCCGCGGGCGAGCCGGTGGAGCGCATCCTGCGCCTGTGGCTGGACCGCTCCAAGAACGTGACGCTGGCCGTGGCGTGCCTCATCTTCGGCGTCCTGGGCCCGGCCCTGGGGCTCTCGGCGGTGCGCTCGGGGCGCATGGGCGGCTTCGCCGTGGGGGCGGTGCTGGTGGTGGCCTACTACGCCGTGACCACCCTCACCGGCGCCCTGGCCGTGACCGGGCGCATGCCGGTGATCGCCGCCGCGTGGGTGCCCAACGCCGTGTTCGCCCTGGTCACCCTGTGGGTCCTGTGGCGCGCCCAGCGCGACCGGCCCCTCATCCCCCGTCCGCGCCCCCGCCCCCGGGTGCGCCCGGCCGCCGCCTCGGGTGACGCGTGAGCGTATTGGCCCGCTACGTGGCGCGGGAGCAGCTGCGCCTGCTGGCCCTCTGCCTGGGGGGCCTGGCCGCGATCCACTTCGTGGTGGACATGCTCGACAACCTGCGCGGCCTGCTCGCCCGGGGCGTGCCGCTGGACGCCGTGGGGGAGCACTTCGTCCTGGGCATCCCGCGCATCGTGGCCGAGGTCGTCCCGTTCGCCTTCCTGGTCGCCACGGTCCTGGCCCTCGGCACCCTGTCGGCGCGCTCCGAGGTGATCGCCATGCGGGCGGCGGGCTACTCGGTGCACCGCATCGCCCTGCCCCTCCTCGGAATCGGCCTCCTGGCGAGTCTGCTGCTCGGGTGGGCGGGACTGTCCTTCGTGCCCCGCGCCAACGCCCTGGCGGAGCGCGTCCTGACCCTGCCCGGCGCCGGGCCGTCGAACGCGCGCTTCCTGCGCGACAGCATCTGGTTCCGCGCCGGGCACGACACGGTGTACGGCGTGCGCAGCGCCGACCCGGAGGCGCGGGTCCTGTCCGGCGTGCGGATATTGGAGACGGACGGCGCGGGCCGGGTCGCGCGCCTGACCACGGCCCGGCGGATGGTGTACGAGAAGGGCAAGTGGCTGCTCCTGGACGGCCGGGTGATCGAAACACAAGGCGACGACGTGAAGGTGGAGTCGTTCCTGACCCGCCCCGCCCCCCTCGACCGGCCCCCCGAGGCCCTGGGGGAGGTGCAGGTGCGGGAGGCGGCGCTGTCCTACGAGCGTCTGTCGCGCTACGCCGACCGCCTGTCCGCCGACGGCTACGACGCCACCCGCTACAAGGTGGAGCTGGCGGCGCGCCTGTCGTACCCGTTCGCGTGCCTCGTCATGGTCCTGGTGGCGATCCCGCACGGCCTCACCTCGCCGCGCGGACGGGGCATCGCCCGGGGGCTCGGGGTGAGCCTGGTGGTGGCGGGGGCCTACTGGCTGCTCCACTCCCTGGCCCTGGCCTTAGGGAACACCGGCACCCTCCCGCCCCAGGCCGCGGCCTGGGCCGCCGTGGCCGTGTTCGCGGCCTACGGCATGTACCGGCTCCTGTCGGTCCGGCAATGACCCGGACGCGGGGCGCGAGGGGACGCGCCGCCGTGACGATGGCGGCCGGCGCGGGCGTGCTGGCGCTGCTGTGCGTGGGCTCGCCCGCGCGTACGGCGCGCGCGGCCGGGTCCGGAGCACGCGACAACGACGTCACGATCCGCATCGCCGTGGCCCCCGTCCCCGGCGCCCCGGGGGTCGCGGAGCGCCTGGCGGACGAGGCCGAGCGCCACCTGGGCCGGTCCCGCTTCCTCGCCGGGCGGATCGCGATCCGGCGCCTGTCCGACCCCGTGGACCCGGCGGCCCTGGCCAGGCTCCCACCGGAGCGGGTCGCGCGGGCGGCGGGCGGCGCCGACTTCCTGCTGACCGGCACCGCCGCGCCGGGGGGCGGCATCGCGCCCTATCTGTTCCATGCGTACGCCCTCGCGCCCGGCTACCAGTCGCGCCAGGCGGCGGGCAAGGCGCCGGTCGTGCCCCCCGGCCACCGGCTGCCCGTGTTCACCCGCGACGATCCGCTCAAGACCCTCTACGCCCTGCAGGGGATCGCTTACGTCCGCCAGGGGCGCTACGCCGCCGCGCTCCAGGTGCTCAAGGCCCTGAACGACTTCCCCGACCTGGCCCCCGAGGCGCGCTACCCGGTGGTCTTCTTCGTCGCCCTGTCGGAGCTGGCCCTGGGGCTCTCCACCCGCCAGCCGGAGTCGGTGGACGACGCCCTCTACCACCTGGGCGCCCTGGCCGCGAACCCCGGCGCCGAGGACAACCCGGCCCTGGCGGGCGCCACCCTGTTCAACCGGGGCGTCGGCTACCAGCGCCATCCCGGGCGGGTGGACACGGACGCCCTCGACCTGGCCGTGGCGTCCTACGAATCCGCGCTCGCCTACTTCCCGGCGGACCGGGACCCGGCCCTGCACGCGCGCCTGCTGCACCAGATCGGCTCGGCCCAGGAGCGCTACCCGCCCACCGCCGACGGCCGCCACCTGCTGGCCGCCATCGACGCCTACGGCCGGGCCCTCACGGTCTGGACGCCGGAGGGCGACCCGGACGCCTACCACGCCGCCCTGCACAACAGCGCCGCCTGCTACCAGCGCCTGCCCACGGGGGACCGGGAGGGGAACCTGCGGCGCGCCATCGACCTCTACAACCGGGCCCTCGCCGTGCCCGGCCTGAAGGCGCGGCCGCGCCTGGCGGCGGCCACCTTCGGCAACCTGGGCCAGGCGTGGCAGTCCCTGCCGCCGGACCCGAAGGGCGACCACCTGTGGCGGGCCCTCGCCGCCTACCGCGAGGCCCTGCGCTACTGGACCGCGGAGCGCAACCCGGGCCAGCACCGGCGCCTGCACCAGCTCGCCGGCCAGGCCTTCCAGGCCATGCCCACGGGCGACCGGCGGGAGAACCTGTCGCGCGCCCTGGACCACTTCGAGCGGGCCCTCGCCGCCGTGCCCAAGGACGACGACCCCACCGCCTGGGCGCTGTTGTCGTTCAAGCGCGGAGTGGTCCTCGCGTCCCTGCCGCCGCCCGGGGAGCGGCGCTCGCTGACGGAGGGAAAGGCGGCGTTCGCGGCGGCGCTCGAGGTGCTCACCGCCGACAAATTTCCCAATCTGCATGCCAAGGTGGTACAAAATCTGGAGCGCGTCGAGGCACGACTGGCCGCCCTGGAGGGGGGCTCGCAGCCATAGGGCGTGCGTCGTAAGGCGTGCGCGGAGACGCGCGCGGGCGGGGCGAGGCGTCCCGCGGGCCGGCCGAACGGGAGCGTAAGGGAGAGAGAGATGCCCCTCGACGAGGCGTTGCGCAAGGTCCTGGTCTGCCCCAAGTGCAAGGGCGACCTCACCTACGAGACCGATCCGGAGGCCCTCGTGTGCGGCGCGTGCCGCCTGCGCTACCGGGTGGAGGACGACATCCCGGTGATG
This sequence comes from uncultured Nitrospirales bacterium, assembly GCA_964528115.1. Taxonomy (GTDB): domain Bacteria; phylum Nitrospirota; class JACRHL01; order JACRHL01; family JACRHL01; genus CAZGRJ01. The sequence continues at coordinate 5,183 of CAZGRJ010000018.1, forward strand.
CTCATCGACGAGGCCGAGCCCCTGGCCGGCTGACCGCCGGCCCGAAGCGAAGCGGACAGGAGCGAGACGAGACGATGCCCAAGGTGGGTGTGCTGACGGGAGGCGGCGACTGCCCGGGCCTGAACGCCGTGATCCGCGGCGTGGTCAAGAGCGCCGAGGGCAAGTACGGCTGGGAGGCGATCGGGATCGAGGACAGCTTCGAGGGCCTGATCCTGCCCGGCAAGACCGTGCGGATGACCTCGTCGTCGATCCGCGGCATCCTGCCCCGGGGCGGCACGATCCTGCACAGCTCCAACCGCTCCAACCCGTTCGAATACTCGACCACGGTGGACGGAAAGCCCGTGGTGCAGGACGTCAGCAAGACCGTCCTGGAGCGCTTCCAGGACCTCGGCTTGAACGCCCTGGTCACCATCGGCGGCGACGGCACCCACCGCATCGCCGGCCGCCTGGGCGACCTGGGGCTACCGGTGGTGGGGGTGCCCAAGACCATCGACAACGACATCCGCGCCACGGACGTGACCTTCGGCTTCAACAGCGCCGTGACCACGGCCATGGAGGCCCTGGACAAGCTGCACACCACCGCCGCCTCGCACCACCGGGTGATCGTGGTGGAGGTGATGGGGCGCTACACCGGCTGGATCGCCCTGGAGTCGGGCATCGCCGGCGGCGCCGACGTGATCCTGATCCCCGAGATCCCGTTCGTCATCGACGCCGTGTGCGACAAGATCCGCCACCGCGCCGAGCGGGGCAGCCGCTTCTCCATCGTGGTGGTGGCCGAGGGGGCCAAGCCCGAGGGGGGCGAGGTGTCGGTCGTCCGGCACGGCGGCAAGGGCAAGGGCATGGACCGTCTGGGGGGCATCGGGGAAAAGGTCGGCGACAAAATTGCCGAAAAGACAGGCATGGACACCCGGGTCACGGTCCTCGGGCACATCCAGCGCGGCGGCTCGCCCACGGCCTTCGACCGCATCCTGGCCACCCGCTTCGGCTGCAAGGCCATGTCCATGGTCCAGAAGGGCGAGTTCGGCCGGATGGTCTGCCTGCGGGGCACCGAGGTGACCTCCGTGCCCATCCGCGAGGCCATCACGGACTACAAGTGGGTCCCCCTCGACTCGGGGCTCATCCTCACCGCCCAGGCCACCGGCATCTGCATGGGGACGTGAGGCCGCGGACCCGGCACCCGTTTCGTCGTTCATCCTGAGGGAGGGAGGAGGCACATCATGCGAACCCAGCTCAACGCGCTCCCGGCGGTCGTCGCCGCGGGCCTCGTGGCGTTTCTTTGGACGGCGACACCCGCCCGGGCCGCGGACAGCGACTTCAGCCTAGGCGGCGTCAACCCCAGCGACGTGCACAAGCTCATCGAGGAGCTGGGCGTCATCATCGCCTACAACCCGGTGGCGCCGGCCGAGCCCCGGGGGCTGATGGGCTTCGACGCCGGGGTCTCGGTCTCCGTCGCGGAGATCGACACCAACCTGTGGAACCAGGCCCTGGAGGACGGCGACGCCCCCTCCAGCCTGCCCGTGCCCCGCATCCACTTCCAGAAGGGCCTGCCGTTCGGCATCGACATCGGCCTCATGTACATCCAGGTGCCCCAGAGCAACGTGAGCGTGATCGGGGGCGAGGTCCGCAAGGCGATCATCGAGGGGAACGCGGCCATGCCCGCGGTCTCCGTGTCGGCCCACTACAGCCGCCTGGACGGGGTCAGCGAGCTGGACCTCTACACCGGCGGTGTCAGCCTGGGGGTCAGCAAGGGCTTCTTCATCTTCACGCCCTACGTGGCCATCGACCAGCTGTGGGTGAACGGCCAGGAGAAGGCCAATCTATTGATCGGCGAGTCGGACTCCTCGCCGATCCGCTCCACCGTGGGACTCAAGATCGGCCTGCTGCCGATCCTCAACATCGTGGGGCAGGCCGACTTCTCCACGGTCAACATGTACACCGCGCGGGTGAACCTGAGCCTGTAGGGCGCCCCCGCGGGGCCGCCGGGCCCCGACCCGCGTTGACTTGAACCCCCCTCGCCCGTAGACTGCCGGGCTCCGGACTGGACCGTGCGGCCCGCACCCGCCGGGCGCCTGCGGGCCCACGCGGTCCGTGATGCCATGACCGCCCCCTCCCCCGAATCGCTCCCGCCCTCCGGCGACGCGGACGCCCTGCGGGCCCGCATCGACCCGGACCGCCTGCCGCGCCACGTCGCCGTCATCATGGACGGCAACGGCCGCTGGGCCGAGCACCAGGGCCGCTCCCGCATCCAGGGCCACCGGGCGGGCATCCAGAGCGTGCGCGAGACGGTCACCGCCTGCCGCGAGCTGGGGGTCCGGGTGCTCACCCTGTACGCCTTCTCGAGCGAGAACTGGAGCCGCCCGCGCCTCGAGGTCCGGGCCCTGATGCGCTTCCTGGAGGAGTATCTGGCCAAAGAGCTGGAGACCCTCCTCACGAACGACATCCGGCTCGCCACCATCGGCGAGGTGGGGCGCATGCCGCCCTCGGTCCAGCGCGCCCTGGCGCGGGTGAAGGAGCGCACCCGGAACGGGCGCGAGATGACCCTGGTCCTGGCCCTCACCTACGGCGGCCGGGACGAGATCGTGCGCGCCGCCCGCCGGGCCGCCGAGGACGCCGCCAAGGGCCTCATTCACCCGGAGGAGCTGACCGAGGCGCGCTTCGCCGCCTACCTGGACACGGCCGACCTGCCCGACCCGGACCTCATGATCCGCACCAGCGGCGAGCAGCGCATCTCCAACTACCTCCTGTGGCAGATGGCCTACACCGAGTTCCACTTCACCCCGGTGCTCTGGCCCGACTTCCGCCCCGCCGACCTGTACCGGGCGATCCTCGACTACCAGGGACGCGAGCGCCGCTTCGGCCTCACCGGCGAGCAGCTCGCGGCCGAGGTTGGCTTGGAATCCCGGTCCGGGGCGGACTCCGGCGCGGCCGGCTGACCGGGGCCGAAGGGGGACGCGACCCGACGTGGCCGGACGGGACCGCCTCATCACCGCCGCCGTCGCCCTGCCGGTCCTGGCGGCGGGCGTCCTCCTCCTGCCGCCCTGGGCCTTTGCCCTCATCCTGGGCGTGATCGCCGCCGGGGGGCAGTGGGAGCTGTACCGCATGCAGTTCCCCCAAGACATGCCCGGAGCGGTCTGGCCGGCCCTGGCGGGGGGCGTCCTGGTGGTCGCGGTCACCCCCGCGGGCCACCGGCTGGAAGCGCTGGTCCTCGCCCTGCTGGTGGTGCTCGTGGCGCGCCTGCTCTCGGGCCGGCCCCACGCCGCCGCCCTGGGCGAGACCGGCGTCCTGGCCCTGGGGCTGTTCTACGTGGCGTTCCTCCTGTCCCACGTCGCGGCCCTGGACGCGGCGGGCGGGGCGCGCTGGGTCTTCTTCCTCCTGTTCGTCACCTGGTCCGGGGACGCCAGCGCCTACTGGATCGGCTCCCGCTTCGGCCAGCGCCGCCTGACCGAGATCAGCCCCGGCAAGACCGTGGAGGGCACCCTGGGCGGGATCGCCGCCTCGGTCGCCGCGGCCTACGTCGGGATGACCTTCGCCCCCGGCCTGTCGGCCCTCGACCCCCTGTGGATCGGCCTCTCCCTCGGCGTCCTGGCGGTCCTGGGCGACCTCACGGAGTCCCTGTTCAAGCGCGGCGCGGGGGTCAAGGACTCGGGCGCCCTCATCCCCGGCCACGGCGGCGTGCTCGACAAGCTGGACAGCTTCCTTTTCACGGCGCCCGCCCTGTTCTATTATCTGACCGCCTTCGTGTGGGCGCGGGGGTGAGATTGTGAGGGGGGACCCGCCGATTCCCGCGCCGCCGCCAGCCAAGACCGAAACGCCATCGTGAGTCGCAAGCGCATCACCGTCCTCGGGTCCACCGGCTCCATCGGCCGGGGCGCCCTGGACGTGGCGGCGCGGCACCCGGACCGGTTCGAGGTCGTCGGCCTGACCGCGGGCGCCAACGACGCCGTGCTGGAGGCCCAGATCGAGGCCTTCCGCCCGAGGGTCGTCGCCCTGTGCGACCCGGACGCGGCGAAGCGCCTGGCGGACCGGCTGAACGGGAGCGGCCCGAAAATCCTCTCGGGCCCGGAGGGGGTGGCCGAGGCCGCCGCCGCGCCCGCCGACCTGGTGATCGCCTCCATCGTGGGGGCGGCGGGCCTGGTCTCCGTGTTCGCGGCGGTGGAGGCGGGTCACGACGTGGCCCTGGCCAACAAGGAGGCCCTGGTCTCGGCCGGCTCCCTGCTCATGGACGCCGCCGCCCGCAAGGGGGTGACCGTCCTGCCCGTGGACAGCGAGCACAGCGCCATCTTCCAGTGCCTCTCCGCCGGCCGCCCGGAGGAGGTGGACCACCTGGTCCTGACCGCCTCCGGCGGGCCGTTCCGCACCACCCCCGGGGCGGACCTGGCCGCCGTCACCCCGGCCCAGGCCGCGCGCCACCCCAACTGGACCATGGGGGCCAAGATCACCGTGGACTCGGCCACCCTGATGAACAAGGGGCTCGAGGTCATCGAGGCGCACTGGCTGTTCGGCCTGCCGCCGGAGCGCATCCGGGTGGTGGTGCACCCGGAGAGCATCGTCCACTCCATGGTGGTCTTCCGCGACGGCGCCGTGATGGCCCAGATGGGCCTGCCCGACATGCGCGCCCCCATCGCCTTCGCCATGTCCCACCCGGAGCGCCTGGAGCTGGACCTCGCGTCCCCCGACTTCGTCGCCCTGGGGTCCCTGAACTTCGAGGCCCCGGATACCGAGCGCTTCCCCTGCCTGGGGCTCGCCTACCGGGCCGCCCGCGCCGGCGGCACCCTGCCCGCGGTCCTGAACGCCGCCAACGAGGTGGCCGTGGCCGCCTTCCTGGAGGGGCGCCTGCCCTTCACCGGGATCCCCGCGGTCGTCGCGGCGGCCATGGACGCCCACGTGTGCGAGCCGCTGAAGTCCCTGGAGCAGGTCCTGGCGGCCGACGCCTGGGCCCGCCGCCACGCCTCCGTCCGCATCCGCACGGGGGCCGCGGCCGCCGCCGCGGCGGGCTCGGCGTAGGCGGACGCTCCGAATAATCCGCCGCCCTGCGATACAATGAACCGGGACGCGCGCGGAGCCCCGGGGACGGGCCGCCGCGAGCTTTGGGAGCCTTGCGATGAACCGACCGATCCTGGTGCTGCAGCAGGTCGCCCACGAGGGCCTGGGACGGCTGTACACGGTCTTCCGGCGCGCCGGCGCCACCGAGGAGGTGGTCCCCTGCTACGTCGAGGGGACCGTCATCCCGGACGACCTGTCGCCCTACGGCGGCATGGTGCTCCTGGGCGGCCCCATGAGCGCCGTGAACGCGGAGGACGACCCGGTCCTCGCGGCGCAGCTCGCCCTGTGCGGCAGGGCCATCGAGCGCGACTTCCCGACCCTGGGCATCTGCCTGGGGGCCCAGCTCCTGGCGCGCGCCGCCGGGGCGCGGATCTTCCACGGTCAGAAGCCGGAGATCGGCTGGGACCGGGTGCACCTCGCCCTGGAGAGCCAGGAGGACCCGCTGTTCACGGGCCTGCCGAACCCCCTCACGGTGTTCCAGTGGCACGGGGACGGCTTCGACCTGCCCGCGGGCGCCGTGCACCTGGCCAGCTCGCCCCAGTTCCCGCACCAGGCGTACCGGATCGGCTCCCGCCTGTACGGCCTCCAGTTCCACCTGGAGGTGGAGGAGCCCATGGTCAAGGAGTGGGCGGCGGTCAACGCGGATGAGCTGGAGCGGCTCGAAGGGGTGGTGGAGCCCGTCCTGGACTCCCCCGGCGCGGAGCAGGGCGCGGCCGTGCAGGCGGCCTGCGACACGCTGGTCTCCCGCTGGCTGGAGCTGGTCGCGGCGTACCGCCGTTGAGTCCCGGGGGCCCGGCCCGGCGCCCGTTCGGGGCCGTCCGCCGGCTCCTCTTGTCGGCCGCCGTGGCGGGCACGGTGCTCGTGACCGGCCTCGTGGCCCAGCAGGCCTCGCGCCTGCAGGGCGAGGGGGGCGCGCCGTGGCAGATCGAGGCCGACCTGTCGCTCACCGCCTTCCAGATGGAGCGCGTGGGCGCGAACGGGGTGGACCTGCGCCTGACCGCGGACTCGGCGCAGGTGGTGGAGACGAACCGGCGGCTCGTCGCCAGGGGGATCGAGGTGGCCTTCATCGACCGGGAACACGGCGGCCCGCCGGGCGGGTCCGGGGGCGGCGCTCTCAACCGCTCGGCCCACCTCTCCGCCGAGACGGGCGTGGTGGACCTGGACGACGGCACCGTGCGGGTCTCGGGCGAGGGTCAGCCGGCGCGCCTCGCCCTCGCCGACGGCACCGCCTTCACCGCCCCCGCCCTGGCGTGGGACCCCAAGAGCCGGACCGTCCACACCGAGGGCGGCGTCGCCATGCAGGGGGCCGGCTTCAAGGCCACCGGGGGCGACGCCGTGGCCGACGTGGAGAACCAGAGCGTGCACCTGACCGGGGGCGTGCGGGTGGAGTGGACGCCGTGAGGCGCGGCGCGGCGCGGCTGGCCCTGGCGATCGCCGGGGGGCTCCTGCTGGCGGGCCCCGCCATCGGCTCGGCCCCGGCCCAGAACGTGCCGCGCACCCTCTCCCTGACCGACCAGGGCGGGCCCCTCACCGTGACCGCGGACGAGATGTCGTTCTCCAACCAGACCGGCCACCTGGGCTTCACGGGCAGCGTGAACGTGGAGCGCGCCGGCATGAAGATGAAGGCCCGGCGCCTGACCGTGACCCTCGCCCCGGAGACCAGGGCCGGGGAGAAACGCACCATCGAGCGCATGGTGGCCGAGGGCGACGTGACCTTCCTCTACGGCGAGCGCACCGCCACCGCCGGGCGGGCCGAGTACGACCCCAAGGCCGAGACCGTGGTGCTCACCGAAAAGCCCACGGTCACCGACCCGACCATGAGCGTGGTGGGGCGCCGGATCACGATCGACCTCGCCACCCAGGAGAGCACCGTGGAGGGGGGCGCCTTCACCTTCACCGAGGAGCCGTGATGCCGCTCGCGGCCGAGGGCCTGGTGAAGGCATACGGGGGGCGCGTGGTGGTCAACGGCGTCTCCCTCAAGGTGGCGCCGGGCGAGGTGGTGGGGCTGCTCGGCCCCAACGGCGCCGGCAAGACCACCGCCTTCTACATGGTCACGGGGCTGGTGCCGCCGGACGCGGGCAAGGTGACCCTCAACGGCACCGAGATCACCCAGATGCCCATGTACGCCCGGGCCCGGAAGGGCATCGGCTACCTGCCCCAGGAGCCGTCCATCTTCCGCCGCCTGTCCGTGGCCGAGAACCTGGACGCCGTCCTGGAGCGCCTGGGGCTCACGTCGCGCGACCGCGCCCGGCGCCGCGAGGAGCTGCTCGAGGAGTTCGGCGTGGCCCACCTCTCGGGCGCCAAGGCCTACACCCTGTCGGGCGGCGAGCGCCGCCGGGTGGAGATCGCCCGGGCCCTCGCCGCCGCGCCCCGCCACCTGCTCCTGGACGAGCCGTTCGCCGGCATCGACCCCATCGCCGTCAGCGACATCCAGCAGATCGTGGAACACCTGAAGGCCAAGGGGATCGGGGTCCTCATCACGGACCACAACGTGCGCGAGACCTTGCAAATCACGGACCGTGCCTACATCATTTACCAGGGCACCATCCTGGAGTCGGGCACCCCCCGGCAGGTCGCGGACAGTCCGCACGTCCGGCAGATCTACCTGGGCGACCGGTTCACCCTGTAAACTCGCAGGAAGGGCCGGCCGATAGACCAAGCGGGACGGGCCGTGTCCGGGCCGATCCCCTTTCCCGTAGCGCCGTGCACGTAACGCCGTGTTGACTAGCCGCTCGATCGAACCATGAAGCTCACGCTCAAGCCGATCCTCACCCAGAAGCTGGTGATGACCCCCCAGCTTCAGATGGCGATCCGCCTGTTGCAGCTGTCGCGGCAGGAGCTCGAGCAGGCCATCGAGCAGGAGATGGTGGAGAACCCCACCATGGAGGAGATCGGCGCCGACGAGGAGCCCGAGGGACCGGAGGAGGCCGCCGGCCTGGAGCGCCCCGAGACGGCCGAGGTCCCGGTGGAGGCGCCCCCCAACGGCACCGAGCCGGCGGCCGAGGCCCCCGGCGGCGACGAGGCCGAGCAGCTGGGCTACAAGTGGGAGGAGTACTTCGCCAGCGAGATGGGCGACGGGCGCGACTTCGGCGGCGTGGCCGCCCCGCCCGACGATCTGCCCAGCTACGAGCAGACCCTCGCCGGCACCACGTCGCTCCTGGACCACCTGCTCTGGCAGCTGCGCCTGGCGCCCCTCACCCCGCGCGAGTACGCCATCGGCGAGGAGATCGTCGGCAACATCGACGACGACGGCTACTTCCGCTCCGAGCTGTCCGAGATCGCCGAGGCCACGGGCGAGTCCGAGGCCGACGTGGAGCGGGTCCTCAAGGTGGTGCAGGACTTCGACCCGGCCGGCGTGGCGGCGCGCAACCTCAAGGAGTGCCTCCTGATCCAGGTGGGCCAGCTCGACCTGGGCGGCAGCACGGTCGCCCGCATCCTGGAGGAGCACCTGGAGGACCTGGAGCGGCGCCGCTACCCCCAGATCGCCCGCGCCCTCAAGATCAGCCCCGAGGAGGTCTACGACGCCGCCAAGGTGATCGAGGCCCTGGAGCCCAAGCCCGGCCGGCCCTTCACCGCGACCCAGAACTTCACCATCACCCCGGACGTCTACGTGGTCCCGGTGGACGGCGAGTACAAGGTGCTCCTCAACGAGGAGGGCCTGCCGCGCCTGCGCATCAGCCCCTACTACAAGAAGATGCTCGCCAACCGCGAGACCGCCCCGGCGGAGGCCCGCGAGTACCTGGACTCCAAGCTGCGCTCGGCGTTGTGGATGATCAAGAGCATCGAGCAGCGCAACCGCACGATCGTCCGGGTGGCGGAGAGCATCGTGCGCTTCCAGCGCGCCTTCTTCGAGCACGGCATCAGCCACCTGAAGCCGCTCATCCTCAAGCAGGTGGCGGACGACATCGAGATGCACGAGTCCACCATCAGCCGGGTGACCACCAACAAGTACATGCACACCCCGCACGGCATCCTGGAGCTGAAGTACTTCTTCAACTCGGGCCTCTCCAAGGTGGGGGGCTACGGGCCCGAGGTGTCGTCGGTGAGCGTGCGCGAGATGATCCGCCTGCTCGTGGCCGACGAGGACCCGAACAAGCCCCTCAAGGACCAGGAGATCGTGCGCATCCTCAAGGCCAAGGGCATCGCCGTGGCCCGGCGCACGGTGGCCAAGTACCGCACCGAGCTGGGCATCGCGCCCTCCAACCGGCGCAAGCGGCCTTACTGACCGCGGCCGGGCACGCCCCGGCCCGCCAGGGAGTCCCGGCCGCCCGCAAGGAGACCCGGCCGCCCGCAAGGAGACCCGACTGATGGAAGTGGAGATCACCGGCCGCCAGCTCGAGGTCACCCCCGCCCTCAAGGCCTACGTCAGGGACAAGGTCGCCAAGGCGGAGAAGTACGTGGCGCGCAACTTCGGCGCCCGCGTGATCCTGGAGGTGGAGGGCCTGTCCCACGTGGCGGAGGTGATCCTGAACGTCAAGGGCGCCCAGATCACCGCCAAGGCCGACGCCGACGCCATGTACGCCGCCATCGACAAGGCCATGGACAAGGCGGAGCACCAGCTTCGGCGCTACAAGGAGAAGCTGGCCCACCACAAGGGGGGCACGTCCCTCTCCGAGGAGGCCGTGACCGCCGAGGCCCCGGCTCCCCCCGAGCAATGAGGCCGCGCCCGGCACGGCCGTGGTGACCGGCGGCGGCCTCCACTTCCTGATCCTCACCGGCACCTCCGGGTCCGGCAAGAGCCACGCCCTCAACTGCCTGGAGGACGAGGGCTACTTCTGCGTCGACAACCTGCCCCTGGCCCTGATCGGCCCCTTCGCCGACCTGTGCGAGCGCTCCGGGCGGGAGCTCTCCAAGATCGCCCTGGTGGTGGACGTGCGCGAGCGCTTCTTCCTGGAGGACGTGGGCATCACCCCCATCCTGGAGCTGCGGCGCCGCGGCCACCGGGTCGAGACCCTGTTCTTCGACGCCGACGACGCGGTGCTCATCCAGCGCTTCTCCGAGACCCGCCGCCCCCACCCCCTCTCGCCCCACGGCAGCGTGCTCGAGGGCCTGACCCGCGAGCGCGCCCTGCTGGCCGAGCTGCGCAACACCGCGGACCGGCGCATCGACACCACCCACTTCTCGGTCCACGACCTGCGCGCCCACCTGCGCGCCAGCTACGGCCGTGACGGGGACGGCAAGGGCCTGACCATCTCGGTGGTGGCCTTCGGCTTCAAGTACGGCATCCCCCTGGAGGCGGACCTCCTGTTCGACGTGCGCTTCCTGGCCAACCCCCACTTCGTCCCGGAGCTCAAGGAGCACACCGGGCGCGAGCCGGCGGTGCAGAAATACGTCCTGGCCGACCTGCGCACCGCGCCGCTCCTGGACCGCCTGACGGACCTGCTGATGTTCGTGATCCCGGCCTACGAGCAGGAGGGCCGCGCGTATCTGACCATCGGGATCGGCTGCACCGGCGGCAAGCACCGCTCCGTGGTGGTGGCCGAGCGCCTGGCGGGCGCCCTGCGCGAGGCCGGCCACGCCGTCGAGGTGCGCCACCGCGACATCCCCGACGCCGACGCCGACGAGAGCGCCGCCGCCGGCTGAGCCCCGCCTTTCCCCCCGCCCCGCCCGGGGGCATACAATGGGGCTGCGCGAAAACGTGGCCGGACGGCGGTCCGGGTGTTCACAAGCGAACGAATGTCCACTTTTGTCATCGCGATCACGGGCGCCAGCGGCGCCGTGTACGGCCTTAGGCTGCTGGAGGCCCTGGCCCGGGGCGGCCACACCCTGCACGTCGTGGTCTCGGCGACCGGCCGAAGCATCCTGAAGGACGAGTGCGGCGTGGACCTAGGCAGCAGCGCCGCCGCGGCCCGCAAGGCCCTGCGCGCGCGGATCGGGGCCAAGGCGGACCTGGTCGTCCACCCGGAGCGTAACCTGTACGCCCCGATCGCCAGCGGCAGCTTCCGGACCGACGCCATGGTCGTGGCGCCGTGCTCCATGAAGGCCGCGGCCGCCATCGCCCACGGCCTGGCCTCCGGGCTCATCGAGCGCGCCGCGGACGTGCACCTCAAGGAGGGCCGCCCCCTGGTGCTCGTCCCGCGCGAGACCCCCCTGTCCGCCATCCACCTGGAGAACCTGCTTGCGCTCGCCCGCCTGGGCGTGCGCGTCCTGCCCGCCATGCCGGGCTTCTACACCTCCCCCAAGACCATCGACGAGCTGGTGGACTTCGTCGTGGCACGGATCTTGGACACTTTGGGCGTCGGCCCCGAGTGGCACCCCCGCTGGGGTGGAAGGGGCCCGGCGACCGGGGAGGATTCAAGCCAGCCATAAAGGTCTCCTCCGGCCTGCCGAAAAGGAAGACACCCCCTGTGGGGGTACGGGGTCGATCGAAGACCTCTCAACCCGTCGGCACGGAGGCGTGACGCCCTTGGCTTTTCTCCCGCACGTCCGGTCCGCAGCGCGCCCGGCCCCGAAGGGGGTGGTGCGATGATGCTCTCCCCGGCCCAGCCGCTCCTCGGCCTCGACGTGGGCTCCAGCGCGGTCAAGCTGGTGCACCTCAGCGAGACCAAGGGGGAGTTCACCCTCGAGCACTTCGGCGTGGCCGAGCTCGACCCCGACGCCATCGTGGACGGCGCCGTGATGGACGCCGGCAACGTGGCCGACGCCATCCGCCGCCTGTTCGCCGCCCAGAAGCTCAAGGCCAAGAAGGTGGCCATCTCGGTCTCCGGCAGCTCGGTCATCGTCAAGAAGATCCACCTGCCGATCATGAGCGAGGAGGAGCTGGGCGAGAGCATCAACTGGGAGGCCGAGCAGTACATCCCGTTCGAGATCGCCGACGTCCACCTGGACTTCCACATCATGGAGAGCGGTGACGCCGCCGTGCCCACCGGCCAGATGCCGGTGCTGCTGGTGGCGGCCAAGAAGGAGCGCGTCTCCGAGCTGGTCTCCCTGGTGGAGGAGGCGGGCCTGAAGCCCATGATCGTGGACGTGGACGGCTTCGGCCTGGAGAACATCTTCTGCGCCAACTTCGGCGTGGGCGACCGGGTCACCGGCCTGGTGAACGTGGGCGCCTCCGCCATCAACATCAACGTGCTGCTGGACGGCATGAGCGCCTTCACCCGCGACATCTCCATGGGGGGCGACCGCTACACCGAGGAGATCCAGAAGGGCCTGAACATCAGCTTCGCCGAGGCCGAGCGGGCCAAGCGCGGCGAGCGGATCGAGGGCATCGACCAGGGCCGGGTGCAGCAGATCATCCAGGAGACCAACGTCGAGGTGGCCGGCGAGATCGGCCGCACCTTCGACTACTTCAAGACCACCATGCAGGCCGCCACGCTGGACAAGGTGCTGCTCTCCGGCGGCGCCAGCAAGACCCGCGGCCTGCTCGAGCAGGTGGGCGAGCGGCTCGGCATCCCGGTCCAGATGCTCAACCCCTTCGAGCACATCCACGTGGGCGGCGGCATCGACACCGAGCAGCTGGCGTCCCAGAGCCCGTTCCTCGGCGTGGCCGCGGGCCTCGCCACCCGGAGGCTCGGCGACCGATGATCCGCATCAACCTGCTGCCCGCCAAGCGCGGGCGCGTCTCCAAGAAGTCGATCGACTTCCGCAACTTCCTGCTGGTCACCGGGGCGGGCCTCGCCTTCGTGATCCTGGGGGGCGGGGTGGCCAGCTGGGCGATGGCCGCCCGGATCGCGCGCCTGGAGCACCAGAAGGTCGAGGTCCAGGGTCAGCTCAAGGACCTCAAGGCCAAGGCCGCCACCATCGCCGGCTACGAGGCGGACAAGAAGACCTTCGAGGACAAGATCAAGATCATCGGGCGCCTCAAGACCGACCAGGTCCGCCCGGTGATGTTCCTGGACATCCTGGCGCACCGCATCCCCGAGCGGGTGTGGCTGATCGGGGTGCAGGAGACCGACGGCAAGGTGAGCCTCACCGGCCGCGCCGTGGGCAACGCCGACATCGTGGAGATGATCCAGCGGGTCAAGGCCGAGGACTTCCTCACGGACGTCCAGCTGGTGGAGTCCCGCCGGGTGCGTAACAAGGACGTGAGCGCCTACGAGTTCACCCTCACGGGCCGCTACGGCGCCGCCCCGGAGCCCGCCGAGATGGCCGAAGCCCCCGGACCCGGCGGCAAGCGCAAGAAGGCCGGCACATGAACATGAACTGGCTGAAGAACCTGCCGCCTCTCCAGCGCAACCTGATCGGCGGCTTCGTGGTGTTCCTGGTCCTGGCGCTCACGGTCTACTTCGTCCACGTGCCCAAGGTCCGGCGCATCGGCGCCCTGCAGACCGAGCTGGCCCAGCTGGGCAGCGACGTGAGCATCTACCAGGCCAAGGTCAAGCGCCTCGACGAGCTGATGGCCGAGAACGAGCGCCTCCAGCACCTCCTGGCCGAGCAGCGCCGCCAGTTGCCCGAGCAGCACGAGGTGGCGGACCTGCTCGAGCAGGTCTCCGACGCCGGAGCCCGGTCGGGCCTGGTCTTCCGCCTGTGGCGCCCGGGGCCCGCGAAGCCGCACGAGTCGGGGCTCTACCAGTCCCTGCCCGTGCAGGTGGAGGTGGGGGGCGGCTACCACCAGCTGGGCGTCTTCTTCGAGAAGGTCGCGCACCTGGACCGGATCGTGAACATCGACAACCTGGACATGAAGCCGGACACGAAGAGCGGCGGCCTGACCACCCAGTTCACGGCCACCGCCTTCGCGGCGCTCTCGCCCGAGCAGGTGCAGGCCATCCAGGAAGCCCAGGCGGCCAAGAAGAACCCCAAGGGCAAGCGGCGCAAGTCATGAACCGTCACACGAGCTTCCTTACGGCCTTCGTGGCCACGGTCCTCTTGGCCGCCCTCCCGGCGGTGGCCCGGGCGGCCACGGACGACCTGGTCCTGGACGCGGACGGCCAGCTGAAGCTGCCGCCCGACCACGCCGCCATGGAGGCCATGGCCGCCAAGGGCCACGCGGCCCTGGCGGGCGTCGCCCACGGCGTCATGCCGAAGGCCGTCATGCCGCATGCCGCGATGGCGAAGGGCGCCATGCCCGAGGCCGCCATGCCGGGCGACGACGAGACGGACGGGGCGGACATGGCGGACACGGCCGACGTGGCCGCCGACCCCAACGCCTCCTGGATGCCGCCCGAGGCGGACAACGCCTCCAAGTACGTTTACGCCTCCCGGAGCCTGCGCGACCCGTTCGCCCTGCCGGCGGAGGTGCGCGCCCCGGAGGTCAGCCAGGAGGACGTGCCGCCCCTGGAGCGGACGCCGCTCTCCGACTTCAAGCTCGTGGCCGTGGTCAAGAAGGGCAAGGGCACCGTCGCCATGGTCGCGAGCTCCGACGGTAAGGGATACACACTTCACGTGGGCACCCGGATCGGGTCCGACGGGGGGGAGGTTCGAAGGATCATGCCGGACGCGGTAATTGTCGAGCAGGTTCGTGCCGATGAGTTCGGAGAGCTGAAGAAGAGCGAGATCGTTCTCGGCCTTCGGCCCGAAGAGGTGGTTCCATGAAGCGCATCCCACTGGTTCTTCTCCTCGTCGCCGGACTCATCGGCGCCCCGGCCTTCGGCCACGGCGCCATGGCGTCCGGGACGCACAAGCACTACCGGGGAGAGAAGATCACCCTCGACTTCCAGGACGCGCCCGTGCGCCACATCCTCCAGCTGCTGGCCGACGTCAGCGGCCGCAACATCGTCATCGCCGAGGCGGTGCAGGGCAACATCACGCTCAAGCTCAAGAACGTCCCCTGGGACCAGGCCCTGGACCTCGTGCTCACCATGCACGGCCTGGGGATGGAGACCGAGGGCAACATCATCCGGGTCAACACCCTCCAGAACATGGCCCGCCAGCGGGACGAGGAGGGGCGCGCCAAGGCCACCCAGATTCAGGCGGAGGACCTGGTCACCCGCGTGGTGCCGGTCCACTACACCGTCGCCAAGGACATGATCGACACCCTGGCCAAGGGCGACACCAACTTCTTGTCCGAGCGCGGCCGGATCAGCGCCGACGAGCGCACCAACACCCTGATCATCCAGGACGTGGTCAGCTCCATCGACCAGGTGGTCGCGCTGGTGCACCAACTGGACACCCCCACGCCGCAGGTGACCATCGAGGCGCGGATCGTCCAGGTCAAGCCCAGCTTCAACCGCGACCTGGGGATCCAGTGGGGCGGCGGCTTCACCCACTTCGGCAACAGCAGCTCCCTGTCGGTGAGCGGCGCCGAGAACAGCGGCGCCCTGCCCGACATCGCGGTGAACCTGCCGGCCTCGGGCGGCGTGGGCACCCTGGGTGCCGTGGGGGTCTCCTTCGGGCGCCTGATCGGCAGCCCCATGAGCCTGGACCTGCGCCTGTCGGCGGGCCAGAGCCGGGGCCTGACCAAGATCGTCTCCACGCCCAAGGTGACCGTGCTGGACAACCAGACCGCCAAGATCGAGCAGGGCGAGAGCATCCCCTTCCAGACGGTGTCCCAGGACGGCACGCAGACCGTGTTCCACGACGCCAACCTGTCCCTGGAGGTCACGCCCCACATCACCGGGGACGGCAAGGTGGCCATGCGGATCAAGGTGGCCAAGAACCTGCCCGGCGAGACCCGGTCGTCGGCGGGCCCGAGCATCCTGCGGCGGGAGGCCAACACCAACGTGCTCCTGAACGACGGCGAGACCACCGTGATCGGCGGCATCTACGAGCACACCACGGTGGACTCCAAGTCCAGCGTGCCGTTCCTGTCGAAGATCCCGCTACTGGGGCTGCTGTTCAAGAACTCCTCGACGCGCGACGACGTGGAGGAGCTCCTGGTCTTCATCACCCCCCGCATCGCGAGCGAGTAAGCCGGCCATGGAACGACACAACCGCCACTTTCCTTCGCACGCGCCCCGGGCCCTCCGGGCCGCCGGCGCCGTCCTCGGCCTGATCCTGATCTCGGGCCTCTTCGGCTGCGGCGGCAAGGACGCCGGCACCGACGCCGTCATCGCCGTGGACGCGGCGGACGCCAACTGGACCCTGCCGGACAACTACGGCAACGGGGTCAACACCATCGCGCCGATCCAGCCGATCCTGATCCAGGTCCAGAAGAGCGTGGACGACCCGACCCCCATCCCCGGGGTGGACATCACCGTCCTGGTGGGCGGGATCGCCATCAGCGCGGCGGCGGTCCTGGACCCCGTCACGAGCGCGGTCCTGGACAACGGCTTTGGGGTTCTTCAGACTCAGACCGACGATCACGGCTCCCTGGTCGTGTTGCCGATCGGCACCGTCACCGGCTGCACCGTGGTCCCCGCTGCGGACGAGAACATCAGTGGCAACCTCTCCCTGGGGATCTTCATCTCGAGCGACAGCGCCAGCTGGAACGGGAACTTCACCTACACCTGCAAAGGCCCGTAATTCCTCAAGCCGGCTCTACCTGACCGGCTTCATGGGCACCGGCAAGAGTGCCGTCGGCCCGCTCGCCGCCCGGGCGCTGGGGTACACTTACGTGGACCTGGACCGGGAGATCGAGCAGGCCGCTGGCATGAGCGTCCCCAAAATCTTCGCCGAAAAGGGCGAACCGGCATTCCGCGCCCTGGAGTCCGAGGCGCTGGAGCGCATCAGCGCCCGGAACGGGTGCGTCGTGGCCACCGGCGGGGGCGTCGTGCTCTCCCGGGCCAACCGGCGCCTGATGGCCCGCACCGGCCACGTGGTGTGCCTGACGGCCAGCCCCGCGGCCATCGTCCGGCGCACCGCCCGCGGGCGGAAGCGCCGGCCCCTCCTGAACGGCCCGGACACAGCCGGAGCTGACCTGAGCGCCACCGTCCGGCGCCTCCTGGCGGAGCGCGCCCCCTACTACGGGGAGTGCCACCACATGGTGGACACCACCGGCCGCCCGGTCGTGGCCGTGGCCCGCGAGGTCGTGGCCCTGCACCAAGAGGGCGCGTGGCGACGGTAGCGGTCGCGCTCGGGGACCGGAGCTACGAGATCCGGATCGGCAGCGGCACCCTGGGTGCCCTGGGCGAGGCCTGCCGGGGGCTCGATTTGGGCGCCAAGGCCGCCGTGGTCACCAACCCCACGGTGGCGGCCCACTACCTGGACACCACGGTCCGCTCCCTGGAGAAGGCGGGCTTTTCCGTGTCCGTGTTCGAGGTGCCCGACGGCGAGCGCCACAAGCGCCTGTCCCGGATCGCCCGACTCTACGACCACCTGGTGAGCGAGCGCTTCGACCGCCGCTGCTTCCTGGTGGCCTTGGGCGGCGGCGTGATCGGCGACATGGCGGGCTACGCCGCCGCCACCTACCTGCGGGGCATCCCGTTCGTCCAGGTGCCCACCACGGTGGTGGCCCAGGTGGACTCCAGCGTGGGCGGCAAGACCGGCGTGAACCACCCCTCGGGCAAGAACCTGATCGGCGCCTTCCACCAGCCGGCCCTCGTCCACGTGGACCTGAAGGTGCTTTCCACCCTGCCGCGCCGGGAGCTGCTGGCCGGGATCGCCGAGGTGGTCAAGTACGGGGTCATCGCCGACGCCGCCTTCTTCACCTACCTGGAGCGCCACGTGGACGAGGTGCTGGCCCTGGACCCCACGGCCATGGCCCGGGTGGTGAAGCGCTGCTGCGAGATCAAGGCCGAGGTGGTGGCCGAGGACGAGCGCGAGGTGTCGGGCCGGCGGGCGGTCCTCAACTACGGCCACACGGTGGGCCACGCCCTGGAGGCGGTCACGCGCTACCGGCGCTACCGCCACGGCGAGGCGGTGGCCGTCGGCATGGTGGCCGCGGCCCGCATGGCCGTGGCCCTCGGACGCCTGAAGGACGACGCGGCCCGGGCCGTCGAGGGCCTGCTTTCCCGCTTCGGCCTGCCCACCGCATTGCCCCCGCGGGTGGACCGGGGGGAGCTCCTGTCCGCCATGGGGCTGGACAAGAAGGTGGCGAAAGGGCGCATCCGCATGGTCCTGCCGGACCGGATCGGGCACGTGGACCTGGTGTCCCTCGCCCCCGGCGAGGTCGCGGGGCTGCTGGCGGCACTATAGGCCCCCCGCATGGTCCAGTCCCCCCCCGCCCCCGGCCGCCGGACGGCCGGCCCCGCCCTGGCCCGCATGGTCCGGGCCCTGCTCGCCCTGGGTCCCGTCACCCTGGCGCTGGCGGGCTGCTTCAGCGGCCACGGCACGAGCGACGGCGGCGGCGTCGCCTGCGCGGGGTTCGACTCGCCCGGCCCGGGGACCGGCGCCACCTTCACCATCGCCGGCACCGTCGCCTACGAGGACAGGGCCCAGAACGCGGGCGGCTTCACCGGCGCCACCCCGTCCCTGCCGGTGCGGGAGGCCACCGTGGAGGTGGTCCGGTGCAGCGACGGCGCGGTCCTGGGCAGCGACGTGACCACCGACGCCGGGGCCTTCTCCGTGGACATCTCCAGCACCGGCGCCATCGGCGTGTACGTGCGGGCCCTGGCCGAGGTGGACAACACGGACCGCCCCATCGCGGTCAAGGACACCCACGGCTCCGTGTACGCGGTCGCGGGCAGCGCCTTCGACGAGCGCTTCCCGCCGGCCCTGGCGCTCCTGGCCACCGAGGCGGAGGGCATCGGGCCGCCCTTCAACATCCTGGACAACGCCCTGACGTCCCTGCGCTGGGTGGAGGCCCACCTGGGCCTGGGGGGCGGCCTCCAGCCCCTCACCCTGAAGTGGGAGGCGGAGACGACGGACTTCACCGCCTTCCTGCCCGGCAGCCTGACCATCGAGATCCTGGACCAGCCGAACGCCCCGTCGCCCGACACGGACGGCTACGACGACATGGTCATCCGGCACGAGACCGGCCACTTCGTCGCCGAGCAGATCTCCAAGGACGACTCGCCGGGGGGCACCCATTTCCTGGGAGACACCGACGAGGACGCCCGCCTGGCGTGGTCCGAGGGGTGGGCCAACTTCTTCGGCGGGGCCGTGGCGGACAACCCGAACTACGTGGACACGTTCACGCCGACGCCGGGGGGCGGCGCCCTCAACTTCAGCCTGGAGGACCTGAGCGCGGGAGACACGCCTCCCGGGGTCGGGGGCGCGACCGCCGAGCTGCCCGTCGCCGCCATCCTGTGGGACGCCCTGGACGGCACCGGCGGCGACGCCACGGACACGGACGGGGACGGCCTGGTCCTGGGCGCCGCGCCCATCCTGACGGCCGTGACGGACCTCAAGACCCTGCCCACGCCGGTGGAGTTCGGGGCGTTCTGGAACGCCCTGCGGACCGGGGGCCTCTCCCCGACCGAGGTGGCCACGTTCCAAAGCGTCGCCCTCGCGAAGGAGGGCATCGACCTGGTGGAGGACGACGGCACCGACGACGTCCCGGCCGGGGCCACGGACCTCGGCACCCCTCCCGCCGGCGACGTCGCCAACCTGGCCTGGGACGCCACCGCCGGGTCCGGCCCGGACGTGGACCACTTCAAGGTCACCCTGACCGGGGGCACGAGCTACACGGTCTCCACCGCCGACCTCGGCGACGGCGCCGACACGAAGATCGAGGTCCTGGACGCGGCCGGCGACCCCCTGTCGCCGGCGGTGGTCAACGACAACTGGCAGGGGGGCTCGGTCTTCTACACGAGCTGCGACTCCTTCATCACCCCGCCCTGTCCCGCCAACGGCCTGCCGGAGCTGCTCGCCTCCGAGGTCACCTTCACGCCGTCCGGCACCGGGATCTACCTGATCCGGGTGACCCGCTCCCCCGTGCCGCCCCCCTCCGCCGGCCTGTTCGGCGTGTACACCCTGGGGATCGACACGCCCTGA
>CAZGRJ010000018.1:25016-27714 GCA_964528115.1 uncultured Nitrospirales bacterium
AAACGCCCCGGACGCCTTGACACTTCAGGGGTGGGCGGCTAAATTAGTGCACTAAACAGATCGGAATAATGTGAAGTTCTCCGCCCGATCCCAATACGCCATCGAGGCGCTCCTCGCCCTGGCCGACAGCCGCGAGGGGCAGCCCATCCAGGTCCGCGCCATCGCCCGGGAGCACGGCATCCCCGTGCGCTTCCTGGAGCAGATCATGGCCTCCCTCAAGAAGGCGGGCCTGGTGCGCAGCGTGCGCGGCGCCCGCGGCGGCTACCTGCTGGGGGACGCCCCCGGCCGCATCCGGGTTTCCCGCATCCTCCAGGCGGTGGAGGGCCCCATCCGGGAGGAGGCCCCCCAGACCGAGGCCGAGTCCGAGCCGGTGCCCCCCGCCACCCAGGTGGTCCAGGCCCTTTGGCGCGAGGCCCAGGACACCGTGCGGGCCGTGTTCGACGCCATCACCCTCGAGGAGCTCGCCAAGCGCAAGCGCGACCTGGAGGGGACCCGCAGCCTCATGTACCACATCTGACGCGCCCGCCTACCGTGCCGAATTTCCCGCCCCAGCCCAAGCGCCCCGGCCGCCGCGCCCCGGAGCCCATGCCGTCGGCCGACGCGCCGCCCGCCCGCGACGCCGTCACGCCCGCCGACCTGGCCGATCAGGGCACCATCCAGCGGGTCGTCCACGAGGCCGACGTGCTGATCATCGGCGGCGGCACCGCCGGCTGCCTGGCGGCGGTGGAGCTCAGGGAGAAGTACCCGAACCTCTCGGTCATGATCGCCGAGAAGGCCCACGTGGACCGCAGCGGCTGCCTCGCCGCCGGGATGAACGCGATCAACGCCTACCTCAACCCCGGCGAGACCGCCGAGAGCTTCGTGCGCTACGTGCGCTTCGACGCCTGCGGCCTGGTGCGGGAGGACCTGGTCAAGAGCCAGGCCGAGCTGTTCGAGTACGCGGTCAAGAAGGTGGAGGGGTGGGGCCTGCCGGTGCTCACCGACGAGGACGGCAACTACGCCGCCCGGGGCCGCTGGAACATCAAGATCAACGGTGAGAGCCTCAAGCCCATCCTGGCCAAGGCCGCCCGCGACGCCGGGGCCAAGATCCACAACTGGGTGGTCGTCACCGACCTGCTCGTGTCGGACGGCCGCTGTGCCGGGGCGGTGGGCTTCTCCCTGCGCACCAACACCTTCTACGTGTTCAAGGCCAAGGCCACCATCATCGCCACGGGCGGCGCCGCGGGCCTGTACAAGCCCAACAACGCCTACGACGCCCAGCACAAGACCTGGTACTCGCCGTTCAACAACGGCGCCGGCTACGCCATGGGCATCCGGGCCGGGGCCGAGATGACCTCCTTCGAGATGCGCTACGTGGCCCTGCGCACCAAGGACGCCATCGCCCCCACCGGCACCCTGGCCCTCGGCGTCGGCGCCCCCATGGTCAACGCCCGGGGCGAGCGCTTCATGGCCAAGCGCTACCCGCACTTAGGCGGCGACGGCGCCCCGACCCCGTTCCGGGCCTTCGGCCCCATCGAGGAGGCCAAGGCCGGGCGCGGCCCGTGCTACCTGGACACGACCCACATCACCGAGGAGCAGGCCCGCCAGCTCAAGGCGGCCTACCTCGACATGTACCCGTCCCAGGTCCTCTACTGGGCCGCCAACGACATCGACCCCATGAAGCAGCCGGTGGAGGTCCAGACCACCGAGCCCTACATCGTGGGGGGCCACTGCCAGGCCGGCTACTGGGTGGACGCCGACCGGCGCACCACCCTCCCCGGCCTCTACGCCGCGGGCGACGTGGCCGGCGGGGCGCCCTACAAGTTCGTGTCCGGCTGCTGGGCCGAGGGCATCATCGCCGCCCGCGCCGCCGGGGCCGAGGTCCGGGACCTGCCCATGCCCGAGGTGGACCACCGCCAGACCGCGTTCCACTACCAGCGCACCTTCGACCCGCTGTTCAACTACGGCAAGGTCAAGTACGGCGTGCGGCCGTACGACATGGAGGTGCGGATGCAGAAGATCATGGAGGAGTACGCCGGCGGCGCCTCCAACCACTACGAGATGAACGAGGAGCGCCTCCTGCTCGCGCGCAAGTACATGGGCCAGCTGCCGGACCAGTTCGGCCAGCTCGTCGTGTCCGACATGCACGAGCTGATGCGCGCCCACGAGGTGATGGACCGGGTGGACGTGGGCCGGGTCCTCGTGGAGCACCTCATTGCCCGCAAGGAGACCCGCTGGCCCGCCTTCCAGAGCCGCACCGACTACCCCGAGCGGGACGACCTGCACTGGCTGAAGTTCGTCAACTCCCGCATGGACACCGCGAGCGGCAGGATCGAGGTGGTCTTAAGGCCCTACGAGCAACTGGTGGAGGGCGACCGCTACCACCCCGGGGAAACGCCCGGCAAGAAGGCCCCCGCCACCCCCGCCACCCCCAAGCCAGGAGGCTGACGTGCCCGTCGTCGTCGATCCGGACCTGTGCAACGGCTGCTACAACAGCCGCCAGCCGCCCTGCGTGCGCATGTGCCCGGGCGACCTGATCGTCAAGGACTTCCACACCAACAAGGCGTACCTGAAGTACGTGGAGGACTGCTGGGACTGCCTGCCGTGCGTCAAGGCGTGCCCGGAGGAGGCGATCCGCTTCCAGCTCTCCTACCAGATGGGCTTCTACAACGCCTCGCTCCAGCCCCACATCCACAGGGACCGCCAGCACATCACCTGG
>CAZGRJ010000018.1:27814-29260 GCA_964528115.1 uncultured Nitrospirales bacterium
CCCCCCACGGCGGCACCCTGATCCACCGCATCGCCCGCGGCCACGAGCGCGAGGAGCTGGCGAGGAAGGCCAAGGAGCTGACCCACGTGCCCCTGAGCCCGCGGGAGGTGTCCGACCTGGAGATGATCGCCACCGGCGCCATGAGCCCGCTTGAGGGCTTCATGGGCCACGACGCCTACGAGCAGGTGGTGGACACCATGCACCTGCCGGGCGGTCTCGCCTGGAGCCTGCCCGTGACCCTGGCCGTGGACGAGTCCCTGGCCGGGTCGATCCAGGTCGGCGCCGAGGTGGCCCTGGCGGCGGACGGGGTGCCCCTGGCGGTCATGGAGGTCACCGACAAGTTCAAGCGCGACAAGCGCAAGGAGGCCCTCGAGGTCTATCGGACCGATGCCGAGGCGCATCCGGGGGTCGCCAAGGTCTACGCCCAGAGCGAGTGGCTGATCGGCGGCCCGGTGCGCCTGTTCGCCCGCCCGGCGCACCCGGACTTCCTGGAGTTCCGCCTGGACCCGGAGGAAACGCGGGCCCTGTTCCACGACAAGGGGTGGCGGCGCGTGGTGGGCTTCCAGACGCGCAACCCCATCCACCGGGCCCACGAGTACATCCAGAAGTGCGCCCTGGAGGTGGCCGACGGGCTCCTGGTCCACCCCCTCGTGGGCGAGACCAAGGCCGACGACATCCCGGCGGCGGTCCGCATGGAGTGCTACCGGGTGCTCCTGTCGGGCTACTACCCCAAGGACCGCACGGCCCTGTCGGTGTTCCCCGCCGCCATGCGCTACGCGGGGCCCCGGGAGGCCATCTTCCACGCCCTGGTGCGCAAGAACTACGGCTGCACCCACTTCATCGTCGGGCGCGACCACGCCGGGGTGGGCGACTACTACGGCACCTTCGACGCCCAGTACATCTTCGACGAGTTCGAGCCCGGCGAGCTGGGCATCACGCCCCTGTTCTTCGACCACTCCTTCTGGTGCCGCGCCTGCGAGGGCATGGCGAGCTACAAGACCTGCCCGCACGAGTCGGAGCACCACGTGATCCTCTCGGGCACCAAGGTGCGCGCCATGCTGCGGGACGGCATCGAGCCGCCCCAGGAGTTCACCCGCCACGAGGTGGCCCAGGTGCTCATCGCCCACATGCTGCGGCGCGGCACGCCCCCCGCCGGCACCCCGTCCTGATTTTCCTGCCCCCGCGCGGGCCCGCGGGCGCCGCGCCGGGGCCTGTGGTAGGCTAGCCGGCCGTGCCCCAGGCCGCCGGAAACCGTGTGTGCGAGGGGGGGATGCCGTCGTCGAACGCCGCCGCTGACCCGCCGTGCTGATCCATCTGACCGCCGTCGCCGTCCTGGCCCTGTGCCTGGCCTCCCTGACCGGATGGGGCGGCCTGACGCACCGCCTGTGCGGCGGCCGGGAGCGGGTCCCGTGGACCTACCGCGCCGCCCTCGGCCTGCCCACCCTG
>CAZGRJ010000019.1:0-14109 GCA_964528115.1 uncultured Nitrospirales bacterium
AGGCCCTGCTCCACGTGGGGCAGGAGGGCGCTCTGCTGGGGCTTGTTGAAGCGGTGGATCTCGTCGATGAACAGGAGCGTGCCCGCGCCGGTCCGCTCCCGGTGCCGGCGCGCGGTCTCCACGACCTTGCGGATATCGGCCACCCCGGCGGTGACGGCGTTCAGGTCGGCGAAGGGCAGGTCCAGCTCCCGCGCCATCAGGTGCGCGAGAGCCGTCTTGCCGCAGCCCGGCGGGCCGTAGAGGATCAGGGAGCGGAGGCGCCCGGCGGCGAGCTGGCGCCGGACCGTGCCGTCGTCCCCCAGCAGGTGGCGCTGGCCCACGTACTCCGACAGACGGCGGGGCCGCATGCGCCACGCCAGGGGCGTGTCTTCGGCATGGGGGACCCGCGGGGGAGTGCTGGTGTCGGAGAACAGGTCCATTGGGACGTTGTACCGCCGGGACGTCGTGCCGCGTGCCCCGGTTCGGGGGGTCGCCGGAAGTGCCAAAACACGCGGGGGCCCGCCCGCCGCAGCGGCACGAGCCCCCGGGTGTGTTGCTTCCGGGCGCCGGAAGCAGGTATGAATATCCCCGCCTTGCCGTGGGCCGGCAGACCTTGGAACCCTGGTAACCCAGGTGGGTGCTCTCCGTCGGGCTTCAGGATGCACCGCCGGTCACCCGGCGGCACATGCACACCACCCGACCCTCAAGCTCCCGCTTCCAAAGTGTTGGGTCCCAAACGCGCCTTAACCTCACGAACAAGGCAGGGAAACGCAAAACCCAGCCCGTCACATCCGGTCGAAACCCAGTTACCGAAACACCTTTACATAGATACCAAATGGGACCCCTTCCCAGCAAGGTCGCCGGGGCCCTGATCGCCCTCGTGATCGGCCTTTGGGCCGCGTCCGTGGCGGCGGCGGCGGACCTGACCGTGCCCCAGGGCGGGGTGGGCCGGGTGGAGGTGACCATCGAGCCGGACGACTCGGCCCCGTGGGGGAGCTTCCTGGGGCGGACGGTGTTCTTCCGGCACGAGGGGGCGCGGCGCTTCTCGGCCCTGGTGGGGGTGGACATCGACGCCCCGACCGGGCCCCACCCGATGAAGGTGATGGTCATCCGGGGCGGCGCCACCCGCGCCATCGCCCGCCCCACGATCCAGGTGAAGGACGGCGGCTTCGGCACCCAGGAGCTGACCCTGCCCAAGGACCAGGTGGACCTGGACCTGCCCACCCTGGCCCGGGTGAACCGGGAGCAGGCCCAGGTGCACCACCTGTGGCGCAACGGCGCGCGGAAGGCCATGTGGAGCGGGCCGTGGCGCATGCCGGTGGAGGGGCGGATTCTGCACAGCTTCGGCTTCCGCCGCGTCATCAACGGCGAGCCGCGCAGCCCCCACAACGGCGAGGACATCGCCGCCCCCAAGGGCACCCCGGTGGTGGCCCCCAACGACGGCATCGCGCGCCTGACCGGGGAGCGGTTCTTCGGCGGCAACACCGTGTTCCTGGAGCACGGCGGGGGCCTGTTCACGTTCTACATGCACTTAAGCGAGATCGAGGTGAAGGACGGCCAGGCGGTCAAGCAGGGCGAGGTGATCGGCCGGGTGGGCCAGAGCGGCCGCGCCACCGGACCGCACCTGCACTGGGGCGGGCGCCTGAACGACGCCCGGATCAACCCCCTCAACCTGGTGGCGCCGGAGCCGCTGCTGGTGGTTGGGGACGGGTCGGGAAACTAGTCCAGACGGCTAGGCCCGGGCGACGCGGACCGAGGGCGGGGCGTCCGTCGCGGGCCTGCGCCCGTAGAACGCCTCCGGGCGGGCCTGGCGCAGGGCCTCGAACAGGACCACCGCCACGGCGTTCGACAGGTTCAGGCAGCGCGACGGGCCCCACATGGGGATGCGCACCCCGGCCTCGGGGAAGCGCTCGAGCAGCGGGCCCGGCAGGCCGTCGGTCTCGGCCCCGAACACGAGCCAGGCGTCCTCGCCGTAGCGCGCCTCGGTGTAGGGGCGCCCGGCCCGGGTGCTGGCGAGGAACATGGGGGAATCCCCCTTCGCCGTCAGGAGCGCGTCCAGGTCGTCGTGGACCGTCAGGTCCAGTTCATGCCAGTAGTCGAGGCCCGCGCGCCTCAGGTGCCGGTCCTCCAGGGAGAAGCCCAGGGGCCGGACCAGGTGCAGGCGGGCGCCGGTGGAAACGCACAGGCGGGCCACGTTGCCCGTGTTGGGCGGAATTTCGGGGGCGACCAGGACGACGTGCACGGCCGGGTGCCGGGGCGTGCTAGCCCAGGGCTCCCACGCGTCAGCCCCAGGGCTCCCAGAGAATGCGCTTCTTGTCCACCTTCAGCTCGTCCCGGAGGGCCTTGCGCACGTCGTGCACCATCTCGTCGGGGCCCGCCACGTAGAACAGCTCGGTCTCGTCGGGGGGCGTGTAGACCATGAGCTTCTCGACGTCGATCCGGCCGGTGGGGCCCTGCCAGTCGAAGCCCTGGGGGCGCGTGATGGTGTGGGTGACCTCGAGGTTTCGGTGGTGCTCGCGCCAGCCGATAAGGGTGGCGAGGTAGATCATGTCGTTGGGGGTGCGGCAACTGGCCAGGTACCGCATCCGCACCGGCAGGTGCTTGTCGAGGATGTAGCGGACGATGCCGCGCATGGGGGCGACCCCGGCGCCACCGCCGATCAGGGCGATGGACTCGGCCATGCCTTCCTCGAAGTGGAACGTGCTGAAGGGGCCCTCGATGGTCATCAGCTCGCCGACGTACGTCACCTCCCGCAGGTGCTTGGTCAGGTGACCGTCGTCGTAGCACTTGATGGTGAGGTCGATGTAGCCCTCCTCGGTGGGGGAGGAGCTGATGGAGTACGCCCGCGTCAGCCGGGGGCTCTCGGGGGCGTACTCGGGGGTGTCCGCGGTGAGGTTGATGAACTGGCCGGCCTTGTAGGTGAAGGGGACGTCCTTCGGGATGTCGAACCGGAAGGTCAGCACGTCCATGGTCTCCAGGACCACCTGGGAAACCTCGGCCTGAAAGTGGAACGGTTTCGTCATCACCCCCTCACTCTCCGCCGGGACACGGGCACCGGCCCCCGCGCCGGCACCGGTCGGACGGCGGGTTCGCCGTCCCCTGGAAGTCGTGAAGGTGGCAGTATAACACGGGGTTCGGGGGCGCACGGATGCGGCCCCGGGGGAATTCTGGTAGCATGCAGGGCCCGCGGCGTCCGGACGCCGCGCGGCGCCGGCACCCGGCCGAAGGGAGGCCCCCCGCCCGTTTGTGGCCGTGGGGTGCTCTTCGCATAAGGAGAACTGGGCTTGTTCGGCCTGAAAAGCAAGATGATGGGCTGGGTCTCCGAGGACCTGGCGATCGACCTGGGGACGGCCAACACCCTCGTGTACGTCAAGGGCAAGGGGGTGGTGATCGACGAGCCGTCCGTGGTCGCCATGGACAAGAACTCGGGCCGCATCCTGGCGGTGGGGGCCGAGGCCAAGAAGATGCTGGGCCGCACGCCCGGCAACATCGTGGCCATCCGTCCCATGAAGGACGGCGTGATCGCCGACTTCGAGACCACCGAGAAGATGCTGCGCCACTTCATCACCAAGGCGCACAACCGCCGTACGTTCGTCTCGCCGCGCATCGTCATCTGCGTGCCCTCGGGCATCACCCAGGTGGAGCAGCGCGCCGTGCGCGACTCGGCCGAGCTGGCCGGCGCGCGCGAGGTCTACATCATCGAGGAGCCCATCGCCGCCGCCATCGGCGCGGGCCTGCCCATCGCCGAGGCGGAGGGCAACATGGTGGTGGACATCGGCGGCGGCACCACCGACGTGGCGGTCATCTCCCTGGCCGGCATCGTGTACAGCGAGAGCGTGAAGGTGGCCGGCGACAAGATGGACGAGGCCATCGCCTCGTACATCAAGCGCAAGTACAACCTGCTCATCGGCGACCACATGGCGGAGCGGATCAAGCTCGAGGTGGGCAGCGCCTACCCCCTGGAGGAGCCGCTGACCACCATGATCAAGGGGCGCGACCTGATCTCGGGCATCCCCAAGACCCTCGTGATCGACGACACCGAGGTGCGCGAGGCCCTCGCGGAGCCCATCTCCGTGATCGTCAACACGATCAAGGTGGCCCTGGAGAACACGCCGCCCGAGCTTTCCGGCGACATCATCGACCGCGGGATCGTCCTGACCGGCGGCGGCTCCATGGTGCGCGGCATGGACATCCGCCTGAGGGAGGAAACGAACCTGCCCATCGTGACCGTGGACAACCCCCTGACCAGCGTCGTGCTGGGCGGCGGCCAGGTGCTCCAGGAGCTGGACCTGCTGCGCAAGATCTCGATCCCGCAGTAGCCCGCCATGAAGGTCAGGCGACGCCGGAGCGCCCGCTGGATTCCGGCGGTGCTGATCGCCGCCGTCGGTCTCTTTCTCCTCTTCCCCCAGACCCGCAACCGGCCCCTCTCGCTGGTGGAGGCGCCGTTCGTGTGGACCGCGTCCCAGGTCACCCGCATCACGCGGGGCGCCACCGACGCGGTGCGCGGCACCTGGAGCAACTACGCCGCCCTCACGGGCGTGCGCGAGAAGCTGGCGGAGGTGGAGGGCGAGCGTAACCACCTGCTCGTCGCCCTGTCCGACTCGTGGGAGGAGGCGGCCCGCGCCGACCACCTCTCCCGCCTGCTGGGCCTCAAGAAGCGCGTGAACCGGCCCGCCGTGGCGGCCCGGGTGCTGGGGACCGACTCCAGCCACTGGTTCCGGGCGCTGCTGCTCGACCGGGGTCAGTTCGACGGGGTGGCGGCGGGGGACGGGGTGCTGGTGCCCGAGGGGGTGGTGGGGCGCGTGGCCAAGGTGACCCACACGACCTCCCAGGTGCTCTCGGTGCACAACCGGGGCAGCGTGATCCCGGCCCGCGTCCAGCGCAGCCGGCACGCCGGCGTCCTGGTGGGCGGGGTGCGGCCCTCGGCCCTGGAGGACCTCAAGGACGACGGGGGCGAGCCGCTCCCGCCCCCGGAGGTCCTGATGGAGCTGAAGTACGTGCAGCGCAACGCCGACGTGGTGGCCGGCGACGCCGTGGTAACCTCGGGGCTGGAGGGGCACTTTCCGCCCGGCATCCCCATCGGCAAGGTGGTCCGGGTGGTGCGCTCCAACGCGGAGACCTTCCTGAAGGTGTACGTCGTCCCCGTCCTGCCCTTCGGCGCCGTGGAGGAGGTGCTCGTCCTGACCGGCGAGCCGCGCCCCGTGGAGGAGCCGTGAGGCGCCCCGGCCTCTGGCTGCTGGCGGTCTTCGCCCTGTTCTTCGCGGTCCCCCTCCAGGTGGGGCTGCTGCCCCAGATCCTTCCCGGCCCCTGGACCCCGCACCTGGGGCTGCTGACCGTCTTTTTGGGGGGCTTCCTGTACGGCGAGGCGCCGGGCGTGGCGCTCGGGCTGCTCCTGGGCGTCCTCTACGACCGCTTCACCGTGGGCGACCTGGGGCTCCACCTGCTGCTGCTGCCCGTCGTGGGCGTGGGCACGGCGACGGTGCGGCGCCTGGTGCCCGAGATGGACCTCGTCGGCCGGGTCGCGTTCCTGGCCCTGACGGTCCTCCTGGTGGAGGTGGCGAGCGCGGTCCTGTTCGACCTGACCGGGCAGATCCTCCTGGACGGGAGCCTGCTGTTCCGCCAGCTGGTGCCCGCGGTGCTGGTCAACGTCGCGTTTGGCGCCGTGCTGCTCGCCATGGCGGGGCGCCCGCGGCCGGGGGCGGCGCGGTGATTCCGCGCGGGAGCGCCATGACTTCGCGCGGGGACGCACCGTGATTCCCGTCGAAAGGGAGGCCCTCAGCTGGGCTCTGCGGCGCCGCCTCACGTGGGCGATGTTCGCCATGCTGGCGGTCTTCGCCCTGTTCCTCCTGCGCAGCTGGTTCCTCCAGGTGCTCTCCCACGACAAGTATTCGGCCCTGGCCCAGAGCAACCGGGTGCGCACGGTGGTGGAGAAGCCCGAGCGGGGCCTGGTCTTCGACCGCTACGGCCGGCCCCTGGTGGACAACGTGCCGTCCTTCGACCTGGCCCTGGTGCTCGACGACGTGGCGGACCTCTCCGCCACCGTGGAGCAGGTGGCGGGGCTGCTCGGCCTGGAGCCGGAGCCCATCCGGGAGGCGGCCCGGCGCCAGCGCAGCACGATCCCCTATCTGCCCGTGACGGTGCGCAAGAACCTGACCTTGCGCCAGGTGGCGGACGTCGAATGGGCCCACATCCCGGGCGTGGTGGTCCTGGCCGAGACCGAGCGCCACCACATCTACGGCGAGATGGCGGCGCACCTCTTGGGCTACGTGGGCGAGATCACCGAGCGCCAGCTGGCCGACCCGGCCTACGCCGGGGTGCTGCCGGGCACGCGGGTGGGGCAGTACGGGGTGGAGCGCAGCTTCGACCGGCAGCTGCGCGGCGTGCCGGGGCGGCGCCGGATCGAGGTGGACGCCAAGGGCTTCGAGGTGCGCGAGCTGGGACGCGAGCCCCCCACGCTCGGCAACGACCTGTATCTCACGATCGACGTGGAGGTGCAGAAGGCCGCCGAGGAGGCCCTGGGCGACCGGCGGGGCGCCGTGGTGGCCCTGGACCCGAAGAGCGGCGAGGTCCTGGCCCTGGTCAGCCGCCCGGCCTTCGACGCCGAGGCGATCTCCCGCGGCATCTCCCCCGAGGACTGGCGCCGCATCACCGCCGATCCGGGCCGGCCTCTGCTGAACCGGGTGGTCCAGGGGGCCTACCCGCCCGGCAGCATCTTCAAGGTGGCCGTGGCGTCGGCCATCATGGAGACTCTTCCCGAGCCCTACACCTACTTCTGCACCGGCCAGCACCCCTTCATGGGGCGCACCTACCGCGACTGGAAGGTCCAGGGCCACGGCCGCATCGACCTGTTCCGGGCCATCGTGGAGAGCTGCGACGTGTTCTTCTACGAGTACGGCGACCGGCTCGGGATCGACACGATCGCCGACTACGCCTCCCGCTTCGGCTTCGGCGCCCGCACGGGCATCGACCTGGCGGGGGAGAATTCGGGCACGTTGCCCTCCACCCAGTGGAAGGAGGAGACCAAGGGCGAGATCTGGTACCCGGGCGAGACCCTGTCGGCGGCCATCGGCCAGGGCTACGTGACCGCCACGCCGCTCCAGATCGCGGCCTTCATGGCGGCGGTGGCGAACGACGGCAAGCGCTTCGTCCCCTCGGTGCGCCTGGGGCTGTGGGACCACGCCACCGACCGGTTCATCGCCGACGTGCCCCGCGCACTATCCCCGGCGGCCGTGTCGCCGGGCACCATCCGCACCCTCCAGACGGCCCTGAAGGCCGTGGTCGGCTCGCCCCACGGCACCGGCACCGCGGCCCGCTCCCGGGTGACCACCATCGCCGGCAAGACGGGCACCGCCCAGGTGGTGGCCCTGGCGGACGACACCCTGCACCGCCCGGACCTGGAGGACGTGCCCGTGCGGCTGCGCGACCACGCCTGGTTCGCCGCCTACGCCCCCACCGACGACCCGCGGATCGCCGTGGCCGTGCTGGTGGAGCACGGCGGCCACGGCGGCGGGGTGGCGGGCCCGGTGGCGCGCCAGGTGATCGAGGCCTTCATGGCGGCCGAGAAGACCCGCCCCGGGCGCGGGACCCTGCCGGAGTACCTGGCCTCGCTTCGGACCACCGCCAACGGGTACGCGCCGTAAGTCATGTTCTCCATCGACCGGCGCATCTTCGCCCACATGGACTGGCGGCTCGTGGGCGTCATGGGCGTGATCCTGGTGCTGGGCATCTCCACGATCTACTCCGTGACCCCCCAGTGGTCACACGGCGGCACGCCCCTGTACCTCAAGCAGGCCGCGTGGGTGGCCCTGGGCGTGGTGGCGTTCCTGGCCTTCGCGGCCCTGGACTACGACCGGCTGCTGGGCTACGCGTACTACCTGTACTGGTTCAGCCTGGGGCTGCTCGTCGTGGTGGCCTTCCTGGGACGCGAGGGGATGGGGGCCCAGCGCTGGGTGGACGTGGCCGGGTTCTCCATCCAGCCCTCCGAGCCCGCCAAGCTGGCCCTGATCCTGTGCCTGGCCCGGTACTTCTCCACCCGGCTGGGGTCCGAGGGGTACCGCTTCCGCGAGCTGTTGCTGCCGGCCGCCATGGTGGGGGCGCCGTTCGTTCTGATCCTGCGCCAGCCCGACCTGGGCTCGGCCCTGATGGTCCTGTTCGTGTTCGGGATGATGCTGCTCGTCGTGGGGGTCCGGCGCCGCTCCCTGATGCTGGGCTCGCTCCTGGCCGGGATGGCCCTGCCGTTCTTCTGGGAGTTCTTCTGGCACTCCCTCAAGTCGTACCAGCAGAACCGCCTCAAGATCTTCTTCAACCCCGGCAGCGACCCCCTGGGGAGCGGCTACCACGTCACCCAGTCCAAGATCGCCATCGGCGCCGGGGGGCTGTTGGGCCAGGGCTACCTGCAGGGGACCCAGAGCCAGCTGAAATTCCTGCCGGAGGGGCACACGGACTTCATCTTCTCGGTTTTCGCGGAGCAGTGGGGGTTTCTGGGGGTGACGGTGCTGCTTCTGCTCTTCGCCGGGCTCGTCTACCGGGGCATGGACATCGCCCGCAAGGCCCGGGACCCGGCGGGGATGCTCGTTGCCGCCGGGATCGTGGGCATGATAAGTTTCCACATCTTCGTGAACCTGGCCATGACCCTGGGGTTGGCGCCCGTGGTGGGCGTGCCGCTGCCGCTCATGAGCTACGGCGGCACCTCGCTGGTCACGACGATGGCGGCGTTGGGCATTCTGGTGAACGTGCGCCTGCAGCGCCGCCTGGCCCTCTACCGCTGACGCGGCGCGAGGCCGCCCAATGGAACCGAATTCCGACGCATTTCGCATGATCGAGCCCGGCGCGGTGCCCGGCCCCGGGGCGGATGCCGCCTACCGGTCCGTCCTGTCGGAGGTGGAGCGTCCGTCGCGCTACATCGGCGGCGAGGTGGGGTCGATCACGAAGCCGTGGGACGACTGCGCCGTCAAGGCCTGCCTGGTCTTCCCGGACGCCTACGAGATCGGCATCTCCAACATGGGGCTGCAGATCCTCTACCAGATCGTCAACGCCCGCCCGGATGCCTTGGCGGAGCGCGCCTACGCCCCCTGGCCCGACTACGAGCGCGCCCTGCGCCGCCGGAACCTGCCCCTGCGGTCCCTGGAGGGCAAGCGGCCCCTGCGCGACTTCGACCTGATCGGCATCGCCATCCCCTACGAGCTGACCTTCACCAACATCCTCAACGTCATCGACCTCGGCGGCATCCCCCTGGAGACCGCCCGGCGCGACCGGCGCCACCCGGTGGTCATCGGCGGCGGCGCGGCGGTCTACAACCCGGAGCCGGTGGCGCCGTTCTTCGACGCCTTCGTGATCGGCGACGGGGAGGAGGTGATCCACGAGGTCCTGGACTGCGTGAAGTCCTGGCGCGCCGGCGACGGCTCCCGGGACGCGCTGCACCTGGCGCTGGCGCGCATCCCCGGCGTGTACGTGCCGTCCCTGTACGAGGTCGCCTATCACCCGGACGGCACCGTGGCCGCCATCGTGCCGACGCACGGGGCCCCGGAGCGGGTGGAGCGGCGGGTGGTGGCCGACCTGGACGCGGCCTACTACCCCACGGCGCCCGTCGTCCCCACGGCCAAGGCGATCTTCGAGCGCGTGAACGTGGAGGTCACCCGCGGCTGCACGCACGGCTGCCGCTTCTGCCAGGCGGGCTTCACCTACCGCCCGGTACGGGAGCGCTCGCCCGAGCGGGTCAAGGAGCTGGTGCGCGAGTCCCTCAAGAACACGGGCTACGACGAGGTGACGCTCGCCTCCCTCTCCACCGGCGACTACCTGTGCCTCTATCCCCTGCTCAAGGACCTGGTGGACGAGACCTTCGAGCGCAAGGTGGGCTACTCGTTGCCGTCGCTCCGCATCGGCACGCTGACCCCGGCTGTCGTCCGCCAGATCAAGCGGGTCACCAAGACCGGCTTCACCATGGCGCCGGAGGCGGGCAGCGAGCGCCTGCGGGACGTGATCAACAAGCCCATCAGCGAGGACGACCTGCTCGCCGCGGCGCGCAACGTCTATTCGGAGGGGTGGCCGGAGATCAAGTTCTACTTCATGTACGGCCTGCCCACCGAGGAGGACGAGGACCTGGACGGCATCGTCCGCCTCGCCAAGCGCACCCTGGCCCTGGGGCGCGAGCTGCCCGGGCGGCCCCGGGGGGTGAAGGTCAGCACGTCGGTGTACGTCCCGAAACCCATGACGCCGTTCCAGTGGATCGGCCAGATGCCCCAGGACGAGCTGCGCCGCCGCCGAGCCTACCTGACCGAGCGCCTGTTCCCGATCCGCATGGCGCGCTTCACCTGGAAGTCGGAGCCCGTCGCCCGGCTGGAGGCGGTCTTCTCGCGCGGCGACCGGCGGGTCGCGGACGCGCTGCGGCTGGGGTTCGAGCGCGGCCTGCGCATGGAGGCGTGGGACGAGCACTGCGACACGAACGCCTGGGAGAAGGTCTTCGCCGATTCGGGCATCGATCCCGGGTTCTACGCCGAGCGCCACATCCCGGTGGACGAGACGCTGCCGTGGGACATGATCGACTGCGGCACGGAGAAGCAGTACTTCGCCGCCGACCTCGCCCGCGCCAAGCGCGAGGGGACCATCCGCGACTGCCGCTACGGCCTGTGCGGGCGCTGCGGCGTGTGCACGTCCGAGACCTCCGGGGCGCTGGTCGTCCCGCGCGTCTACACGCCCGAGGGGGAGCCGGCCAAGGTCTTCGCGCTCCCCATGGTGGCGGATACGGTGGATCACCCCCTCGTGCCCGAGATCCGGGTTCCCGAGCCCGCTCCGGCGGCGCCGGAGGGGCCGCGCCGGGCGTACCGGCTGCGCTGGACCAAGCTGGGGGCCCTGGCCCACGTCTCCCACCTGGAGATGGTGGGCCTGTTCATGCGCAGCCTGCGCCGCGCCGACCTGCCCCTGGCCCTCACCGCCGGGCGCCATCCGCGCCCGCGCCTCTCCTTCGGCCCCGCCCTGGCCCTGGGGACCGAGAGCTACTACGAGGTCCTGGACGTGACCCTCACCGCGGACCTGGAGGCGGCGGACGTGCAGGGGCGGCTGAACGAGGTCCTGCCCGACGGCGCCGCGATCGTCCAGGCCGCGCCCCTCGCCAAGGGCGACCGGGGCCTCGGCCTGGAGGGCCTGTCGTGCGCCTACGAGGTGGCGTTCGCCGATCCCCCCGCCGACCTGGAGGCGCGGGTCCGCAGTGCCCTGGCGCGCGCGACGATCCCTGTGTCCCGCATGGACAAGAAGGGGCGCACGCGGGAGCTGGACCTGCGGCCGTGCATCGCCCGCATGGAGGTGAAGGACGGCGTGCTGTTCCTGCTCCTGGATTCCGACGGCAGCCGGGCGGCTCGGGTGCCGGACGTGCTCCGGGCGGCCCTCGACATCGATCCGGCGGGCCCGGCCACGGCGCGGGTGCGGCGGACGGGGCTCTACTTCGTCGAGGACGGGCGCTATTTTGAACTGATGGACGGCGGGCGGGCGCGGCCGGTGGACCCGGTCACCCAGGCGCCGGTGCCCTTGGCCATGGAGGCGGTGTGTCTCTCGAGATCCTGATCAACGCCACCCGCGAGGAAACCCGGGTGGCCGTCCTGGAAGGCAACCAGGTCCAGCAGCTGCTCACCGAGCGGGCCAAGGACCGGGGCATCGTCGGCAACATCTACAAGGGCAAGGTGGTCCGCGTCCTGCCGGGGATGCAGGCGGCGTTCGTGGACATCGGCTTGGAGAAGAGCGCGTTCCTCTACGTGGGCGACGTGCTCGACCCCGAGAAGCGCTACGAGGACCTGGTCGGCGAGTCCGGCGACGAGGAGTCCGACCGGCCCGCCGGCGGTGCCCCCAGGGGCCGCACGCGCCGCACCTTCCGGCCCATCGAGCAGCTGCTCAAGTCGGGCGACGAGGTGATCGTGCAGGTCTCCAAGGAGCCCATCTCGACCAAGGGCCCGCGGGTGACCATGTACGTCTCCCTGCCGGGGCGCTACCTGGTGTTCATGCCCGCCGTCCGCCACGTGGGCATCTCGCGCCGCATCGGCTCGGACCGGGAGCGCCGCCGCCTGCGCGAGATCGTGGACCGGCTCGCCACCACCAACGGCGGCTACATCGTGCGCACCGTGAGCGCGGGCGTGCCAGAGGAGGAGTTCGGGGCCGACATGGCCTTCCTGGAGCTCCTGTGGGCCAACATCCTCAAGAAGTGGCAGTATCTCTCGGCCCCGTGCCTGTTGCACATGGACCTGGACCTGACCTTCCGGGCCGTGCGCGACCTGTTCACCGCCGACGTGGACCGCCTGGTGATCGACGCC
This sequence comes from uncultured Nitrospirales bacterium, assembly GCA_964528115.1. Taxonomy (GTDB): domain Bacteria; phylum Nitrospirota; class JACRHL01; order JACRHL01; family JACRHL01; genus CAZGRJ01. The sequence goes on from CAZGRJ010000019.1 coordinate 12,276, forward strand.
AAGGCCCAGTACGAGCGCGTGCTCGAGTTCGTGGAGACGTACCTGCCGTCGGTGGCGGAGCGGGTGTTCCACTACGAGGGCGAGGCGCCGCTGTTCGAGTATTTCAACATCGAGGCCGAGATCTCGCGGGCGCTCGGGCAGCGGGTGTGGCTCAAGAGCGGCGGCTACCTGATCATCGACACCACCGAGGCCCTGACGGTGATCGACGTGAACACCGGCCGCTACGTGGGCAAGACCGGCAGCCTCGAGGAGACGATCACCAAGACCAACATGGAGGCGGTCAAGGAGATCGCGCACCAGCTCCAGTTCCGCAACATCGGCGGGATCATCATCATCGACTTCATCGACATGGACGAGCCCGCCAACCGCGAGCGGGTGACCCAGGCCCTGCAGCAGGCCGTGGCCCAGGACAAGGCGCGCATCAACCTGTACCGGATGAGCGACCTGGGGCTCGTCGAGATGTCGCGCCAGCGCAAGCGCGAGAACCTCCAGCAGCTGCACTGCGAGCCGTGCCGCACCTGCGACGGGCGCGGCTATACCAAGAGCGCCACCACCGTGGTCTACGAGATGTTCCGCGAGATCCGCCGCATGGCCCACACGGTGCCGGGCAAGCAGCTCACCGTGGCCGTCCACCCGGCGGTGGCGGACCTGCTGATGGGGGAGGAGCGGGGCAACCTGGCGGCGGTGGAGGACGAGGTCCGCAAGGAGCTCGTCGTCCAGCCCGACCGCGACCTGCACATCGAGGCCTACCAGATCCACGGCGGCCGCAGCGGCCGCGGCCGGCGCTAGGGCCGGCTAGTCCCCTTCGTCGTCGGGCGCCGATTCCGCCCGCCTGGCGGATGGCTTCGGGGCCGGCGCGGCGGTGTCCGCCGGGGGGGCCGTGTCCGGGACGATCTCGTCCGGCGGGGCCTCGCCCTTGACCTCGATGTAGGCCCCCCGCTTCAGGCGCGCCAGCCACTCGGCGCCCCGGGCCATGCTCTCCTGCTGCGCGACCACCTGGCGCACGTCGGGCAACGCCTCGTCGAACGGCTTCGGCGTGCCCGGGTCCCTGGAATCCACCAGGAAGATCCCGACGCCGCTCGGCAGCTGGACCGGGGGCGAGACCTGGCCCGGCTCCAGGGAGAACAGGATGCGGGCCAGGTCGGGGCGCAGCTCGTCCTCGGCCAGGCGGCCGGCGTCGCCCGTCACCACGCCGCGGGTGTCGCCGAGCTGCTTCTCGGCCAGGCGGAACGCCTCGCGGCCCGTCACCTTGCTGCGCAGGGCGACGAGGCCCTTGGCCGCCTTGGCGGCCTCGTCGTCGGACAGGCCGGCGGTGAGGAACACGATCTGGCGCACGTGCACCGTGCCGCCGGTGGAGAACTGCTCCGGGTGGGCGTCGTAGTAGGCCCGCAGCTGCTCGGTGGGGACGCGCAGCTTGGAGGTCACCTCGCGCTGGACCAGGCGCAGGACCGTGATCTGGTCACGCACGTCGCGCCGCAGGTCCTCCAGGGTGCGGCCCTCGCGCTCGAGGGCGGCGCTCAGCTCGGACAGGCTGTGGACGCCGTTGTCGGCCATGATGCGGGTGAGGGCCTGCTCCACGTCCGTGGGGCTCGCCTCCAGGCCGGCCTCGCGGGCCCGCTCGAGCTGGACCCGCACGTCCACCATGCGGGAGAGGACCTCGTCCCGGCTGGCGGGGGCCGGCCGCCCGGGCGCGGGCGCCGCCTGGACGGCGGCCCAGGTCTCGTCCACCTCGGACTGGGGGATGGCCTCGCCCCCCACGGCCGCGGCCACCCGGTCGATCACCTCGGCCCGGGCGGGGGTCGCCAGGGCCGTCGCCAATGCCATCGCGACGACC
>CAZGRJ010000019.1:14209-28314 GCA_964528115.1 uncultured Nitrospirales bacterium
ACGACCGTCGGGACGACAAGGGCGACGGCCGGGAGCAAAAAAAGAGGCGACCGCTGGGCGGCCGCCTCGAGACTCACGCGCATGGCGCCGGGCTTACCGGAACGTGCCGTCGGTCGTCGTGCAGAACAGCGTGATCAGGATGCCGACCGCGATGATGATCATCACGATCTTGTCCCGCTTCCCCTCGTCGATCGCACCGGGCATGACTACCTCCTCGCGAAAAAAACACTTGCCGCCATCCGCCAACCCCACATTCGTCAACCGACCCTGGGGGTCGTGGGCCCTCGCACACGCCATCCGGCCCGCCGGCCGCCCGCTCGCGGCCCTTGACCCTGGGTGCCGGGGACTGTAAACAAAACCGCCGCGCCCTGTCAAACGTTCCAATCATGCCGATGATGGCCGCCCGGGCGCGGGGGAGGCGCGCGTGACGCTATCGGACCTTGCCGTGGGCTTCGGGCTCCTGCTCCTCGTGGAGGGCCTGCCCCTGTTCATCTCGCCGGCCCGCTACCGGGAGCTCCTGAAGGCGATCGACGAGGTGCCGGACGGCGCGCTGCGCGGCATCGGGCTCGCCGCGATGGCATTGGGGCTGGCCCTGCTGTACGTTCTCAAAGGGGCCTCGGGCGTGAATTGACCGCATTCGGGGCCCGCCCTACAATGATCTTTCGCCGCCGGCCCATCCCCGATCCGCCGCCCCGCCGGGGCGCGCGCGGGGCACGAGCACCGGGCCGGCCACAGGTTAGGATGAGGAGAGCCTAATGGGCGCAATCGCCGTAACGTCGGACACTTTCGAGGACGAGGTCCTCAAGGCGGACACCCTGGTGATGGTGGATTTCTGGGCGCCCTGGTGCGGCCCGTGCAAGATGATCGCTCCCGCCGTGGAGGCGCTTTCGGAGGAGTATGCCGGGCGCTGCAAGGTGGTGAAGGTCAACACGGACGAGAACCAGGACATCGCCACGCGCTACCAGATCATGGGCATCCCGACGCTGCTGTTCCTCAAGAACGGCGAGCCGGTGGACAAGATCGTCGGCGCCGCCTCGGGCCAGCAGCTCAAGGAGAAGGTCGACAAGCACCTGGGCTAGACCGGCCGTGTTCCCAGAGCGGGGCGTTCCACCCGGCGGTGACCGGGCCGGGGCGCCCCGTTCGCGTTTGGGGACTTCGCCGTAAGCGGAGCGCCATGACCCGGTCCCGCAAACGTCCCCCCATCTCCGCCGAGCCCGCCTGCCACCTGGCGGAGCTGGCGGTGGAGAACCTGTCCGTCGTGGAGCGCGTCCGGGTGCCCCTGGGGCCCGGGTTCGTGGCCTGCACCGGGGAGACGGGGGTCGGCAAGTCCCTCCTGGTGGGGGCCGTGCGCCTCCTGGCGGGGGGGCGGGCGTCGTCCCAGGCGATCCGCAAGGGGTGCGACAAGGCGGAGGTCGAGGGGGTCTTCCGGGACATTCCGGAGGCCGCCCGCGGCATTCTCGACGAGGCCGGGATCGATGTGGGCACGGGCGACCTGGTGATCCGCCGGGTGATCCGCCACGGGGCCGAGGGGGCGGCCTACGTGAACGACCGGCGCGTGGGCCTGGCGCTCCTGTCCAGCGTGGGCGCGGAGCTGATCGACGTGCAGGGCCAGCACGCCCACCGCTCCCTGCTCTCCGAGGCGGCCCACGGGGCGCTCCTGGACGGCGTGGGCGGGCTCCTCGCGCAAGTCGCCGAATATCGGGCCGAATACGGCCGGCTCCGGGACGTTCTCGCCGCCATCGAGGCCGCCGAGACCGGCCTCAAGGAGGCGGAGGCGCGTACGGCCTTCCTGGACTTCGCCCTGGACGAGATCGAGGGGGTGGCGCCGGAGGCCGGGGAGGACGACGCCCTGGCGGAGGAGCTGGCGCGCCTGAGCCACGCCGAGCGCCTGAAGTCCTTGAGCGACGACGCCTTTTCCCAGCTATACGCCGACCCGGAGGCGGTCCTGGGGCGCCTGGGGCGCGTCTCCGAGGCCATTGACGAGATGGCCGCCGTCAGCCCCGCCCTGGGGGAGACGGGCAAGCTGGTGGCGGAGGCGCGGGTGCTGCTCGAGGAGGCCGCCGATGCCCTGCGCCGGTTCCGCGACGGGACCCGTGCCGATCCCGCCCGGGAGGCCGAGGCCGGGGCCCGCTTGGGGCGCCTGGAGGGCCTCAAGCGCAAGTACGGCCGGACCCTGGCGGAGGTCCTTTCCACCGCCCGGGCCTTCGCCGAGGAGCGGCAACAGGCGGGGGACCTGTCGGGCCGCCTGGAGGCCCTGGGGGCCGAGCGGGACGCCTTGCTGAAATCCCTGGCCGCCCGGGCGGACCGGCTGCACGCCGGGCGCGTGGAGGCCGCCGGGCGGCTGGCCGCCGAGGTCGGGGCCCACTTCGCGCGCCTCGCCATGCCCCACGCCCGGCTGGAGGTGGAGATTTCCGGACTTTCCGAGGGGATTGCCTTCGGCGCCGACGGGATCCCCGCCGGAAAGGCCCGCCTGGGCCCGGACGGGCGCGACCGGGTCCGTTTCCTCCTGGCCGCCAACCCCGGGGAGGACCCGAAGCCCCTCGCGAAGGTGGCCTCCGGGGGCGAGCTGTCGCGCATCCTCCTGGCGATCAAGCGGGTGCTCATCGACGTGGACCCCCTCCCGGTGCTGGTCTTCGACGAGGTGGACGCGGGCATCGGCGGGGCCGTGGCGGAGCAGGTGGGGCGGATGCTCCAGGCCCTGGCCAGGGGGTCGCACCAGGTCTTCTGCGTCACCCACCTGCCCCAGATCGCGAGCCTCGCGGACCGCCACCTGCGGGTGACCAAGGAGACCGACGGCACCCGCACCCGCACCCGGGTGGACGACCTGGACCCGGCCGCCCGGGTGGAGGAGGTCGCCCGCATGCTGGGGGGCGCCAAGGTCACCCAAACCACCGTCGAGCACGCCCGCGAGATGCTCGCCGCCGGCTGAGCCCGGTGCCCGGGCCGTCGTAATCGTGCGTGCCCTGGTTTTCGACGGCGGCCTTTCCTACCAAACGGACCGGCCCGTGCCGGAGCCCCCTCCCGGCGAGGCCCGGATACGCGTCCGGCGCGCCGGCATCTGCGCCACGGACCTCGCCATCACCCAGGGCTACATGGGGTTCTCCGGCGTGCCGGGGCACGAGTTCGTGGGCGAGGTGGACGCGGGCCCGGCGGAGTGGGTCGGCAAGCGCGTGGTGGGGGAGATCAACGCCGCCTGCGGCCGGTGCGAAACCTGTGAGCGGGGCCTGCCCCGCCACTGCCCCACCCGGACGGTCCTGGGCATCCTGGGGCGGGACGGGGCCTTCGCCGAATACCTGACGCTTCCGGTCGGGAATCTGCTGCCGGTCCCGGACGCGGTGCCGGACGACGTGGCCGTGTTCGTCGAGCCCCTGGCGGCCGCCTTCCGCATCCGGGAGCAGGTCCAGCCCCAGCCGGAGGACACGGTCCAGGTCATGGGCGACGGCCGCCTGGGGCTGCTCATCGCCCAGGTCCTCGCCGCCACGGGGTGCCGCCTGACGCTGCTGGGGCGCCACCCGGCCAAGCTGGCGCTTGCGAAGGAATGGGGTATCGAAACTGCCGATACATCCACGAGCCTTCCCCGGGCCGACCTCGTCGTGGACGCCACGGGCGCGCCGGACGGCCTGGAGCAAGCCCTCGGGCGGGTCCGGCCGTGCGGGACGGTGGTCCTCAAGACCACCTGCGCCGAGGCGCCGGCCTTCCATCCGGCGCCCATCGTGATCGACGAGGTGACGGTGATCGGCTCCCGCTGCGGGCCGTTTCCGCCCGCCCTGGCGGCCCTGGAGACGGGAGCCGTGCACGTCGGCCCCCTGGTGGCGGCGACCTACCCCCTGGCGGAGGGACAGGCGGCCTTCGCGCACGCGGCCCGGCCGGGGGTCCTCAAGGTGCTCCTCGCCCCGTGAGCAGGTCCGGGGGGAAGGCCAGGATGCGGTTCGCCCCCTGCTCGGCCACGTAGACCGTTCCGTCGGTGCCCAGGGCGATCCCCTGGGGGGAGGCGAGGCCCTCGGCCATGACGGTGGTCTGGCCTCCGTAGAACCGGATCAGCCGCCCCGGGTCCCGGTCCTCCGTGATCCACAGGGCGCCGGTGGAGGCGACCTCCACCTGGTCGGGCTCGTGGAGCCCGCGGACCACCTCCGTGCGGCCCTTGGCGGTCAGGGCGAGGACCTTCCCGGTCTGGGTCTCGCACACGTAGAGGGTGCCGTCCTGCCCCACGGCGATCCCCTCCGGGCGGTCCAGCTTGTCCGCCAGGACCGTGAGGGCGCCGTCGTCGCCGATGCGCACCACCCGGCCGTCGGGCACGTCCTCGGACGCCGCCAGGGAGCCGTCGGCAAGGCGGTCGATCCCCTCGGGCTTGTTCAACTTCACCAGGGTGCGGACCTCGCCCGTGGCCGGGTCCACCTCCAGGACCCGGCCGTCCGGGACCTCCTCCGTGACGTACAGCCGCCCCTGGGAGAGGAGCAGGCCGTCGGGCCGGTCCAGGTCCGACAGGACCGTGGTGAGGCGCCCGGCCGCGAGGTGCACGACCCTGCCCTTGCCGTCCGCCCGCTCCAGGGTCGCGTAGAGGGAGCCGTCCGGGGCCAGGGCCAGGTTGTCCACGCCCTCCAGGCCCCGGGCGACGACGGTGTAGCCGTCCGGGAGGGGGTCGGCGGGGGCCGTCGCGGGGGCGGCGAGGCACAGGATCGCGGCGGCGGCGAAGGGTGTGGACATCCTCATGCGGGCAGGCGCCTCCGGTAGCGCGCGGTGGATTTTTTCAAGTCCTTGAGATACTTCGGGAACGTCGCGTCCGGGCCCCGGCGGCGGATGGCCTCGACGAGGAGCCGGACGCCGTTCAGGTAGTCGGGCGTGGCGACCTCCTCCCGGCCGATGCCGTCCTCCGGGGTGACGTTGTGGTAGTTGACCAGGGGGTAGGCGAGGCCCGTCGCCATGAGGCCGTGGGCGATGAAGACCGTGGCCTCGCAGGTGCCGCCGCTCATGAGCTGGCGCTGGAAATGGAAGCCCGGCACGCGCGTTTCGAGGTCCTTGGCCACGGCGTGCAGGTGGTGCTCCAGGCCGCCGTGGAAGACCGTCGCCCGGTCCCCCACCCGCAGCACGGGCCCGCGCCCCGGCCAGGCCCCGGGCAGCTCGCGGCTGGCCTCCAGGGAGACCACCCGGGCGCCGGCGAGGGCCCCGTCCTCGGCCAGGAGCTGGGTGCCGATGAAGCCCACCTCCTCGGCCCGGGTGAAGACCCCGTCGATCCGGCCGGGCAGGCCCTCGGCCCGGAAGCGGGCCAGGACGGCGACGATGGTGGCGCAGCCGATCAGGTCGTCCACGGCCACGGCGCTGATCCGGCGCCGGTCGGCCCTCGGGCCCCCCAGGTCGAATACGCCGAAGGCGCCCGGGCCGATGCCGGGGGCCGGGGCGTCCAGGTCGATCGCGATGCGCTTCTCCTTCCGGACCATGCGGACGGTCCGGATGACCCCCGGCGCCTGCGACCCGTCCGCCCCGTGCAGGCGCACCCGGCTGCCGGGCAGGGCGTCGGGCAGGACGCCGCCCAGGAAGGTGGCATTCACCTCGCTGCCCCGGACGGCGGTGACGTCGATCCCCGGGTGGTCCGTGTGGGCCACCAGGGCCCAGCGCGGGCCGTTTCCCCGCCGGTGGCGGGCGATCAGGTTGCCGTGGCGGTCGGCCCGGCAGGGCACCCCGTTCTCCGCCAGCAAGGCCCGCAGGGAGGCCATGACGCCGTCCTCGTGGAACGGCGCGGTGGGGACGGCCAGGAGGCGGCGGGCGATCCGGACGGGGTCGCCGGGGCCGTTCGCGACGCCGCTCACGCCGGGGCCCGCAGCAGGTAGAAGAGGCGCTCCCCGGCCTCACTGCCGGGGTCCCAGGAGAGCATGTCGCGCACCTCGATGACCTCCAAGCCCGCGCCCGCGACGGCGGCTTCGATGGCGTCCTGGGCGTGGGCGTACTCCTCGACCCGCTCGGTGACCGGGATGGGTTCGCCATCCCGCCCCGGGACGAATGCGGTCACGTGGACCACCAGGCGCGCCGGGTCCGGGTGCCAGACCGTCTGCCAGATGCTCTCGATCCCGCCGCTCAGGGCCCGCACGACGCCCGTGCCCCAGTCGCGCTCCAGGTGGTGGCGGGTGGCGAGATCACAGACCACGTGGCCGCCCGGCGCGAGGGCCGCCGCGAAGCGGCCGAAGGTCGCCTCCAGCGCGCCCCGGCCGGCGAGGCGGTTGAGGGAGTCGTAGCAGCACACGATCAGGTCCACGGGCCGCTCCAGCGTCATCTCCTCCATGGCCTGAACGCTCAACGCCACGTCCGTGCCGCACTTGGCCCGGGCGACCCGGATCATGTCCTCCGAGATGTCCACGCCGGACACCTCGGACCCCCGCCGGGCGAAGCGGTGGGCGATCTCGGCGGTGCCGCAGGCCACCTCGCAGACGCGGGCGTACCTGAGGCCGTGCTCCCTCTCCAGGCGCTCGAAGGCGCGCCACCAGTGGGACCAGAAGTCGCGCCCCACCACGGCGTCGTACACGTCGGCGAAGGTGGGCGGGTCCGGGATGTTCCGGTCGGCCATAGGCGGGGGCGAGAGGGTGCCGCGGCGGGGCATGACCGGCCCATTATGCCCCGCGCCGGGGCGGCCGTGTCCGGGTCCGCCGTGCTGCCCGGTACGGGGTGCCTGATGTAAACTTGCGAAACGCGGCCGTTTCCCCGAAAAGCCCGAACCACCGGAGTCCTCGCGCACCCGCCTGGCGTTTCCATGAAGGCCCTGTTCGACTTCCTGCCGATCCTGCTGTTTTTCGGTGCCTACAAGTTCGGGGGCATCCTGGTGGCCACCGCCGTCGCCATGGCCGCCACGGTGGCCCTGGCCCTGTTCGGCTGGTGGCGGCGGGGCCGGCCGGAGCCCATGCACCTGCTCTCGGCGGCCCTCATCCTGGTGTTCGGGGGGGCGACCCTGGCCCTGAACGACGAGCGCTTCATCAAGCTCAAGCCCACGGTCCTCTACGCCGTCATGGCGGCGGTCTTCCTGGCCAGCGGCCTGACCGGGCGCACCGTGGCCGAGCGCATGTTCGCGGCCCTGGAGGCCCCCGTGGAGGTGCTGCGGCGGGTCAACCGGTGGTGGGTGGCGTTCTTCGCCACCATGGCGGGGCTGAACCTGTACGTCGCGGCGCGCTTCGACACGGACACCTGGGTGAATTTCAAGCTGTTCGGCCTGATGGGCCTGACCCTGGCGTTCGTGGCCGTTCAGGCCGTCTACCTGGCCCGGGCCGCCCCGTCCCCGCCGCCGGAGGAGGACTCGTGAGACCGGTTTCTTCCGCTCCGGGCTTCGCCGCCGCCCTGCTGCTCGCGGCGGTTCTCCTGTTCCCGGCCTTCGCCCGGGCCGCCAGCCCGCCGGAGGGCCCGACCCCGGCCGAGCCGCCCACGACGTCCGACGTCGAGACCCACGTCCTCCCCAACGGCCTCACCGTGGTCCTGCGGGAGGAGCACAAGGCGCCGGTGGTGAGCTTCCAGGTCTGGTACAAGGTGGGCTCGCGCAACGAGCAGGTGGGGCGCACGGGGCTCTCCCACATGCTCGAGCACATGATGTTCAAGGGCACGAAGCGCCACGGCGTGGGGGAGTACGCCCGCATCGTCGCCCGCCACGGCGGCAACGAGAACGCCTTCACCTCGCGCGACTACACCGCCTACTTCATGAACTGGGCCCCGGAGAACCTCCCCCTCTCCGTGGACCTGGAGTCGGACCGCATGACGGGCCTGATCGTCGATCCCACGGAATTCGGCCTGGAGCGCGACGTGGTGGCCGAGGAGCGCCGCATGCGGACGGACGACAACCCCATCATGGCCACCATGGAGCAGCTCTACGCCGCCGCCTTCGTCGCCCACCCCTACGGCAACCCGGTGATCGGCTGGATGAGCGACATCCAGGGCTACACCGCGGACGACGTGGCGGCCCACTACAAGCGCTACTACGCCCCGAACAACGCCACGGTCGTCGTGGTGGGGGACTTCGACGCGAAGAAGGTGCTCGGCGAGATCGAAAAGGGCTTCGGCCCCCTGCCCCGGGGCCCGGCGATCCCCGCCGTCCGCGCCGTGGAGCCGGACCAGCCGGGGGAGCGGCGGGTGGAGGTGCGGCGCCCGGCCCAGCTGCCGTTCGTGTTCATGGCCTGGCACGCCCCCAACTGGCAGAGCCCGGACGCCTACCCCCTGGCCGTCCTGGGGCGCATCCTGTTCGACGGCAAGCGCTCGCGCGTCTACCAGCGCCTGATCTACACCGACCAGATCGCCGTGGACGGCGGAGGCGACTACGACCCCGTCTCCACCGACCCCATGCTGTTCTACTGCTACGCCGCCGTGGCCCCCGGCCACACCCTGAAGGAGGCGGAGGCGGCCCTGAACGACGAGATCCAGCGCATCCGAAAGGCGCCGCCCGACCCGCGCGAGCTGGCCCGGGCCAAGAACCAGGTGGAGGCGGGCTACATCATGGCCCAGGACTCGGTGTTCTATCAGGCCATGCAGTTCGGCGAGGCCCAGACCGTGGGCGCCGGGGTGGGCTACGTGGAGGACTACCCGGGGCGCATCCGCGAGGTCACCGCCGAGCAGGTGCAGGACGTGGCGAAGCGCTACCTGGTGCCGGACCACAAGACCGTCGCCGTCCTGATCCCGGAGGAGGGCGCGGCGCCGCCGCCCACGATGTCGGGCGGGGGGGCGATCCGTTGAGACGCGCCGCCCTCTGCCTGGGTCTGGCGGCCCTCTGCGCCCTGCTCGTGCCGCCGCCGGCGACTGCGGCCGACATCCGGGTGCACCGGGAGGTCCTGGACAACGGCCTGGTCCTGCAAGTGGTCGAGCGCCACGCCCTGCCCATCCTGACCGTCCAGATGGGCATCCGGGCCGGCGCCCGCATGGACCCGCCGGACGCCCCCGGCACCGCCAACCTGGTGGCGTCCCTGCTCACCGAGGGCACGGCGACGCGCTCGGCGAACGAGATCGCCGACCAGATCGAGTTCGTGGGGGGCTCCCTCGGGGCCGAGGCGGAGGCGGACTTCGCCCGGGCCTCGGTCACCGTCCTGGGGCGCGACCAGGACTTGGGATTGGAGCTGCTCGCCGACATCGTCCGCCGGCCCGCCTTCGCGCCCGACGAGGTGGAGCGGGTCAAGAAGGAGGTCATCGGGGCGATCGAGTCCGACGAGGACCATCCCGACGTGGTGGCCGGGAAGGCCTTCGACAAGGCCGTCTACGGCGCGCACCCCTACGCCCACCCCACGGAGGGCGACAAGGAGGCCGTGGCCGCGGCCACGCCGGAGGCCCTGCGGGCCTTCCACGCCGCCCACTACCTGCCGAACGACTCGGTCATCAGCTTCGTGGGCGACATCACCGTGGACGACGCCCGCGCCGCCACGAAGGCCGCCTTCGGGGACTGGAAGCAGGGCGAGGAGCCGCCCCTGGACCTGCCCCTCGCCTCGCCGCCCGTGGGGATCGACCTGATCACCATCGACCGGCCGGTGACCCAGGCCACGGTCATCATGGGCCACCTGGGGCTGGAGCGCTCCGACCCGGACTTCTACCCGGTGATCGTCATGAACTATATCCTGGGGGGCGGCGGGTTCGCGTCGCGCCTGGTGCACGAGGTGCGCGAGCGCCAGGGGCTGGCCTACGCCATCGGGAGCGGCTTCCACGCCATGAAGGACCCGGGCGACTTCGTGGTCCGCTTCCAGACCCGCAACCCGGCCGCCAACCAGGCGATCCGCAGCGTCCTGGACGAGCTGCGCCGCATTCGCACGGAACCTGTGGAGGACGATGAACTGGCGGACGCCAAGGCCAACCTGATCGGCGGCTTCCCCCTGCGCATCGACACCAACGGCGAGACCGCCGACCTGCTCACCTTCATCGAGATGTACGGCCTGGGCACGAGCTACTTCACCGACTACATCGACAAGGTGCGGGCGGTCACCCGGGACGACGTGCTGCGGGTGGCGAAGACGTACCTGCACCCGGACGACATGGTGTGGGTGGTGGTGGGCAACCTGGCCGAGGCCGACGTCCACGTGCCCCCGCCGCCGGGCGCGTCCCCGGCCCCCGCGCCCGGGGGGACCGGGGAGGGCACGGAAGACGGCGGCGCGGCCGCGGAGCCCCCGGAGTCCGGTGCGCCGATGCGTTAGGCGGTGGGGCGGCGCCGTGGCAGTGGGCGTCGTCACGACCCTGTTGGTGGCGGCCCCGGCCCTCGCGGCGCCCCCGCCCGCTCCGGAGGCGGCCCCCGCCCCCGAGCCGGCCCCGCCCCCCGCCCGGATGCACGCCCGGATGCATGCCCACGTCGTGCGCACTGAGATCGCCGGGGACAAGGTGATCCGGCACGAGTTCGACTACTACAAGCTGGGCAACAAGGTTCGCATGGAGCCGCCGGAGACGGGCGACCCGCGCTTCCGGCCCGAGACCCTGTACAACTACGACCAGCGCGTCTCCTACCGCAACCTGTCGGAGGACGTCATCACCTTCGCCTACCGGATCTCCGTCAAGGAGCGGGTCCTGGCCCAGATCGAGGGCTTCATGACCACCCCGCCGGAGGAGCCCGTGTACCGCCTGGAGGTCAACCCGGACGTCACCTTCGACGGCCACCCGTGTACCCTGGTATTGGCCGGCTTCCCGGCCCCGGACGGCAGGATCCACGCCCTGCGCTGGGTGTGGGAGGCGCGGGACCTGGACGGGCAGCCGGTGAAGGTGGTATTTCCCCGGGGGGACGGCTCGATCGAGATCGTGGAGTACCTGGACGCCACGACGGCGCCCTTCGACCCGGCGTTGGTGTCGGTGCCGGCAGGAAGGCCGGTGATGGACGGCCTGTAGGGGGCGGGCCACTAGGGGAGGAAGCGGGCATGGCGATCCGGGTGGAGCGGCTGCTGCACACCCGCATGCGGGTGGGCGACATCGACCGCACCGTGCGGTTCTACACCGAAATCCTGGGGCTCGAGGTGATCGAGCGCCACACCTCGCCCCGGGGCTCCAAATTGGTCTTCCTGAAGGTGCCGGGCTCGGACGAGGAGATCGAGCTGTGCAGCTTCCCGGCCAGCGGCGAGGTCCGGGTGCCCGAGGACCTGGTCCACCTCGCCTTCGAGGTGGCCGACCTGGACGCCGCCATCCGGAAGCTGGAGTCCCTCGGCGTGCCCATCACGGACGGCCCCACGGACAGCCGCTCCGGCCGCTTCTGCTTCATCGACGCCCCCGAGGGCTACGAGATCGAGCTGATTCAGCCGGGGGGCAAGGGATGAGGCGCCTTGGCCGGCTCGCCCCGCTCGCCGTCCTGCCCGTGCTCGCCGCGCTCGCGCTGGCCGGCTGCGCGGCCGAGAAGCTCGCGCCGGGGGCGTCGGAGTACCGGCCCCTGCCGTTCCACTCCCAGGTCACCGTCACCGGCAACGACGTGCCCGGACCCCTGCGGCTGCGGGAGGTGTCCCTGACCTTCGCCGGTCCCGGGGGCGCGCCGGGGGAGGAGACCCTCACGGTCCGGCGCGGGGACGTGGTGCAGGTGCTGTTCAAGGCCTGGGTCAACGGCCACGGCCAGTTCACCGGGCACTGGGAGCGGGATGGCGCCACCATCGACCGGGTGAACGTCTTCACCACCTACGGCGAGTCCCTGGAGGTTCGGCTGGGGGGCGAGGACGCCTTCCCCACCTCGGACCCGGGGCGCCACGAGGTGCGGTTCGTGGTGGAGAGCCCGGCGGGGACCCCGCAGGCGCCGCCGGTCACCTACACGGTGGAGAACGCGTTCCGCTGATCCCGTGCCCGGCCCGGCCCCGTTTCAGGACCTCACGGCCTCGGCCCTGTACTGCCCGCGCTGCAAGGCCGCCATGCCCCTGCGGAAGCGCCTGCTCCTGGTGCTGCCGGACGGGGAGCTGCACGAGTACCTGTGCGCCCGCTGCCTGACCTCCCTGGGGACGCGCAAGGTTATCCCTGGCCGCGCCGAGCCCGGCGTCCCCCCCGTTCCCCCGGTTCCCAAGATCGGCTAGAGCGACAGCATCCGCAGGCCCGCCACCGCCAGGACCACGGCGAACACGCGCCGCAGGCGGTCCGCCGGCAGGCGGTGGGCCAGGCGCGCCCCCAGGGGGGCGAAGAGGGCGCTCGCCACGGCGATGGCGGCGAAGCCCGGCAGATAGACGTACCCCAGGCGCGGCGCCGGCAGCCCGGCCTCGCCCCACCCCACCAGAACCAGGGCGATCCCCCCCGCCAGGGCGATGGGCACCCCCAGGGCCGCGCCGGTCCCCACGGCCCGGTGCAGGGGGACGCCCCGGGCGGCGAGGTAGGGCACCGTGAGCGTTCCGCCGCCGATCCCCACCAGGGCCGACGCGGCGCCGATGGGCAGGCCCCACAGGGGCGCGTCGGGCCGGTCCGGGCCTTCGCTCGGGGCGAAGGCCGAGAAGGCCATCCGGACCGCCACCAGCAGTTCAAACACCCCCACCGCCGCGCGCAGGCCCGCCCCCGGCATGTGGTGGGCGAGCAGGGCCCCCGCCACGGCCCCCACCGCCACCGCCGGGCCCAGGCGCTGGACGCGCGGCCAGAGCACCGCCCCGTGGCGGTGGTGGGCCCTTACGGACGCCGCGCCCGTGACGACGATGGTGGCCAGCGACGTGCCCACGGCGCTGTGGACGGCGAGGCCCGGCTCCAGGCCCCAGGCGGCGAACAGGAACGTGAGGGCAGGCACGACCACGAGGCCGCCGCCCACACCGAGCAGACCCGCGGCCGTTCCCGCCAGGGCCCCCGTGCCCAGGAGCAGGAGTCCCGCGACGAGCGGGGAGATCACGTCAGCCGACGAGGTCCTTGATGTAGACCTTGGCCCCGCGCTGGTCGTTGATCATGGCCTGGCGCCGCACCGGCAGGTCGGCCGCCCGGGCGGGAACGAAGCCGCGCTCCTGGAACCAGTGGGCGGTCTGGGTGGTCAGGACGAACAGGCGCCGGACCCCCTGCTGCGCGGCCTGGCGCTCCACCTGGGACAGGAGGCTGTCGCCCCGGCCGTGCTTGGCGTAGTCCGGGTGGACGGCCAGGCACGCCAGCTCCGCCACCTGCTCCTGGGGGAAGGGGCGCAGGGCGGCGCAGGCGATCACGGTGCCGTCCCGGTCCATGACCGTGAAGCCGCCGATCTCCGTCTCCAGGCGCTCGCGCGGGCGCGGCACCAGGACCCCGGCGGCCTCCAGGGGCTCGATCAGGGCCAGGATGCCGCCCACGTCGTCGATGGTGGCCGGGCGCGTGCTCTCGAACCGGTCCGCCGTCACCAGGGTCCCCACCCCGTCCCGGGTGAACAGCTCCTTGAGCAGCACCCCGTCCACGGTCCGGTCCAATAAATGCGCGCGCCGCACGCCCCCCACGACGGCCGTGACGCATCCCGCCAGGGCCGCCCCGGCGGCCTCCGGCAGGCGGCTGTGAGTCAGAAACGCCTCGGCCTCGGGCAGGTCCAGCTCCCGCACCGGGCGGCCGTCGGCGTCGGCGAGGCCCGGCGGGTCCAGGAGGCACAGGAGCTTGTCGGCCCCCAGGGCCACGGCGGTGGCGGAGGCCACCTCGGCGGCGGTCAGGTTGAAGACCTCCCCCGTGGGGGAGTAGCCCACGTGGGACACCAGGGCCACGGCGCCCTGGTCCAGGACCCGGGCGATGGCGTTCCCGTCGATGCGCCGCACCTGGCCGGTGTGGCCGAAGTCGGTCCCGTCCCGCACCCCCAGCGGCCGGGCGGTGACGAAGTTGCCCGACTGGACCCGCACCCGCGCCCCCGCCATGGGGGAGTTGGCGAGGCCCATGGAGAGCAGGGCCTCCACCTCCACCCGCACCCGGCCGGCGGCCTCCTTGACGCACGCCAGCGCCTCCGGCGTTGTGATCCGCACCCCGCCGTGGTAGCGCACGGCGACGCCCCGGGCGCGCAGGAGGTCGTCCACCTGGGGGCGGCTGCCGTGCACCAGGACCAGGCGCACCCCCAGGGAGGCCAGGAGCGCCAGGTCCTGCACCTGGGCCGGAAACGCCGGGTCGGCCACGGCCTCGCCCCCGAAGACCACCACGAAGGTGCGGCCCCGGTGGGCGTGGATGTAGGGCGACGCGGCGCGGAAGAAGCGGACGAAGGCCTCGGGGTTCTCGACCACGGGTGGGTTCCTCTCGCGGGG
>CAZGRJ010000020.1:0-27926 GCA_964528115.1 uncultured Nitrospirales bacterium
CCTACCGCGGCGTGGGCGGCACGCCGCCGTTCATCACGCGGGCCGACGGCGCCCATGTGTTCGACGCCGACGGCAACCGCTACATCGACTACGTGGGCTCCTGGGGCCCCATGATCCTGGGCCACAACCCGGCCCCCGTGCGGGAGGCCCTGGCCGAGGCCCTGAAGCACGGCACCAGCTTCGGCGCCCCCACCGAGCTGGAGGTGCGGATGGCGGAGGCGGTCATCGCCGCGGTGCCCTCCATCGAGATGGTCCGCTTTGTCAGCTCCGGCACCGAGGCCACCATGAGCGCCCTGCGCCTGGCCCGGGGCTACACCGGGCGGGACCTCATATTGAAGTTCGAGGGGTGCTACCACGGCCACGCCGACAGCTTATTGGTGAAGGCGGGCTCGGGCGCCGCGACCCTCGGGGTGCCGGACAGCGCCGGGGTGCCCGCCGACGTGGCGCGCCACACCCTCACCGCGCCCTACAACGACCTGGAGGCCGTGGCGGCGCACGCGGCGGCCCACGGCGAGCGCATCGCGGCGATCATCGTGGAGCCGGTGGCGGGCAACATGGGCTGCGTCCTGCCGCGCCCGGGCTTCCTGGAGGGCCTTAGGGCGGTGTGCGACGCCCACGGCATCGTGCTCATCTTCGACGAGGTGATGACCGGCTTCCGGGTCGCCTACGGCGGCTACCAGTCGGTCTGCGGGGTCACGCCCGACCTGACGACCCTCGGCAAGGTGATCGGCGGCGGCCTGCCCGTGGGGGCCTTCGGCGGGCGGCGCGACATCATGGAGCGGGTCGCCCCCCTGGGGCCCGTGTACCAGGCCGGCACCCTGTCGGGCAATCCCCTCGCCATGACGGCGGGACTCGCCACCCTGGAGGCCCTGTCGGCGCCCGGCGTGTACGAGCGCCTGGAGGCCCTGGGGGCGCGCCTGTCGGCCGGGCTGTCGGCGGCGGCGGCGGCGGCCGGGGTGACGGTGACCCTGGCGCGTCAGGGCGCCATGGGGTGCATGTACTTCCACCCCGGGCCGGTGGAGAGCTACGCCGACGCGGCGCGCGCCGACCTGGCGCGCTTCGGCGCCTGGTTCCACGGGATGCTCGCGCGGGGGGTGTACCTGGCGCCGTCCCAGTTCGAGGCCGGGTTCGTGTCCCTGGCCCACACGGACGCGGACATCGACGCCACGACGGCGGTGGCGGGCGAGGTGCTGGCGGAGGTCGCGGCGGAGGGGGCTTGAGGCGCGGGGTCCGGGCCCCGGCCTATTCGCGGATCAGGCGCAGGCGGTCGGTGTCGCCGCACAGGGCGCTCACCTGGTCGAAGCGGTCGATGCCGTCCAGGTGGATCGGCTCCGCCGGCTTCTCGAGCACGTCGCGGACGAAGCCCGGCAGGGCGTAGGCGGCCCGGTGGGTGTCCGGGTTGTAGACCTTCAAATCGAACAGGCCGCGCTCGCGGATGCGGGCGGCCACGGTCTCCGCCGGCACGGCCGACGGGTCCAGGGTGGCCGACGCGTTGCAGAAGCCCCACAGGGTGCCGTAGAGGGGCACGTACTGGAGGATCGGGTGCACCTGGGCGTAGGCCGCCTTCAGGTTCGCGATCAGCTGGGCGAACAGGGGCGCGCGGGTGACCGGGTTCTCCACGTGCTGCACGTGGATGCCGCCCTCGCCCAGGACCTTGGCAATCGCCCGGTAGTACTCCACCGTATAGAGCGGGCGGCTCGGGCCGATGGGGTCGGTCAGGTCCAGGATCACGGCGTCGAACCGCTCGCCGCGCTCCGCCGCCCGCATCACGTACTCGAACCCGTCGCCGATGTGCAGGTGCATGCGCTTGTCGTCGAAGCAGCCGCGGTGGATCTCCAAGAGGTGCTCCCGGGCGAAGCGGACCACCTCTTCGTCGATCTCCACCATGACCAGCTCGCGCACGGTCTTGTGCTTGAGCGCCTCCTCGGCCATGCCGCCGTCGCCGGCGCCGACGATCAGCACGCGCTCCGGGGCCGGGTGGGCGATGAGGGCCGGGTGGACCATCATCTCGTGATAGAAGAACTCGTCGCCCGTCGAGGTCTGGAAGACGTTGTCGAGCCGCAGCACCTTGCCGAACTGGGGCGACTCGAACAGCTCGATCTTCTGGAACGGGGTGCGCCCCTCGTAGATCAGGCGGGAGGCGCGGACGAAGTGGCCGAAGTCCGGGGTGAGCGTCTCGATGAGGAAGCGCTCGCCGCCGGGCTCCGGGGCCTTCACCGGAAGACCTCCTGCACCCGCCGCTCGCCGGGGGCGAACAGGTCCATGAGGCGGTCCGCCAGGGCCCGGGCCTTGGCGGTGTTGTCCGCCGTGTAGTTGCACACGAAGACGTCCAGGGACACGTAGCCGTGCTCGGGCCAGGTGTGCAGCGACAGGTGCGACTCGGCCAGCACCACGGTGCCCGTCACGCCGCCGTCGCCGGGGAAGGCGTGGAAGAGCCGCCCCACGTCGAACAGCCCCGCCTCGCGCACGTACTGCAGGCACGTGTGTTCCAGAAACGCGGCGTCGGTCATGACCGGCGCCGCGGCACACCCATACAGATCGGCAATCACGTGCAGCCCGGTCACCGCGCCGAGCGTGCGAGGAGGAGAGGTTGTCGCCGGGGACGTCGTCATGTCAGTAACCCCCAAAGGGCCGAGGCGTTGAACCAACATGTGGCAGCGAAGTGCCGTTGGGAAGCCGTGCAATATACCGGATGGTGCCCCGCGTGTGCACAAAAAATTTCACCCGGGTTTCGGCGCCCTCCATCGCGGGCTCCGGCGCGCAGGCCGAGGCGCGGCGCGGGTCCGGCGCGACGTGCGGAAGGCGACAGGGATGGCGGGGTTCGAACACCGGCCCGCGCCGGGCCCACTCCGGGACACCCGAAGGTTTCCTGAAAACGGGAGGATCGGTAATGCGCGTTATTGACATCCGATATTGACATCACTTCGGGCCGCCGATATAGTCCCGCCCCGAATGCCGCCCCCTGGGCGCTTGAATAGGGGCGGAGTAGGGCGCCTTACGGCCGTATCGGACAAAGCCGACGACGCGTTAGAGGAACGGGGTCGTCAGGGCGGCAGCCAGCTTTCGTCAGCGGCTTGGGTACAGGGAGACTAAGGAGGACAGGGATGAGAAAGTCTACGATTGCGGCCTTCATGGCCGCAGCTCTCGTCGGCTTTGGCACGGTGGGCAGCGCCAGCGCCCACATGGAGTGGTCGGGGTTCGGCGACGTCAACATGAACGTCTACGACAGCGACTTCGAGGAGGGGAACTTCTACGGGTCGGGCGAGCTGGACGTGATGCAGAAGGACGACGGCGGCCCGACGTTCCGGGCCGACTTCGACCTGAACAACTGCCACAACCGCTCGGCGGCGGTGGACCTGCCGACCGGCACCGACCCGACCAACGGCTCGCTGGACTGCGGCGTCGGCGTGGACATCGAGCAGTTGCGGGTGGACATCCCCGTCAACGGCATGGCCACGGTGACGGCCGGTATCTTCAACGGGTTCCACGGCCAAGAGGGCCAGGACGCGACCGACCTCGACTTCGCGGCCAACGGCCTCCTGTGGCTCTTCGTGCCGTCGAACGTCGCCGGCGGCATGGTGGAGGTGACCCCGACCGACATGGTCGCGGTCAAGGTTGCCTACATCAACAACTGGACCGACCTGCCGCAGGCCACGTACATTGGCAGCGGCACGAATGCGGGCAATGACGTGATGGCCGCCGTCTGGGTGGGGCCGATGGAAGGCCTGGACATCAACGTGAGCTACCTCACGGACAACAACGACGGCAGGAACGGGCTGCCGCAGTTCGGCGACGAGCTGGACGTCAACGCCACGGTCAGCATGGTCGAGAACCTGACGCTCGCGGCGGAGTACCTGATGGCTGACCCGGCCTCGGGCAGCGGCGGCACGCCGCTTGCCGGGTTCGACAACGGGTGGGGCGTGAACGCCGCGTACGTCTTCGGTCCGATCACCGCGGCGGGCCGCTACGAGGCGGCCACGTTCGAGGGCTCGGGTCCGGACGTGACGTCGGGATCGATCGCGGTCTCGTACGACCTGGCCGCGAGCACGCTCGTCCGGGCCGACTTCACGAGCACGATGGTCGACACCGTGGACAACAACGACACGTTCACCCTGCAGCTGGTCCATACCTTCGACGGCATGGACACGATGTAGGACGGGCCGCAAGGTCCCGTGCGATCGACCGCCCCGGGGGGAAACCTCCGGGGCGGTCTCTTTTTCGGCCCCCGGGCGGCGGCGCCCGAAGTTGACAGATCGCCGATTCGGGCCGATAAGCTTGCCCTATGGACGGGCGTCCTCCAGGGGTCCGGAGACCCGCCGCCCGGCGCGCCTTCCGGGCTCTCGCGCTGCTCCTCCTGGCCGGGTGTTCGGCCGGAAGTCTGGCCGCCTGCGGCGACGGCCGCCTCGATCCCGACACCTTCCACGTCCTGCAGGACTCGGTTAATGCCGGCAACGGCCGGGCCTTTCACGCCGCCGTCGTGGTCCCCACGGGGGGCGGCGGTTGGGACGTGATGCTGGTGGGCGGCCAGGACGCGAACGGCCTGCCCCTCACGAGCACCCTCTTCGCCGAGCGCTTCCACTGGACCACCCGGCTGTTCGTGGGCGAGCAGGCCTATGACTCCGGCACCGGCCGGGTCGCCCCCGTAGCGGCCTATACCGGCGGCATGCTGGTGGCCGTGGGGGGCCAGAGCAGCGGCGTGACCGCGGCGGCGTCCGCCCCCCAGTTCCTCGCCTTGGGTCCACCCGCGGTGCCGAACGGGGAGCGCTACGCCCCCGCCACCCTGCTCACCGACACCGTGAGCGTCACGGACGGCCGGGCCGACGGGGCCCTGGTGGCGGACGGCGGGGGCGCCCTCTACCTGATCGGTGGGCGCGACCAGACCGGCACCCTCCAGGCCGCCATCCTGCGCTACGATGCGGGCGCGGCCGCCTTCACCGCCACCGGGACGAGCCTCGCCACGGCCCGGGAGGGGTGCACGGCCACGCTGCTGTCCACCGGCGAGATCCTGGTCGCGGGCGGCTGGGACGCCACGGGCACCGTGCTCGCCTCGGCCGAGCTCTACAACCCGGGCGCCGGCACCGTGGCCCCCACCGCCATGACCCTGCCCCGCGCCGGCCACACCGCCACCCCCAGCGCCGACCGCTCCAGGGTGGTCCTCTATGGTGGCTTCAAGGCCGTGAACACCCTGGCGGGGACCGTGGCCTCCGACGAGGTGGCGGAGATCTACGACGCCGGCACCGACACCTTCACCCGTGTCACCTGGTCCGCCCCGGCGCCCGTGCCGCGGGTGTATCATGCCGCCGTGGCGCTGCCCGACGGGAACGTGCTGGTGGTGGGCGGCGTGACCGACGACGCCGGCACGGTCACCGACTCGGCCCAGGAGATCGAACCCGAGACCGGCACGGTGCGCGACACGACGGGCACGCTCGCCTTCCCGCGCTTCGGCCACACGGCCACGCTCCTGCCGGATCACAACGTGCTCGTGGCGGGCGGCCTGATCGCCCCGGGCACCGCCGCCGCCCAGGCCGAGCTCTACGTTCCCCGGGTGCGCTGACCGCGCCGCCGGCACCCCCAGGGCGAACACGCCTCCCTTCCCCCCGGTGAAGCCGCCGACCCCGCCGCCGCACGAAGACCACGGATGAACTTCTCCCGCTCCGCCCTCGGCCCCCTGGCGCGGCTGCGCACCTACCAGGCGTCGCCGGCCCAGATCCTGGTGGGCGGCGCCGGCAGCATCATCCTGCTCGGCACGTTCCTCCTGGCCTTGCCGGAGGCGTCCACCTCCGGCGCGTCCATCGGCC
Source organism: uncultured Nitrospirales bacterium (assembly GCA_964528115.1). Taxonomy (GTDB): domain Bacteria; phylum Nitrospirota; class JACRHL01; order JACRHL01; family JACRHL01; genus CAZGRJ01. Next base: position 5,799 of record CAZGRJ010000020.1, read on the forward strand.
TGGTCAACGCCCTGTTCACCTCCACCTCGGCGGTGTGCGTGACCGGCCTGATCGTCCTGGACACGCCGAACGACTTCACCACCTTCGGCCAGGCGGTGATCCTGTTCCTGTTCCAGGTGGGGGGGCTGGGCTACATGACCGGCGCCACCTTCGTGGCCCTGATCCTGGGGCGCCGCGTGGGCCTGCGCAACCGCCTGATCCTGAAGGAGGCGATGGCCCTGCCGACCATGGAGGGCCTCGTGCGCCTGGCGACCCTCACGGTCAAGGTGACCCTGGTGGTGGAGTCCCTGGCGGCGGCGGTCCTGGCCCTGCGCTTCATGTCCGACATGGCCCCCGGCCGGGCCGTGTGGTACGGCGTCTTCCACGCCGTCTCGGCCTTCAACAACGCGGGGTTCGCCCTCTTCTCCGACAGCCTGCTGCGCTACCGTTCCGACCTGTGGGTGGAGCTGCCCGTCACCCTCTCCATCGTGATCGGCGGCCTCGGCTTCCTGGCCCTGAGCGACCTCTTGCGCTGGACCCGGCGCGAAGTGCACCGCCTGACGGTCCACACCCGCATCGTCCTGACCATGACCGTGGCCGTGGGCTTGCTCGGCGCGGCGGCGACCTACTTCCTGGAGCACGGCCCGGGCCACTCCCTGCGCGCCCTGACGACCCACGACGCCATGCGCGTGGCCCTGTTCCAGTCCCTGGCGGCGCGCACGGCGGGCTTCGCCACCACCGACGTGGCCCAGTTCGCCCCGGCCACGCTCCTGCTTTTTGTTGTATTGATGCTGATCGGCGGCGGGCCCGGCTCCACCGCGGGGGGCATCAAGGTGACCACCACCGGGGTGATCCTGGCGAGCCTTTGGACCACGGCGCGGGGGCGCGAGCGGGTGTGCCTGTTTCACCGCAACATCCCCCAGGAGATCGTGCAGAAGAGCTTCTTTTTGGCCTCGGTGGCCCTGTTCCTGGTGATCATCGTCACCTGGGTGCTGCTCACGGTGGAGGGGACCAGGTTCATGCCCACCCTGTTCGAGGTCACCTCGGCGGTGGCCACGGTGGGGCTGTCCGTGGGGGACGGCGGGGTGCGCAGCTTCTGCGCCGAGTTCAGCGACTTCGGCAAGCTGCTCATCGTCCTGTGCATGTTCGTGGGGCGCCTGGGGCCCCTGACCATCGGGATCGCGGTGCTGCGCAGCGAGCGCCAGGAGCGCTACCGCCGGCCGGAGGAGAAGGTGCTGATCGGCTAACGACTTGGTGGGGCGCGCGGGCGGACCCTTTGCTATGCTGGGCGGCAATCGGAGCGGGAACAGGGAATGAGAAAGCGCACGTTCGCGGTGATCGGCCTGGGGCGCTTCGGCGCCGCCGTGGCCGAGACCCTGGTGGAGCAGGGCCAGGAGGTCCTGGCCATCGACAACGACCCGGACAAGGTCGAGCGGGTGGGCGACATCGTCACCCACGCCGTGCAGTGCGACGCCACGGACGAGAAGGCCCTGCGCTCGGTGGGCCTGGACAACGTGGACGTGGTGGTGGTCAGCGTCGGCGAGGACATCGAGGCCAGCATCCTCATCGTGATGACCACCATGGACCTGAAGGTCCCGGAGATCGTCTCCAAGGCCGTTACCGCCAAGCAGGGCCAGGTGCTCGAGAAGCTGGGCGTGCGCCGGGTGGTCTACCCGGAGCGCGAGGCCGCCGTCCGCCTGGCCCACAGCCTGGCCACCCCCAACCAGCTGGAGCACCTCCAGCTCGCCAAGGGTTACGGGTTCGTGGAGATGCCGCTGCCGTCCCGCTACGCCGGCATGCTCCTGCGCGAGACCATGATCCGCACCCACTACAGCGTGAACGTGGTGGCCATCAAGCGGCGGGCGCCCGACACGGGGCTGCCCGGCGGCGCCGAGGAGGAGGTCAACTTCAACCCCTCCGCCGACGACCTGCTCAAGGAGGGCGACATCCTGCTCTTGATCGGCCATGAGCAAGACCTCCAACGGCTCCAGGAGTAGCCCCGGACGCGGGGCCCTGCTGGGCCTGACCGGCGGGATCGCCGCCGGCAAGTCCACCGTCGCGGCCATGCTCACCGAGCTCGGGGCCCGGGTGATCTCGGCGGACGACCTGGCCCGAGAGGTGGTCGAGCCCGGCACGCCGGCCCTGGCCGAGATCGTGGCCCGGTTCGGGGCCGAGTACATCGGCCCGGACGGGCACCTCGACCGCAAGGCCCTGGGGGCGAAGGTCTTCGCCTATCCCGCCGCCCGAATGGCCCTGGAGGCCATCGTCCTCCCGCGCATCCGGGAGGCGTTCCAGGCCGAGCTTTCCCGCATCCGGGCCGAGGACCCGGACGCCGTGGTCGTCTACGACGCCCCCCTGCTCATCGAGGCCAAGGCCCACAAGGAGGTGGACAAGGTGATCGTGGTGGCCGTGGACGAGGCCACCCAGGTGCGGCGCCTGATGGAGCGCGACGGCCTGACCGAGACCGGGGCCCGGGCCCGCCTGAAGGCCCAGCTGCCGCTGGAGAGGCGCCTGAGATACGCCGACGAGGTGGTGGACGGCACCCTCCCGCCCGAGGCGCTGCGCGCGCGTCTGGAGGCGATCCTGGCGAAGGCGCGGGCCGCGTAGGCGGCCGGACCCCCGACACGGACGCCCGGGGCTTGTTACAATGCCCACGGGGCGGGAAACGCTTCCCGCGGGTGGTTGAGAAGAACCCGAGATGAGCCAGAAGAAGATCCGCAAGGCCGTGCTCCCCGCCGCCGGGCTGGGCACCCGCTTCCTGCCCGCCACCAAGGCCTCCCCCAAGGAGATGCTGCCCCTGGTGGACAAGCCCCTCATCCAGTACGTGGTGGAGGAGGCGGTGGCGTGCGGCATCCACGACATCATCGTCATCACCGGCCGGGGCAAGCGCGCCATCGAGGACCACTTCGACGTCTCCTTCGAGCTGGAGATGACCCTCAAGGACAAGGGCAAGGACAAGATCCTCGAGGACATGCGCGCGATCACCGAGATGGCGAACTTCTGGTACGTCCGCCAGCCCGAGGCCCGGGGCCTGGGGCATGCCGTCGGCTGCGCCCGCGCCATGGTGGGGGACGAGCCGTTCGCCGTGCTCCTGGCGGACGACGTGATCCACCACGCGACGCCCGCCCTCAAGCAGATGATGGCGGTGTACGAGGAGTTCGGCACCAGCGTCATCGGCCTGCAGGCGGTGCCCGAGTCCGACGTGGTCAACTACGGCGTGATCGCCTCCGAGCCGCTGCGCCCCGGCCTGCACCGGGTGCTCGACATGGTGGAGAAGCCGAAGCCCGCCGACGCCCCGTCCAACCTGTCGGTGATCGGGCGCTACATCCTGGACCCGGCCATCTTCGACGCCCTGGAGCGCATCCCGGCCGGGGCCGGGGGCGAGCTTCAGCTGACCGACGCCCTCAAGTCGATGCTCCAGGGCCGGATCGTCCACGGCCTGGAGCTGCAGGGGAAGCGCTACGACGCCGGCAGCAAGCTGGGCTTCCTCATGGCCACCGTGGCCCTGGGGATGGACTCGCCCGAGCTGGGCCCCGAGTTCCGGGCCTTCCTGAAAGACCTTGAGGTCTGATGGACGTGTAGGCGTCCCGTCCGGGCGCGCCGGACGGGTACGCCCGTCGGGTTCCGGACCGCTTCCCGCGCCGAATCGAAGGTTTCGATGACCGACTACCTCGACGCCGACCCCGCCGACATCGACATCCCGTCCGCCCTGCCGCTCCTGCCGGTCCGGGACATCGTCGTGTTCCCCTACATGGTCCTGCCCCTGTTCGTGGGCCGGCCCATGTCCATCGCCGCCATCGAGCGGGCCCTCGCGGGCAGCCGCCTGATCCTCCTGGCCACCCAGAAGGAGCTGGAGACCGAGGAGCCGGACGCGGGCGAGATCTACACCGTGGGCACCGTGGCGCTCATCATGCGCATGCTGAAATTGCCCGACGGCCGCATCAAGATCCTGGTCCAGGGGGTCGGCAAGGCCCGCATCACCGGGTTCGACCAGGTCGCGCCCTGGTTCCAGGCGCGGGTGGAGCCCCTCATGGAGGGCCCGGTGGACCGGGTCGGGGTGGAGACCGAGGCCCTGATCCGCAACGTCAAGGAGCAGGTGGAGCGGATCGTCGGCTTCGGCAAGGTGATGGCCCCCGACATCCTCATGCTCCTGGAGAACGTCGAGGACCCGGGCCGCCTGGCGGACATGATCGTCTCCAACCTGGGGCTGAAGCCCGAGGTCTCCCAGGAGATCCTGGAGAACCTGGACCCGGTCTCGCGCCTGACCCGGGTGTACGAGATCCTGACCACCGAGCTGTCGGTGCTCACGGTCCAGCAGAAGATCCAGTCCGACGCCAAGAGCGAGATCGACAAGTCCCAGCGCGAGTACTACCTGCGCGAGCAGATGAAGTCCATCCGGCGCGAGCTGGGCGAGGAGGACGACCGGGAGCAGGAGATCCGCGAGCTGGCCGAGGGCATCGAGGCCGCCGGCATGCCCGAGAAGGTCGAGAAGGAGGCCAAGAAGCAGCTCGGCCGCCTGGAGCGCATGCACCCCGACTCGAGCGAGGCCTCCATCACCCGCACCTACGTGGACTGGATGGTGGAGCTGCCCTGGAGCAAGACCACGAAGGACAACCTGGACCTGACCCGGGCCCAGGAGATCCTGGACGAGGACCACTACGGCCTGACCCGCATCAAGGAGCGCATCCTCGAGTACCTGGCGGTATGCAAGCTGAAAGGCCAGATGAAGGGCCCGATCCTGTGCTTCCTCGGCCCCCCGGGGGTCGGCAAGACATCGCTCGGGCGCTCCATCGCCCGGGCCCTCGAACGCCAGTTCGTGCGGGTGGCCCTGGGGGGCATGCGGGACGAGGCCGAGATCCGCGGCCACCGGCGCACCTACGTGGGGGCCATGCCGGGGCGCATCATCCAGTCCCTTAAAACCGCCGGCTCCAACAACCCGGTGTTCATGCTCGACGAGATCGACAAGCTGGGCTCCGACTTCCGCGGCGACCCGGCCTCGGCCCTGCTGGAGGTACTGGACCCGGAGCAGAACGTGGCCTTCACCGACCACTACCTGGGCGTGCCGTTCGACCTGTCCAAGGTCATGTTCGTCTGCACCTGCAACCAGATCGAGACCGTCCCGGGCCCCCTGCGCGACCGGATGGAGGTCATCGAGCTGTCCACCTACACGGTGGAGGAGAAGGTCCAGATCGCCCGGCGCTACCTCTTGCCCAAGCAGCTGGAGGCCCACGGCCTGACCCCCGAGAACCTCGCCTTGAGCGACGAGACCCTGGCCCGCATGGCCACCCGCTACACCCGCGAGGCCGGCGTGCGCGGCCTGGAGCGCGAGATCGCGCGCATCTGCCGGCGCCTGGCGCGGCGGGTCGCGGCCGGGCGCGGCAAGCTGGTGCGCGTGCCGCCCCGGAGCCTGGAGCGTTACCTGGGGGTGCCGCGCTACACCGCCGAGACCGAGGCCCTGGACGAGGACACCGTGGGCAGCGCCACGGGCCTCGCCTGGACCCCCGTGGGGGGCGACCTGATCCACATCGAGGCGACGCTGGTCGAGGGCAAGGGCCAGCTCATCCTGACCGGCCAGCTGGGCGACGTGATGAAGGAGTCGGCCCAGGCGGCGCTCACCTGCGTGCGCTCGCGCCAGCACGAGCTGGGGGTGGAGCCGGAGCTGTTCACCCGCAACGACATCCACATCCACGTTCCCGCCGGGGCGATCCCCAAGGACGGCCCGAGCGCGGGCGTCACCATGGCGTGCGTGATGGCCTCGGTCTTCACCGGCGAGCCGTGCCGGGGCAAGGTTGCCATGACCGGCGAGATCACCCTGCGCGGCCGCGTCCTGCCGGTGGGGGGCATCCGGGAGAAGGTCCTCGCCGCGCGCCGGGCGGGCATCACCACCGTGATCCTGCCGAGGACCAACGAGAAGGACCTGGCCGACATTCCCAAGGACGTGCGCGGCGGCCTCGCGTTCGTGTTCGCCGAGTCGCTGGACGACGTGTTCGCCGTCGCCTTCCGGGGGCTTCGGACCCAGGGCCCGGACGACGCGGCCCCCACCGCGCGCCGGGCACCCGCGCGGCGCGCGCCCGGCCGGCGCCGGCCGCGCGAGGCGCCCCTCACGGTGTAGCGGGGGACGGCATCGCCTCCGGGCGGCCGGGGGCGTGGCGAAAAAAAAATGGGGCCGTCAACCGGACCATCAAGGGGGCCATCTTGGGCGGGGAGTTCGCCTTCATCGACCGGATCCGGGCCCGGGCCGGGGCCTCCGGGGCCCTCTTGGGCATCGGCGACGACGCCGCCCTGTGGCACCCCGGACCCGACACCGACCAGGTGGTCACGTCGGACCTGCTCCTCGAGGGCATGCACTTCGACCTCGCCTGGACGCCGCTCCCCGACCTGGGGCGCAAGGCCCTCGCCGTCAACCTGAGCGACGTCGCCGCCATGGGGGCGGTGCCGCGCTGGGCCGTCCTCTCCCTGGGGCTGCCCGGCGACCCGGAGCCGTTCTGGCCCCTGGTGGAGGCGTTCCTGGACGCCGCCGACGCGGCCGCCGTGACCCTGGTGGGGGGCGACACCTGCGCCTCCCGCGCCGGGCTGGTGGTGTCCGTCACGGTCATCGGCGAGGTTCCGGCGGGCCAGGCCGTCACCCGCGCCGGGGCCCGGCCTGGCGACGGCGTGTGGGTCACCGGCACCCCCGGCGAGAGCGCCGCCGGTCTCGCCCTGCTCAAGGGCCGGGACGCCGCGATTTCCCCGGAGCACCGGGAGCGCCTCGTGCGCCGCCACCTGGACCCGACCCCCCGCGTGGCCGAGGGGGTCCGCCTGCGGGACGTGGGCGTGACGGCCATGATCGACGTGTCCGACGGCCTGGCCGGCGACCTGGGCCACGTCCTCGCGGCGAGCGGCGTGGGGGCGTGCCTGGAGGCCGACGCCCTTCCCCTTTCGCCCGCCCTTCGGGCATACTGCGCGGCGGTTCATACGGACGAGTCGACGGACAACGCGGTGGACGCGGCCGCCTTCGTGTTGGGGGGCGGGGAAGACTACGAATTGGTGTTTGCCGTGCCGCCGGAGGCCGAGCCCCGTGTGGAGGGGCTCCTCGCCTCGGGCGCGGTGGAGGCATGCCGCATCGGTCGCTTCGAGGCCGAGTCCGGGCTCCGGCTGCGCCGGGCCGGTCAGGTGCGCCCGATCGCGCCGCGCGGGTACGAACACTTCGAATGACCAAGGCCACATTCCGGGAGCGGCTCAAGGCCCTGCTGACGCTGGGGGAGTCGCCCCAGAAGCTCAAGCTCGCCTTCGCCGTGGGGGTGTTCATCGCCTTCTCGCCCCTGGTGGGCATCCACACGGTCCTGGGGGTGGCGATCACCTGGCTGTTCCGCTTCAACCCGGTGGCGGTGATGGTGGGGGTGTTCATCAACAACCCCTGGACCATGGTGCCGATCTACGGCGGCGGGCTGTGGCTGGGGCTCCAGCTCTGGCCCCCGGCCGCCAACCTGCCCGGGATCCACTTCGAGGGCCTGACGTTCATCGACTTCCTGGTGCAGCTCAAGCCCTACCTGATCCCCTTCGTTCTGGGCTGCACCCTGGCGGGGCTGGTGGCCGCCCTCATCGGCTACGGCGTGATGCACATGCTGATCTCGGCCTACCGCACGGCGAGCGCGCGGACCAAGGCGGGGGGCGAGGCGGACCCCTAGGGGCCCGGATTTCGTGAAGAAAGGGCGGCTCAGCCGGCCGCGAGGGCGTCCTGGACCCAGCGCTCGGCGGCGAACAGGGCGCCGCTCACCTCGTCCAGGGCGCGGGCGGCCTCCGGCAGGCGCTCGCGGGCCTCGGCCCCGGCGGGCTCCCCGGCCGTCGCGGGGGCGAAGGCGGTGCCCATCAGGCCCAGCAGGGCCGCCACCCGGTCCATGGCCTCGCACGCCAGGCGCCACTCCTGGACGAACTGGGGGCGCGGGTTGCGCTGGCGCAGGCCCTCCACGCTTGCGGCGACGTCCTCCACGTAGGGACCGAGCAGGTCGCGCAGGTCCGGCTCCAGGAAGACCCGGGCCAGGCGCAGGATCATGGGAATGGCGGTGGCGATGATCCTGGGGCGGGCGAGGAACAGCTCCTCCAGGGCGGCCCGCGACTGGCGGCGGCTCTCGCCCGTATCGCCGGTCCGGGCGGCCGACTCGGCCAGGGCGAAGCGGCACTTGACCTGCAGCCACGGGTCCCGGGTGCCTTCCTCGAACAGGGCCAGGCCGTCGGTCAGGGCCTCGTGGGCGGCCTCGGCCTCGCCCCGGGCCAGGCGGATCAGCCCCACGTACACCGCCGCCTGGGCCGCGTAGGGGCGCCCCTGGTTGGCCCGCAGCTCCTCCACCGCCTCCTCGAAGCACGGCAGGGCGGCGTCCGTGTCGTCCCGCTCGTAGAGCAGGAGCCCCAGGTGGTAGCAGGCGCTCCCGAGCCCCAGGGCGAACTGGGCCTCGCGGTACACCGCCACTGCCTGCTCGAAGTCCTCCCGGGCGGCGTCCGGGCGGTCCAGGCGGACCTCGAACAGGCCTGCGAAGTCGTGGAAGGTCCCCACGTCGCCGGGCTCGCCGTAACGCCCGGCGACGGACCGGCACGCCTCCATCCAGGCGACGCCCTCGCGCAGCATGCGGCGGCCGTACATGACGTTGAACATGGCCCCGCCGCAGTCCATGGCCACCCGCGCGTCGTCCTCGTCGTCCACGCCGGGCGTCGCCAGACGGTCGAGGGCGCGGTTGAAGATGGCACGGAGGTTCTCCCACTCCCGCACCACGAAACGCTGGGACTCGTCCGGCTGGCCGAGGGCCAGGCTCGAGCGCCAGCCCACCAGGACCTGCTGCAGGTAGAACGCGGCCTGGTGCCAAAGCGTGCCGGCCTGACGCTCCCCCAAAATCGCCGGGATCACGTCGCGGGCGGCCGGGAGCAGGATGCGGCGGTCCCCCAGGACCTCCACCAGGCCCGTGCGCTCCAGGAGCTGGGCGGCCTTGTCCAGGTCCTCGCCGAACATGGCGTACAGGGCGGGCTCCGTGGCCCCCAGGGGTTGCGCCGCCAGGATGCCTGCGAGGCGTCGGGCCGGCTCGTCCAGGTCGGCCAGGGCGAGCCCCAGGGCCTGCGCCAAGGGCGGATCGGCGGCGGGGCGGCCTTGCGCGGTGGCGTCCAGGCCCTCGGCCAGGACGTCGGTCCAGCGCGGCGGGCGGCACCAGCGGGCCGCTAGGCGGATGGCGAGGGGGTTGCCCCCCAGGCGCTCCAGGCCCTCGGCCAGGGCGCGGTCGCCCGGCTCCGGCGCCTGGCTCACGGTCTCGGGTAGGTGGGCCGCGAAGGCCGCCACCGCCGCCTCGGGCGCCAGGGGCCCCAGAGCGAGCACCGCGTCGCCCGCGTCCTCCGGCGCCGGCGCCCTGTGGACCAGGAGGTGGTGGATGTTCTCCGCCGCCGCCGTGTCCTTCCCGAAGAAGCGCGCGACCATTTCGGGCTGGCGCTCCAGGACGCCGTCCATCTGGTCCCAGATCAGCAGGCGGCTGGGCCCGTCCAGGGCCTCGGCCAGGGGCTTCGTTTCGTCGATCCCCAGGTGGAAGACCAGGTCCCCCAGCAGGGTGCAGACCCCCGTGGCGCCGTCCAGGGTGACGTGGAACACCCCGCCCGGAAAGAGCTCCCCCGCCAGGGCCCGGTGGCCGGCGGCCCGGGCCAGCTCGGTCTTGCCGATGCCGGCGGGGCCGGTCAGGCGGACCACCCGGTGGGCGTCCACCCGGTCCACCAGGGCGGCCAGCTCGTCGTCGCGCCCGGCGAATGCGCTGGGGACCGGCAGGAGGTTGTGGGGGACGGGGACGGTCATTGAGAGGTCATCGCGATTTCATGGACGGCTTCATGGAGATGGACGCATGGAGAGGGTCTTGGACACGATCCCGGGGAGGGTCGGGAAGGCGGCGCCGGGCGCCCGCGGTTCCCTATCGGCGCCCCGGCCCCGGGCCCTTACCCGGGGCCCCGGGGGGGCCTTCCGCTGGAAAAACGTGGCGTCCGCGTGCCAGAATATATCACCGTCGGTTGCTGCCGGGAGGGCGTCCGCGCCCGCCAGCGTGTGGGAGCGGGCCCGTGGGACGGGGGAAGGAAGCGTGTCGGACCTGAACATGTCGGAGGAGTTCCGCGCCGGGTGCGCCAAGCTCGGCATCACCGAGGACCTGCTGCGCTGGTCCCTGGGCCGCAGCGGCTTGGCCGTGAAGGAGCTGCTCACCATCGACACCACCACCTCGTCGCGCAACTACCGGATCTCCTACGTGAACCAGGAGGGCGAGAAGAAGTGGGCCCACCTGTTCATCGTGCCCGGCGCCCCCTTCCCCACCGCCTCCTAGGTGACGTAAGCCTCAGTTCCCCAGGCCCTGGAGCGGGGCCGGGATGCGCCCGCCCCGGGCGATGAGGGCCGCCGCCGAGGCCGGGTGGACGGCCATCACCGGCGCCTCGCCCAAGAGTCCCCCGAACCGCGCCACGTCGCCCACCCCCTTGCCCGGTACCGGGATCAGCCGCACCGCCGTGGTCTTGCGGTTGATGACGCCGATGGCGGCCTCGTCCGCCAGGATGGCGGCGATGGTCGTCGCGGGGGTGTCGCCGGGCAGGGCGATCATGTCCAGGCCCACGGAGCAGACCGCGGTCATGGCCTCCAGCTTGTCCAGGGTGAGGTGCCCCTCGGCCGCGGCGCGGCCCATGACCTTGTCCTCGCTCACCGGGATGAAGGCCCCCGACAGGCCCCCCACGTACTCCGAGGCGAACGCACCCCCCTTCTTCACCGCGTCGTTCAGGAGCGCCAGGGCCGCCGTGGAGCCGTGCCCACCCACCCGCTCCACGCCGATGAGCTCCAGAATCTCCCCCACTGAGTCGCCCACCCGGTCCGTGGGGGCCAGGGACAGGTCCACGATGCCGAAGCCGACCCCCAGGCGCCGGGACAGCTCGCGCCCGACCAGTTCCCCCGCCCGGGTGATCTGGAAGGCGGCGCGCTTGACCGTCTCCGCCACGGTGCCCAGGTCGGCGTCCGGCACGCGCTCCAGGGCCCGGGCCACCACGCCGGGGCCGCTGATGCCGATGCTCACCGCCGCCCCGGGCTCGCCGAAGCCGTGGAAGGCGCCCGCCATGAAGGGGTTGTCGCCCACCGCGTTGGCGAAGCAGACCAGCTTGGCGCAGGCGACCCCGTCCCGGTCCGCCGTCTTTGCCGCGGCCCGGACGATCACCTCCCCCATCGTCCGCACGGCGTCCATGTGGATCCCGGCGTGGGTGGAGGCCACGTTCACGCTGGCGCACACCCGCTCCGTGGACGCCAGGGCGTCCGGCAGGGCCTCCAGGTAGGTCCGCTCCGCGGCGGTCGTCCCCTTCTCCACCAGGGCCGAAAAGCCCCCGAGGAAGTCCACCCCCACCTCCCGCGCGGCCGCGTCCAGGGCCCCCGCGAGGGCCGTGAAATCCCCCACCGCCGGGGCGGCGATCAGATTCGCCACCGGTGTCACGGCCACCCGCACGTGGACGATGGGCACCCCGAACTCCCGGGCGATCGCGTCCGCCTCGGCCTTGAGCCGCGCGGCCTTCTCCCGCACCCGCGCCGCGACGGCGTCCGCCACCTTGGCGGGGTCCGCCCCGGCGCAGTCCTGGAGATTCAGCCCCAGGGTGACGGTGCGGATGTCCAGGTGCGCCTCGCGCACCATGGACAGGGTCTCGACGATCTCGTGGAGGGTGAGGGACAAGCGGGCGCCCTCAGACGCGGTGCATGGCGCGGAAGATCTCCTCGCGCTGGATCGCCACCTGCACCCCGATGCGTTCGCCCAGGGCCTCCAGGCGCTCGCGCAGCTCGGCGAAGGGGATGCCTCCTTCCGGCGCCAGGTCGGCCACGGCCACCATGACGAACAGGTCGCCCCGCAGGACCGACTGGTCGATGTCCACCAGGTTCGCGCCCGCGTCCGCCAGGACCCGGGTGACGTCCGCCACGATGCCGACCCGGTCCACCCCCTGGACGGTCACCACGACGCGCCCGGCGCCGCCCTCGTCGTGCCGGTCGGTCATCGTCAATCGTCCAGGCCCCGGCGGGCCATCTCCAGTGCGCGCACGGGCCCCATGGCCTTGCTCTCGGTCTCGGCGAACTCCCGCGCCGGGTCGGAGTCGGCCACGATGCCCGCGCCCGCCTGGAGGTAGGCGGTGCCGTCGTGGATGACCACCGTGCGGATGTTGATCGCCATGTCGGAGCTGCCGTCGAAGCCGAAGTAGCCCACCGCGCCGCCGTAGAGGCCGCGGGGCGTGGGCTCCAGCTCCTCGATGATCTGCATGGCGCGGATCTTGGGGGCGCCCGACAGGGTCCCGGCGGGGAAACACGCCACCAGCACGTCGAAGGCGTCGCGCCCCGGGGCGAGCCGCCCGGCCACGTGGGAGACGATGTGCATCACGTGGGAGTAGCGCTCCACCACCATGAACTCGTCCACCGCCACGGTGCCCACCTCGGCCACGCGGCCCACGTCGTTGCGCCCCAAATCCACCAGCATCAGGTGCTCGGCGCACTCCTTGGGGTCGGCCATGAGCTCCGCCTCCAGGGCCCGGTCGGCCTCGTCGGTGCGGCCCCGCGGCCGGGTGCCCGCGATGGGGCGGACCTCCACCTGCCCCAAGCGGGTGCGCACCAGCAGCTCGGGGGAGGCCCCCACCACCTCCATGTCGCCGAAGCGCAGGTGGTACATGTAGGGCGAGGGGTTGATGCGGCGCAGGGCGCGATACAGGTCCAGGGGATCGCACCCGAGGGGCGTGGCGAGTCGCTGGGAGAGGACCACCTGGAAGATGTCGCCCGCCCGGATGTACTCCCTGGCGGCCTCCACCATGCCCTCGAACCGCTCCCGGGTCATGTTGGACGTGACTTCCGGCGTGCCGGACGGGGGCGCCGGGGCCTTGCGGGGCGGGGCGGGCGCGCGCAGCGTGGCCACGGTCTTGTCGATGGTCGCCACGGCCTCGTCGTAGGCGCCTTTCAGGTCGCGCCCCTCGGTGTGGACGTTGACGATCACCTGGATCACCTGGCGGGCGGCGTCGAACACCACGAGGCGGTCGGTCAGGACGAAGCAGAAGTCGTCGAGCCCCAGGCCCCCGGGCTTGTCGGGCGCGAGCGGCACGGCGTCGAAGAACCGCACCGTGTCGTAGCCCACGTACCCCACCGCCCCGCCCGTGAAGGGCGGCAGATCGGGCACGGCCACGGGGCGGAAGGCGGCCATGTATTCACGCACCGCCATGAGGGGGTTGCCGGTGTGGGACAGGGCCCGCTCGGCGCCGTCCTCGGTGACGGTCACGGTCTCGCCCCGGCCCCGGATGACCACCCGGGGGTCGGCGGAGAGGAACGAGTAGCGCGCCCAGCGCTCCCCGCCCTCGACGCTCTCCAGCAGGAACGCGTAGGGCCCCCGGGCGAGCTTGAGGTACGCCGAGACCGGCGTGTCCAGGTCGGCCATGACCTCCCGGCAGACGGGGATCAGGTTGCCCTCCCCGGCCAGCCGGCGGAAGGTGTCGAAGTCCGGGGTGTACGCGGGCACGGCCGGCGACCGGGGAGTTCCGGCCCTCAGGCGATCGGGCGGAGCGCGGCGAGGACCTCGTCGGCGTGGCCGTCCACCTTCACCTTGGGCCAGACCTCGTGGATGTCGCCGTCGCCGTCGATGACGAAGGTGGCGCGGGTGATGCCCATGTAGGTGCGGCCGTAGTTCTTCTTCTCGCCCCATACACCATAGGCCTCGGCCACGGCGTGGTCCGGGTCCGACAGCAGGGGGAAGGTCAGGCCGTACTTCTCGGCGAACTTCCGGTGCGACGGCAGGCCGTCCGGGCTCACCCCCAGGACCACGGCGCCGGTGGCCTTGTACGCGGCCTCCATGTCGCGGAAGGCGCACGCCTCCTTGGTGCAGCCGGGGGTGTCGTCCTTGGGGTAGAAGTAGAGGACCACCGGCTTGCCCTTCAGGGAGGCGAGCGAAATTCGGCCGCCGGTGCTGGATTCCAGGTCGAACGGGGGGGCCGGGTCCCCCGCCTGGGGCATCTGGCTCATGACAACGCTCCTTGTCGGGACGGGCGCCGCGAGATCAGGAACGAGCGGGCGCGCGGCCGCGGGCTTTCGGGCGAACGGTCCGGATTATAGGGCCGCCCCGGCGGGGGCGGCAAACGGCGGGGGGCGCCGGGGCGGGCCCGGCGTCAGGACTTGTCGACCGACTGGGCCTCGTCCTCGAGCCACACCCGCTTGCCGCACACGCACACGAAGCGCGCCTCGGGGTGGTCGAAGGACTCCAGGTGGGCGGCGACGAGGCCGTTCTGGTCGGTGCGGGTGTCGCCGAAGCGCTCCAGCTCCTCGGTGAAGACCGCCTCCTCGAGACGGTCTACCGCCTCGGACGGCTTGGTGCCCACGAAGGCCTCGCGCAGGATCTGGTTGTCCACCGCGGCGAGCTGGGCCGCCTTGCGCCGCACCAGGAGCTTGATCGCCATGGACGATGCCGAGACGAAGGCCCCGGCCCGGATGCACACCCGGCGCGTCCCGGCACTCTCCCGGCCGGGCTCGGCCACCCACTGCTCGATGGCCGCCTTGGAGTGGGCCATGGCGCCGTAGGTGATCTTCTGGTGCTCCAGGTTGAAGAACGTGGAGTAGGCCAGGATGAACCCCAGGTCGAAGCGCCCCTCGAGGCGCGGCAGGGGATCGAACGACAGGCGGTTCGACGCGGCGATCTGCTCCGGGGTGGCCAGGAACGCCGGGAAGCCCACCTCGCCCATGGCGGTGGCGTAGAACAGGCCGGTGAATTCGCGGCCGGAGGCGCGCTCGATCGCGTCGTCCGTGGCCGGGTCGCCGATGTCGCCGAATAGGACCGTGTCGGCCCCGTCGATGGCCGTGACCTCGTCCGGCTTGCGCCCGTACCACAGGGCCGTCACGTGGGCCGCCGGGTAGCGCTCGCGCACCGCCTGAATGGCGGCGCCGCCCGCCACGCCGGTGGCGCCGATCACCAGAAACCGTTCCATCTCGGGTTGTTTTCCTCTCGCTCGTGTGGCCGGACGGCCCCGCGAAGAATGAAGCCCGATATTATACAACACTTAAAATAGATCACAATGTTCCCGCCCCTTGTGCAATCCCGGGGCGCTTCCTACAATCGCCGGATGGGATTGCCGCCGGTGGACTTCAGCAACCCGGACGACGTGTTCGGGGTCAGCATCTTCACGTTCTTCTTCCTGGCGGTCGTCGTGTTCGGCTACCTCGTCTTCAAGTTCATGACCCAGACCGGCGTGAAGGTGAAGAAGGGCGAGCGGGTCATGGTGTGGGCCGCCCTGGCGGGCTCGATCCTGGTGCTCGTGTACGCGGTCCTGGCCTTCCTCTTCAAGCTCATCATATGAAGGCAGACCGGCCGTGAGCCGCCGGGACCGGCTGCTGGCTCTGTGGGCGGGGCTCAAGCAGGGCGAGCGGGTCCTGTTCTTCACCGTCGGCGTGCTCCTGGTGGGGGGGTTCGTGTTCTGGCTGCTCGCCATCACCAACGTCACCGACGTCATGCGGGTGCGCGACGTGTTCGAGGACAGCCCCGAGGCGGACCTGGGCTACAAGCTCGTCCAGGACCACGGCTGCCGCAACTGCCATAACGTCCTGAACATCGGCGAGTGGGGTCTGGCCCCCAGCCTGGACGGACTGGGCACCCGCCGCACCTACCAGTGGATTCGCGCCTACCTGGACGACCCGGCCAAGATGATGGGCGGCAAGACCCTGCACAACGGCGCCTACGGCACCGACTTCTCCGAGCTCGCCCCGATCGAGAAGGACCTGATCGCGACGTTCCTGTTCGCCCAGAAGTCCATGCCCGGCTCCGCCAATTACGACAAGCCGCCCGAGTAGGCGGCCCGTCACCGGCGCGGCCCGCGCCCGAACATGCGCCCGAACATGCGTTAGAATGGCCGGGCTGTGGACAACCTGTGGCCGGATACGAGGGATTGACGTGGAGATCACCGTGAACGGCAGCACGCGCCGCGCGGACAGCGGCGCCACGGTGGCGAGCCTGCTCACGGAGCTGGGTATCGCCCCGGAGCGCGTGGCCGTGGAGCGCAACCTGGACATCGTGGCGCGCGAGCGCTTCCCCGACACGCCCCTCACCGATGGCGACCGGATCGAGATCATCCAGTTCGTGGGGGGCGGAACGTGACGGGAGACACGCTGGTCATCGCCGGGATCGAATTCCGTTCGCGCCTGTGGGTGGGGACGGGCAAGTACAAGGACTTCGCGGAAACCAAGGCCGCCATCGAGGCGTCCGGGGCGGACGTCGTCACCGTGGCCGTGCGCCGGGTGAACGTCACCGACCCGGCCAAGGAGAACCTCCTCGATTACCTGGACCCCAAGGTCTACAAGATCCTCCCGAACACCGCCGGCTGCTACACCGCCGAGGACGCCATCCGCACGGCGCGCCTGGCGCTGGCGGCGGGGGTGTCGGACATGGTGAAGCTGGAGGTCATCGGCGACCAGAAGACCCTCCTGCCGGACAACCAGGCCACCCTGGAGGCGGCGAAGGTGCTGGTGAAGGAGGGCTTCGTCGTTCTGCCCTACATGACCGACGACGTGATCTTCGCCAAGCGCTTCGAGGACGCGGGCTGCGCCGCCGTCATGCCGCTGGCCGCCCCCATCGGCTCGGGCCTGGGCGTCTGCAAC
The DNA here is from genome assembly GCA_964528115.1 of uncultured Nitrospirales bacterium. Lineage (GTDB taxonomy): Bacteria > Nitrospirota > JACRHL01 > JACRHL01 > JACRHL01 > CAZGRJ01. The sequence continues at coordinate 22,399 of CAZGRJ010000020.1, forward strand.
CCCCACACGATCCGCCTGATCCGCGAGGCGGTGCGCTGCCCGGTGGTGGTGGACGCGGGGGTGGGCACGGCCTCCGACGTGGCCGTGGCCATGGAGCTGGGGGTCGAGGCGGTCCTGCTCAACACGGCCATCGCCGGGGCGCGTGACCCGATCCGCATGGCGACGGCCATGCGCCACGCCGTCATCGCGGGGCGCGAGGCGTATTTGGCCGGGCGCATCCCCCAGAAACCCTACGCCACCGCCAGCTCGCCCGAGGCGGGCCGCATCGCCGCGGCCTCCTGACGCCCCGCCCCGCGCCGCCCGTGCCGGGCCTGCCGCGCCTCTACCTCATCACCGACCGGCGGCTGGTTCCGGACGGCGACCTGGCCGCCGCCCTCGCGGCGCCTATCACCGCCGGAGTCCGCCTCGTTCAGCTGCGCGAGAAGGACCTCTCCGCCCGCGACCTCCTTTCCCTGGCCCGGGCCGTGAAGGCGCGCACGGACGCCGCGGGAGCGTCGCTCCTGATCAACGACCGGGCCGACGTGGCCGTGGCCGTGGGAGCGACGGGGGTGCACCTGACCTCCGCCGATCCCCCGATTGCCGAGGTGCGGGCGTGGCTGGGGCCAACGGCCCTGATCGGCGTCTCCACCCACACCCCGGAGGAGGCCGCCGCGGCGGGCACGCAGGGCGCCAGCTTCGTCACCTTCGGACCCGTGTACGACACACCCTCCAAGCGCGGCATGGGCGCCCCCGTGGGCACACAGGCCCTGGCCGAGGCGGTCCGCGTGGCGGGGGTGCCCGTGTTCGCCCTGGGCGGCGTGGACGCGGCGCGGTTCACGGAGGTGCGGGACGCGGGCGTGCATGGGATTGCCGTCATCCGGGCGGTGCTCGCGGAACCCAATCCGGGGGCCGCGGCGGGGCGTCTTCTGGGGACCCTCGGGCGCTGGAGGGAAGGGGGTCGATCCCTCTGATACTTGGTGGGAAATGACGGTCATCCGGTGATTTGACCGGAATCGCCTCCGCTCTTATCCTTGATCTTGGCGGTTATGCCGCGCCGCCGCGGCAGCCGATAAGGTAGGAAGCGGAAGAGGAGGGCCATGGCCAACTCGCGTCACCGCAAGGACGACGAAGGCAGGGAGCCGCCCGCGCCAGGCGCCGCCAAGTCGTCCCGCAGGGAACACACGCCGGTTGACTACGAGGCGGAGGTTCAGAAGCTCCGCCTCCAGCTCCAGTCCATGGAGGCGGAGCTGGTGCACCTCTTCCCCGTCCGCAACCAGCTCGACCAGGCCTACCACCAGAACCAGAAGCTGGCCCAGGTGCTCCAGGAGTCCCGGGCCCAGATCGAGGCCCTGAAGGAGGAGGTCGAGAAGCTCTCGCTGCCTCCGAACCCCTACGGCTTTTTCTCGTCCGTCAACGACGACGGGACGATCAACGTGTACGTCAGCGGCCGCAAGATGAAGGTCCACGTCCACCCGGACATCGACGCCGCCACCCTCCAGCTCGGCCAGGAGCTGGTGCTCAACGAGGCCTACAACGTGGTGGAGGTCAAGGGCTTCCAGGTCCAGGGCGAGGTGGTGAGCATCATCGAGATCCTGGAGGACGGCCGCGCCATCGTCGCCCTGCACGCCGACGAGGAGCGCGTCGTGCGCCTGACCGACCGCCTGAAGGAAAGTGAGCTGCGCGCCGGCGACCACGTCCTGCTCGACACCCGCTCCGGCTACCTGCTCGAGCAGCTGCCCAAGAGCGAGGCCGAGGAGCTGGTGATCGAGGAGGTCCCCGACGTGGACTACTCCAAGATCGGCGGCCTCAAGGAGCAGATCGAGGAGATCCGCGACGCGGTGGAGCTGCCGTTCCTCTACCCCGACCTGTTCAACGAGCACAAGCTCCTGCCCCCCAAGGGCATCCTGCTCTATGGGCCCCCCGGCTGCGGCAAGACGCTCATCGCCAAGGCGGTGGCGAACGCCATCGCCCAGAAGGTGGGCGAGCAGAAGGGCGAGGTCGGGGACAAGCAGCTGCGCAGCTACTTCCTGCACATCAAGGGCCCCGAGCTGCTCAACAAGTACGTGGGCGAGAGCGAGCGCAAGATCCGGGAGATCTTCCAGAAGGCCAAGGAGAAGGCCGACAAGGGCGTCCCCGTGATCATCTTCTTCGACGAGATGGACTCCCTGTTCCGCACCCGCGGCGCGGGCATCTCGTCCGACGTCGAGTCCACGATCGTGCCCCAGTTCCTGGCCGAGATCGACGGCGTGGAGCGGCTGCGCAACGTCATCGTGATCGGCGCCACCAACCGGCAGGATCTGATCGACCCGGCCGTCCTGCGCCCCGGGCGCCTGGACGTGAAGATCCGCGTGGACCGGCCCGACCGCGACGAGGCCCGCGACATCTTCACGAAATACCTGACTGCCGACCTGCCCTTCTCCCGCGAGCTGTTCCAGGGCGAGGACGAGAAGCCCGAGGCGGCGGTCCTGCGCCTGATCGAGACGGTGGTGGACGAGATGTACGCCACCACCGAGGAGAACCGCTTCCTCGAGGTCACCTACGCCAACGGCGAGCGGGAGATCTGCTACTTCAAGGACTTCTCCTCCGGCGCCATGATCCAGGGGATTGTCGCGAGGGCCAAGAAGTACGCGATCAAGCGCGCCATCGACACGGGCGAGAAGGGCATCCGGCTGGAGGACGTCAAGGCCGCGATCCGCCAGGAGTACGAGGAGAACGAGGACCTCCCCAACAACACCAACCCGGACGACTGGGCCAAGATCGCCGGGCGCAAGGGGGAGCGCATCGTGAACATCCGGACCCTCACCACCGACGGCAAGGAGGGCAAGGAGATCACCCCGGTCTCCGCCGGCCACTACCTGTAGGCCGGACCGCACCCCTGACTCATGTCCGAACGCCCGTTCCTGCTGGGCACCGAGACCGAGTTCGGCATCGGCTGCCTCGACCCCCGCGAGCAGAACCACATCACCAACTCGCTTAGGCTCGTGGGCTTCTGCCCCGACCTGCCGGCGCCCGACTGCCTGTGGGACTACGAGGGCGAGAACCCGCTCCTGGACCTGTTCGGCCACACCGCCGAGGGCGAGCGCGAGGACCCGGACCCCTACGCCAACCGCGCCCTGAACAAGCCCCAGGTCAACGGGGGGCGCCTGTACGTGGACGGCGCCCATCCGGAGTACTGCACCCCGGAGGTCACCGACCCCCTCGACCTGGTCCGCTACGAGGCCGCGGGCGAGCGCATCCTGGACGCCTGCCGCCAGATGGCCGAGCGCGCCTCCGGCCGGCCCCACTTCGTGCTCTACAAGAACAACTCGGACGGCAAGGGCAACAGCTACGGCTACCACGAGGACATGCTGGTGCCGCGCAAGGTGCCGGTGGACCGGCTGGTGCGCGACCTGATCCCGTTCCTGGTCACCCGCCAGGTCTTCTGCGGCGCGGGCAAGGTGGGGGTGGAGAACGGCCGCCCGGCGGTGCCGTTCCAGATCTCCCAGCGGGCCGACTTCTTCGAGTCGCTGGTCGAGCTGAACACGATGGTCCGCCGGCCCCTGTTCAACACCCGCGACGAGCCCCACGCCGACCCCGCCGAGTGGATGCGCCTGCACGTGATCCCGGCGGACGCGAACATGAGCCAGGTGTCCACCTTCCTGAAGGTCGGGACCCTGGCCCTGGTGCTGCGCGTGATCGAGCACGACGCGGTGAAGAACGTGCCGCGCATGGAGGATCCCCTGGGCGCCTTCGGGGCCATCTCCCGCGACCTGACCCTGGGGCCCACGGTGGCCGTGGAGGGGGGCGGGCGCGTGACCCCCATCGACGTGCAGCGGGCGTATCTCGCGAGCGTGAAGGCCTACGCGGCGGACCACCCGCTGCCGGGCGCGTTCCCCGAGGTCGTGCGGCGCTGGGAACAGGTGCTCGACGCCCTGGAGGCCGACCCGCTCGCGCCCGAGCGCGAGGTGGACTGGGTCATCAAGTACCGCATGATCGACACCTACCTGCAGCACAAGGGCCTCGCCTGGGACTCCCCCCGGGCCAAGGCGATGGACCTCCAGTACCACGACCTGAACCCCGCCAAGGGCCTGTTCCACACCCTGAACGCCCGGGGCATGGTGGAGACGCTGGTGACCCCCGACGAGGTCGCCCGGGCCGCCCGCGAGGCGCCCGAGGACACCCGCGCCTGGTTCCGCGGCCAGTGTCTTGCCCGGTTTGGCAAAGCCGTATACGGTGTAAGCTGGAGTTCGGTGCTCCTGACGGTGGGCGACGGGGTCCGGCGGATCCCGACCGTCAACCCGTTCAAGGGCACGAAGGCGATCACCGAGGCCCTGTTCGAGGGGTGCGCCGGCACCGAGGACCTGGTGGGTCGCCTGGAGTCGGGCGGCTAGCCGGGGGCGCGGCGGCCCCCAAACCCCTTCCAGTCACGGGCGGACCGGACCGACCCTGACAGCGCGTTCCGGTGTGAGGATAGGCCGCAGCCATGGCACAGAAGAAGACCGCAAAACCGTCCAAGGAGGAGCAGGAGGAGTCGCAGGAGGCTCCGGCGGAGAAGTCCACCGTCACCGAGAAGGGCAAGGAGCTGGCGGAGGACCTGGACAAGCTCATGGACGAGATCGACGACGTCCTGGAGAAGAACGCCGAGGAGTTCGTCAAGAACTACGTGCAGAAGGGCGGCGAGTGAGGTTCGACCCGTTCGCGCCCGGCTTCGGGTCCAGCTTCTACGACTACCTGTCCCACAACCGGCGCGACCTGCTGCCCGGCGCGGCGCCCCTGCCCGCCGGGGTCCCGGCGGCCGGAAGCGTGTCGCCCGGTGCGCTGCCGCCGGTGGCGCACGGCACCACGGTCCTGGCCCTGCGCTTCGCGGACGGGGTGATCATCGCGGGCGACCGTATGGCCTCCGACGGCCACACCGTCTCCAGCCGCCGCATCGACAAGGTCATCCCCACCGACACCTTCTCCGCCATGGCGATCTCCGGCGCCGTCGGGCCGTGCCTGGAGATGGCCAAGCTGTTCGCCACCGAGCTGGAGTTCTACGAGAAGATCGAGGGCCGCGCCCTGTCCCTGGCCGGCAAGGCCAACAAGCTGGCCCAGATGGTGCGTGGCAACCTGCCCCTCGCCATGCAGGGCCTGGCCGTGATCCCCCTGTTCGCGGGCTTCGACACCGAGGCGGGCGCGGGGCGCATCTTCAAGTACGACGTGGCCGGCGGCCGCACCGAGGAGGCCGACTACGTGGCCGCGGGCTCGGGCCAGGGCCAGGCCCGGGGCTCCCTCAAGAAGACCTACCGCGACGGTATGGACGAGGGCGCAGCCGTGCGAGTGGCCCTGGGGGCCCTGAGCGACGCGGCCGACGACGACCTGGGCACCGGCGGCGTGGACCCGGAGCGGGGCATCTGGCCGACGGTGGTGGTCATCACCGCCTCCGGCATGCGCCACCTGCCCGAGGCCGACGTGGCCGCCGTCCACCGCGAGCTGTCCCCCGAGCTCCCCCCCGAGCTCCCGAAGAGCCGTCCTAAGGAGTAACGAGCCCATGGCGGCGCCCTACTACGTCTCGCCCGAGCAGCTCATGC
>CAZGRJ010000021.1:0-5314 GCA_964528115.1 uncultured Nitrospirales bacterium
GCCTTCGACGGCGACCCCAAGCTCACCTGCAACTGGGTGATGGGCGACCTGACGGCGAAGCTGAACGAGGACGGGACGACCATCGAGGCGTGCCCGCTGGCGCCTGAGCAACTGGCGGGGATCATCGCCGCCATCCACGACGGGACGATCTCCGGCAAGATCGCGAAGACCGTGTTCGCCAAGGTGTACGGCACGGACAGGACCGCCGGAGAGGTGATCGAGGCCGAGGGCCTCGTGCAGGTGAGCGACACCGGGGCCATCGACGCGGTGATCGACGAGGTGATCGCCGCCCACCCGAAGGAGGCGGCGGACTACCGGGGCGGCAAGGACAAGCTGCTCGGGTTCTTCGTCGGGCGGGTGATGAAGGCGTCCGGGGGCAAGGCCAACCCCCAGCTGGTCAACGAGCGCCTCAAGGCCAAGCTGTCGGCGTAGGGGCTCAGCCCTCCGGCGGGTCGCCGTCCCCGGCCGGGTCCCCGAGCGCCGGGTCGTGGTACTCGTACACGTCGCCGGCGTAGTTGCGCAGCACCCAGCGGTCGTCCATCTGGCCCAGCACGTAGTTCGGCCCCACGGGGATCTTGCCGCCGCCGCCGGGGCCGTCGATCACGAACGTGGGCACGGCGTAGCCCGTGGTGTGCCCGCGCAGGCTCTCGATCAGCTCGACGCCGGTGCGCACCGGGGTGCGGAAGTGGGCCGAGCCCTGGATCGGGTCGCACTGGTACAGGTAGTAGGGCCGCACCCTTGAGCGCAGGAGGCCGTGCATGAGGGGGGTCATCACGGCCGGGTCGTCGTTGATGCCCTTGAGCAGGACGGTCTGGCTCCCCAGGGGGATGCCCGCGTCCGCCAGGCGCTCGCACGCCGCCCGCACCTCCGGCACCAGCTCGGCGGGGTGGATGAAGTGCAGGCTCATCATGAACGGGTGGTACCTGCCCAACACCTCCGTCAGCCCCGGGGTGATGCGCTGGGGCAGGACGGCCGGGATCTTGGTGCCGATGCGGACGATCTCCACGTGGGGGATCGCCCGGAGCATCCCGAGCAGCTCGTCCAGCAGGTGGTCGTCGAGCAGCAGCGGGTCGCCGCCGCTGATGAGGACGTCGCGGATCTCCGGGTGGGCGGCGATGTAGTCGGCCGCCTGGCGCCACTGGCGGTGGCGGAAGGAGTAGCCCTCGCCGCCGCCCACCATGCGGCTGCGGGTGCAGTAGCGGCAGTACACGGCGCAGGTGCCCACGGCGAGAAAGAGCACCCGGTCCGGGTAGCGGTGCACGAGGCCCGGCACCACCGTGGCGTCGTCCTCGCCGCACGGGTCGTTCAGTTCCTCCGGGCCGATGCGGTGCTCGGCGGTGGTCGGGATCAACGTCCGGCGGATGGGGCAGGCGGGGTCGTCGGGCTCGATCAGGGAGGCGTAGAAGGGCGTGATGCTCATGGGCAGGCGTTGCCCCAAGGCCGCCACGGCCCGGCGCTCCTCGTCCGACAGGCGCACGAGGCGCTCCAGCTGGTCCAGGTTGCGCACGGCGTTCCGGACCTGCCAGTGCCAGTCGTTCCACTTTTCGTCGGGGACGTCCCGCCACATCTCGGGCCGGGCGGGGGTATCGGGCAGGCCGGGCCCGGGGATCGCGCAAGGCGGGGCCTGGGCCTGCGGGGTGTCTTGGCTCATCGGGTCTCCATGGGGGTCGGAAAGCGCCGGGATCGGGCGGCGCGGCCGCGCGGGCGTTCCATGGAGCAACATATAACCCCCTTCGACCCCTGCGCAAGGCGGCCCGCCGGGGCATTCGGGCACATCGCCTGAAATCGCGGCGCCTTATGGGCCCCGTCCCGCATGCCGAAAGGGTTCTTCGGGGGGACGGGCCCTGCGGGCCCCAAGCGCGAGGGGGTTTTGCGCGTGTCGGACGACTGGACGAGCGTCGGCTACCTGATCCGGTGCGACGAGGGGGCGTTCCGGATGGCGGCCCAGCTGCGCGAGTGGCTGGAGGAGACGAACCACGTCTTCCTCGGCATCGCCCACGGCATGCCCCACCTGTGGCGCGAGATGGACGAGGCCCACGCCTCCCTCAAGGAGATGCACGCCCGCATCTCGGACGAGTCGGCCTACCGCGGCGGCGACTCGCCCCGGCGCCAGATCGTCCGCACCTTCCAGCAGCTCATGGACGCCCACCGCGAGGACCAGGAGGACCTGGTGTCCTTCGCCGGCCTGTTCCAGGTGGTCCACGAGGTCCGCACGGCCCTCTCCAGCCTGAAGGACCTGATGGACGACGTGGAGTGCTTCTCGGTCAACGCCATCGTCCAGGCCCACAACGCCGGTGACCGGGGGCGCGGCTTCTCCCAGGTCTCGCGCGAGGTCGTCAGCCTGACCAAGCGCGCCGCCACGGAGTTCGACCGGGTGCGGGCCCAGGCCCACCGGATCGAGGAGCACCTCTCCGGCCTCCAGGAGGCCGTGACCCGCACCCACGAGCGGTTCGAGGAGTCGCCCATCAAGGGCATCGGCGACGTGGACGCCCTGTTCAAGGGCCTGGACGAGGCCCGCACCCAAGTGGTGGGCCAGGTGGACGCCCTGGCCGCCGGGGTGGCGGAGTCGGCGACCCGGGTCAGCCGGATGCTCGTGGGGCTCCAGTTCGACGACCGCGCCACCCGCGTCTCCGAGCACCTCACCGCCGCCCTGGGCGCCCTGCACGAGCAGGTGGCGGGGCTCACCGAGACGCAGGAGCATCAGGCCGCCCCGCAGACCGCCGACGCCCTGCTGGACGCCCTCACCTGCGGCGCCGAGGTGTTCGGCCACGTGGTGGACCTGGTGAACTCGGTGGAGGGCGAGCTGGCCGGCATCCGGGGCGAGATGTCGTCCTTCCTGGAAGGGCTCGCCCTGGACCTGCAGCAGAAGGTGGACGGCTCCGTGGACGCGGACCGCCTGATCGAGGTGATCCACAAGACCCGCGCCGGGCTCGAGGCGTTCGTCGCCTACATGCGCGAGCTGGTCGAGGGCAAGGCCGAGATCGTCTCCCGCGCCGAGGACCTCGCCGGCCTCATCTTCGATCTGCGCGACGACCTGGAGGGGGTGCGCCGGACCGCCAAGCGCTTCGGGGTGATGGCCTCCATCATCAAGGTGGAGCTGGCCTCGGCGGGGCTGTCGGAGGAGTTCGGCGAGGCCCTCTCGGCGGACCGGGTGGAAAACCTCTACCGCGACATGGCGAGCGCCGTGGGGTCGGTCCTGATCTCCCTGGAATCCACGGTCAAGCAGGTGCAGCGCCGTTGCGGCGCCTTCCGGCAAGGGCTCGTCCGGCAGGAGGACACCCTGCGCCAGGCCGAGGCCTACACCGCGCGCCTGGTGGGCGACCTGGACGGCACGCTGGTCCAGTTCCTGACCCGGGGCGGCGCCGTGTTCAAGGGCACGCTGGTGAAGCTGCACCGGGAGTCCACCGCCATGCGCATGGAGGTGGGCAACATCCTGAGCCTGGGGCGCCAGAGCGGCCGCATCAAGGGCGACGCCGAATCCCGCCGCCGCCGCCTCGAGGAGCTGCGCGCCGCCGTCCTGGCCCACCGGGGCCTGTCGGACTGGGCCCTGCGCGACGCCCGGGTGCGGGCCCTGCTCGACGGCTGCGCCGAGGGGATGCGGCAGGTGAATCCGGCGGCGAACCCGGTGCCCGTGCCCGTCGCCGTGCCCGCCTGATAGCCGGAAGCGCGTCTTCCGGCGGAGAGGGGAGGGGGAGGACGCCGGGGTCTCCGAAGGGGGCCCCGGCGACCCCCGTCCCGGGGCCGTGAGAAAGGCGTCAGCCGGCCACGAGGGCGGCGCGGGGCTCGTCCCGGCCGGCGTCCAACGCCTCGAAGTAGCGCGCCAGGGCGTCCTCGAGCCCGGCGAGGGTCGTGACGGCGTTGACCTCGGCCCGGAACCGCGCCCCCTCGGCGAGGCCCTTCGTGTACCAGCAGACGTGCTTGCGCATCTCGCGCACGGCGGACTCGGGCCCGTCGTGGTCCACGTGCAGCGCGAGGTGGCGGCGAATGACGGCGAGGCGCTCCTCCGGGGTGGGCGGCGCGGGCCGGACGCCGGTGGCCCAGGTCTCCAGAATCTCCCCGAAGATCCACGGATTGCCCTGGGCGGCGCGGCCGATCATGACGGCGGCGCAGCCGGTCTCGTCCAGCATGGCGGCGGCGGATTCGGGGCCGTCCACGTCGCCGTTGCCGATCACGGGGATGGAGACCGCTTCGACCGTCCGCCGGATCACGTCCCGGTCGGCGCGGCCGGCGAACATCTGCTCGCGCGTCCGGCCGTGCACCGTGACGGCCCGCACCCCCTCGGCCTCGGCCATGGCGGCGTAGGCCGGGGCGTTGACCTCGGCCGGGCTCCAGCCGGCGCGGATCTTGATCGTCACCGGCACGTCCACGGCCCGCACGACGGCCCGGATCAGGCGTGCCGAGCGCGGCAGGTCGCGCATCAGGGCGCAGCCGGCGCCGCGCTTCACCACCTTGCGCACCGGGCAGCCGATGTTCAGGTCGATGACGGGCGCCCCGGATTCTTGTGCGATGGCGGCGGCGCGGGCCATGTGCCCGGGGTCGTCGCCGAAGATCTGCATGACGGCGGGCTGCTCGTCCGGGTGGGTGAGCAGGTAGCGCAGGGTGCGGGCCTGGGCGACCACGAGGCCGTTGCTGCTGACCAGCTCGGAGACCACCATCCCGGCCCCGTGCTCCTTGGCGACGCGGCGGAAGGGCAGGTTCGTGATGCCCGACAGGGGCGCCAGGACGAGGGGGTTCGGAAGGGCAACGGGGCCGATGGCGAACGGCCGGACGTCCCGAGCCATTTGGCGGATGCTCACGACAGGGGATCCCCCGTGAGGGGCACCCGGGCGCGGGCGTCCAGGGAGAGGTCCGAGGCGCCCCCGTGGGCCAGCATCCGGGCCCCGGCGGCGGCCACCATGACGGCGTTGTCGGTGCACAGGGCGGGGGGCGGCACGCGCAGGGCGAGGCCCGCCGCCGCGGTCCGCTCGGCGAGCAGGGCACGAAGGCGCCCGTTGGCCGCCACGCCGCCCACGACGGCGATGCGGCTGACCCCCTCCCGCACGGCCGCGCGCACGGCCTTGGCGGAGAGCACGTCCATCACCGCCTCCTGGTAGCTCGCGGCGAGGTCGGCGGGCGCGGCGGGGTTCTCCCCCGCGAGGTGCGTGCGCAGGGCGGTCTTGAGGCCGCTGAAGCTGAAGTCGAGGCCGTCGCCCTTGCCCATGAACGCGCGCGGGAAGGCAATCGCGGCCCGGTCGCCGCCCGCCGCCAGGCGCTCCAGGGCGGGTCCGCCGGGGTAGGGAAGACCGAGCATCTTGGCGCCCTTGTCCAGGGCCTC
>CAZGRJ010000021.1:5414-6821 GCA_964528115.1 uncultured Nitrospirales bacterium
GCCGCCACGTGGGCCTCCAGGTGGTGGACCCCCACGAACGGCACCTTCAGGGCCCACGCCAGGGCCTTCGCGTAGGACACGCCCACGAGGACCGCGCCGATGAGGCCGGGCCCGGCGGTCACGGCGACGGCGTCCACGTCCTTCAGGGCGAGGCCGGCCTTGGCCAGGGTGCCGGTCACGAGCGGATCGAGGACCTCGATGTGGCGGCGCGAGGCGATCTCGGGCACCACGCCGCCGAAGGGCGCGTGCACCTCGGCCTGGGAGGCGAGGGACTGGGCCAGGACCGTCCCCGGCGCCCGCACGAGGGCCACGGCGGTCTCGTCGCAGGACGACTCGATGCCCAATACGACCGGATGTAAGGAGGCGGCCATGAACCCGCCATTGTAGCGCGGGCCAAGCGGCCCCCGCCGGGGCGGGCTACTTCCCGCCCCCCATCCCGCGCAGGAGGAGCGTGCCCCCGGCGAACAGCAGGACGCTGAACGCGGTGAACTGGAGCATGGTCATCATGGTGATCCCCTGGGGCGACAGGTTCAGGATCAGGACGACCCCCACCCCCACGAGCCCCAGGACCTGCAGGGCGCGGCCGATCCAGAACACCACGGCTCAGCCCCCGGCCAGGCGGTCCAGGGCCTTCTGGGCGCGGGCCCGGTTGCGCTCCGTGTCGGGGGACTCCAGGAAGGCCTGGTACGCGGCCACGGCGCCCTGGGTGTCGCCGGTCTCCTCCTTGGCCCGGCCCAGCATGTAGAGGGCGGTGCGGGCCGACGGGGTGTCCGGGTAGGAGCGGCGCAGGTCCTCCAGGCGCGCCAGGGCGGCGGCGGGGCGGTGGGTGCGCAGGTAGAAGTTCGCGATCCCCAGCTCGTGCTCGGCGAGCTGGTCGATGGACCAGGCCAGCTCCTGCTGGGCGTAGGTGACGGGGGCGCTGTTGGGGTAGTTGGCGATCAGGTTCTCGAACGCCTGGCGGGCCTTCTGGGCGAAGGTCGGGTCGCGGTCGGCGGTCTTGATCTCGTGGACGTAGCTCATGCCCTGGCGGAACAGGGCGTAGGGCGCCCAGGGATGGGCGGCGTGCAGCTCCATGAAGCGGCCGTAGGTGTCGGCGGCGTCGGCGAAGCGGCGCGCGCGGAAGTAGCCCTCGGCCCGGGCCAGGAGGACGTCGGCGCTGTAGCTGATCTGGGGCGCCTCGTCGCCCACCTTCTCGGGCTTGACGTCGATCCCCATGGCGTCCCGCAGGACCTTGCCCGAGGGCTCGGTGAACGGCGCGCAGGCGGCGAGGGCGAAGGCCAGGAAGACGGCCAGCGGCAGGGCGGCGAGGAGGCGCGGTCGGGCGGCCATGACCGCGCAGGATACCACACGGGGGCCTTGCGACGGCCCTCCCGGAACGGCTCGGATATTCGGCTACGGTCCGCCCGG
>CAZGRJ010000021.1:6921-15588 GCA_964528115.1 uncultured Nitrospirales bacterium
ACCGCGCGGATATTCGGTTACGGTCCGCCCGGAACCGCGCGGACCTGGCCCGCGTCCGCGCCCCCGGCGTCGCTGCCCGGGGCGCCGGCGGCCACGTCGGCGAAGCCGTCGCCGTTCAGGTCGCCCACGCCGGCCACGGCGCGCCCCAGGCCGTCGTAGGCGACGCCGTGGATCGTGGCGAGAACCGCCCCGTCGCGTCCCGACAGGACCCGCGCCTCGCCCGCGCTCTGGCCCGCCGCGTCGCTGCCGACGACGCCCACCACGACGTCCGGCACGCCGTCGGCGTCGAAGTCCCCGGTGCCCGCCACGGAGAAGCCGAGCTGGTCCTGCGCCACGGTCCCGAACCAGCTGCGCAGGCGGGTGCCGTCGGCGCCGTACAGCTCCACGCGCCCGGCGTTGGCCGCCACGCCGCTGTAGGTCGGGGCGCCCACGATCAGGTCGGGCGCGCCGTCGCCGTCCACGTCGCCGGCCGCGGCCAGGGACGCGCCCAGGCCCGCGTAGGGGTCGGTGCCGGCGAGGTCCAACAGGACCGATCCGTCGGCGCCCGAGTAGACCACCACCCGGCCGCCTCCCGCCGTGCGGGCGCCGCTGCCGGGGAAGCCGACGGCCACGTCGGGGAAACCGTCGCCGTCCAGGTCGCCGACGCCGGCCACGGCGGCCCCCGCGCGGTCGCCGGGGTTGTCGCCGGTGAACGTGCGCAGGACCGCGCCGCTGTCCCCGCTGTAGATGCGCGCGTAGCCCGTGTTGCCGTCGGCGCCGGGGGCCCCGGCGATCACGTCGGCGCGGCCGTCGCCGTCCACGTCGCCCGCCCCGGCCACGGAGCCGCCCAGGCCGTCGAAGGCGGCGCCGCCGTCCGCGCTCCACAGGACGGTGCCGTCCGTGCCGCGCAGGACGCGGATGCGGCCCGAGCTGGTGCCTGCCGGGTCGGCGCCGGGGGCGCCCACGACCAGGTCGGGGCGGCCGTCGCCGTCCACGTCGCCCGCGGCGCCCAGGGCCCGGCCGAAGGCGTCGCCCGGGTTCTCGCCCGCGACGCTGTAGAGGAAGCTCCCGTCGGCGCCCTCGAAGACCATGACGAGCCCCGTGGAGCCCGCCGAGGGAAAGGCCCCGGCGGCGATGTCGGCGTGGCCGTTGCCGTTCACGTCGCCCGGGCCCGCCACGGCGTACCCGAGCCAGTCGCCGGGGGCGAGGCCGTTGAAGGTGTACGGGTCGCCCGCGGCGGTGGGGTCGGCGGCCGTGATGCGCACGGGGTCGGGCACGGAGTCGGCTTGGCCGTCGTTCACGGTCAGGGAGAACGTATAGACGCCCGGCACGTCCGGCGTGAAGGCGGGGGCGGGGTCCGTGGCCGCGCTCAGGGTGGCCGTGGACCCGGCGGGCACGTCGTCCAGGGACCACAGGAAGCTCACGGCGTCGCCGTCCGGGTCGGACGAGCCGGTGCCGTCGAGGGTGACGGCGGTGCCGACCACCACGCCCCGGTCGGGCCCCGCGTTCGCCACGGGGGGCGCGTTCACGGCGGCCGTGGCGGTGACGGTCACGGTGTCGGGGGCGGAGTCGGCCCGGCCGTCGTTCACGGTCAGGGCGAGGGTGTAGGCGCCCGCGAGGTCGGGCGTGAACGTCGGCGCGGCGGCGGCCGGGTCGTCGGGTTCCGCGACCGACCCCGCCGGGCGGTCCGTGACGGCCCAGAGGTACGTGATCGGGTCGCCGTCCGGGTCGAAGGAGGCGGAGCCGTCCAGGGCGGCCGCGTCGCCGAGGGTCACGGGCCGGTCCGCGCCCGCGTCCGCCACGGGGGCGGCGTTGGGGGGCGGGAGGGCGGTGACGGTGACCGTGGCGGGCGCCGAGGTCAGGGCGCCGTCGTCCACGGTGAGGGTGAGGACGTAGTCGCCCGCCACGTCGGGGGTGAGGACGGGCGCGGCGGCGTCGGGCGGGACGGGCGCCGCCGTGGCGCCCGCGGGGGCGGAGGCGACGGTCCACAGGTACGTGAGCGGGTCGCCGTCCGGGTCGGACGACGCGGCGCCGTCCAGGGCGACGGGCGTGCCGACCGGGACGCTCGCGCCGGGGCCCGCGTCGGCCACCGGCGGGTGGTTCTCCGGAGCGGGGGCCGTGACGGTCGCGGCGTCGGGGACGGAGTCCGCCTGCCCGTCGTTCACCACGAGGGTCAGGACGTACGTGCCGGGCAGGTCCGGCGTGAAGGAAGCCGTGGCGGCCGTGGGGTCGTCGGGCGCGGCGGCGGAGCCGGCGGGGCGCGTGGTCACGCTCCACAGGTAGGTGAGCGCGTCGCCGTCCGGGTCGGTGGAGGCCGTGCCGTCCAGCGTCGCGGGGGTGCCGGGGGGCGTCTCGACGTCGGGGCCGGCGTCGGCGACGGGCGCGGTGTTGGCGGGGGGATCGGGGGGCGGGTCGACGGGAGGGTCTTGCGGGGGATCGGGCGGCGGGTAGAGGTCCGGGGCCAGATCCGTGATTGGCGTGCCGTCCACCAGGACGGGCGTGCCGTCCGCGGACCCGTCCAGGGCGCCGTCGGCGGTGTCGCCGTCCAGGGCCGCGAGGAGGGCGGCGGTGGCGTCCGGGACCGTCATGCCCCCCGCCGCCAGCGTGGCGAGGGCGCCGTCGAAGGCGTCCAGGAGCCGGGTAACGCGCAGGTCGTCCGTACCCGTGCCGCCGTAGGCCGCGGCCCACAGGTCGCCGGACAGGCCCAGGGTCGCCGCCAGGGCGTCGGAGACGGCGCGCACGCCCGCGGGCGTGAACGTGCCCGTGGCGCGCAGGCGGTCGTAGGCCAGGGTGGTGAAGGGGTTGATGTGGGCGGCCATCCCGGCGCCGCCGGTGAGTGGGTCCGGGAGCACCAGGGCGAGGGCGGGCGCGGGGGCGCCGCCGTCCGTGCCGCCGGCGCTCGTGCACAGGATGGGCCCCGGCACGTCGTCCGCGGCGACGAGCGTGAAGCCGCCGTCGGCCGCCGTGACCACGGGCCCCAGGGCCGCGCCGATGACGGTGCCGTCCGGCGCCACCGGGACGCAGGTGACCAGGGCCCCGGAGACCGGGCCGTCCACGACGTTCCCCGTGAGCGTCCCGCCCGCCGGGGCGGGGGCCCCCGCGGGCGCGCCGCCGGAGCCGCCGCACCCCGCCGTCGTTACGAAGAACGCCGCCAGGGCGAACGCCGCCGTCTGTCCGCACACCCTCACGGGGACGGGCTTGTACACGCCCCGTGCCACGGCCGAGGCTCCGGAGAGAGAGGCGAACAAACAATGGGTTGCGCGATTCCGCCGGATGCCGGCCCGGCCCCGTTCGCCAATCCCCTGACTGGCGCGGAACGGGCGTTTGACGTCGCGCTCCGCCGCTTGCCGAGGGGGCACCCGGCGCTTATCGTTTCGACATGGGCATGGGCGCAGGAAAGGGCCGTGCCCCCCGGCGCGGCGGGAGACGGGTCATGCTGTGGATGGTCTATAGCATCGTGGGCGTCGTGGGCCTGGTCGTCGTCACGTCGGCCTGGCGCGGGGCCGTGGCGGACGACTGGCGCACGGCCAGCCGCGTCCCCACGGGCCTGGCGCCGGACCCGGCGGTCACCCGCGAGGCGGTGGTCCAGGTGTACGCCGCGCGGGCGTGGGGGTGGCGGAGCGTCCTGGGGGCGCACACCTGGATCGCGGTGAAGCCCACGAACGCGCCCCGCTTCGAGGTGTACGAGGTCATCGGCTGGCGCACCTGGCACGGCCGGTCGGCCCTGGCCCACAGCGACCGGCCGGCGGACGCCCGCTGGTTCGGCGCCGCCCCGTGGCTCCTGGTGGACCTGCGCGGGCCCGGCGTGGACGGCGTGATCGCCGAGGTCCGCGGGGCGGTCGCGAAGTACCCCTTCGCGGGGGTGTACCGGACGTGGCCGGGCCCCAACAGCAACACCTTCACCGCCTGGGTGGGGCGCGAGGTCCCCGCGCTGCACCTGGACCTGCCCCCCACGGCGATCGGCAAGGACTACGTCCCCGGCGCCGAGGTGGTCCGGGCGCCGAGCGGCACCGGCTGGGCGGTCTCCGTGTACGGCGTCCTGGGGGTCCTCGCGGCCCGCGACGAGGGGCTCGAGGTCAACCTCCTGGGCCTCTCCTTCGGCCTGGACCCCTTCGATCCCGCCCTGAAGCTCCCCGGCCTCGGCCGCCTGGGGGCCGCCTTCCCGCCGCGCCGCCTGGACGCGGTCTAGACCCGGCTACGGCGGCGCCGTTTTGCACCGGGCGTGCGCTTTTGCACGGCCCGGGCGGTCCTCCGTACCGGCCGGGGGGGGTGTCGCGCCCCGTGTTTCCGCGGGCTTATGCGACCACCGGGGGGGTGCGGCAAGGTTCATGCACAGGATTTTCCCGGCGCCCCGGCCGGACATTCCGGGGCGGGAGGTTCCTCATGTCCCTCTCTTGGAGGCGATGGCAAGGCATGGACGCGATGATCAAGAAGATCCGGACCCTGTGGGAGATGTGTCCCTGGCCCGGGGGCGGCAAGGCCGCGGATGTCGAGCTCCCCCGGTCCCGCTCGTTCGGGGTCAAGCGCGGCTTCTCGCGCCACAAGGTGATGGTGCCGACCGTGGCGCGCGCGGGGCAGGTGGCGGTCTCGGGGCTCTCGGCCAGCGTGAGCCTGGGCGGCCTCTTTCTCGTATGCGCCCAGGCCCTGCCCCGGGACACGGCGGTGACCGTGGAGCTGGCCCCCCCCGGCGCGAAGACCGACCCGATCCGCGCCCACGGCGCGGTGGCCTACCACCGGGGGCAGGGGATGGGGATCCGCTTCACGGGCGTCTCCCAGGGCGACTACCAGCGCCTCCAGGGGCTCGTTCGGGGCTTCCTCCGCTCCTAACGCGCTGCCCCGCGGGGCACCCGGTAGGTCCCTCCCGGCCGGGTGCCCCGTTTTTCTCCCGCGTCCGCCCGTGAAGGGGTGAGGCGTCCCTCCGTTCGGGGGAATGCCACGCAGACGGGAAGGTTCGCGTACAATCCGTGGTTGCGGGGGGCGATGGGTGACCGTTCGGAGGTACGCCCGTGCGCCCGCGCCCTGATTCCCACACATCCGATGCGCCGCCCCGCGCCCCCGCGCCCGCGCGGGAGGCGGCGTGAGCGTGCCCATGGCAGCGCGGCCGCTCCCCGAGGGGGCGTCGGCCAGGGTGTCCGCCAGGGTGTCGGGTTGTCCGGCGGATCGTCTATCGTATCCGGCACCCCGGATGGACGCCGCCGACACCCCAAATCCGCCGCCCAATGTGCCGGTAGAACTCCCCGCCGCCGCTAGGGCCCCCTACGAGCGCGGCCTGGCCCTGTTCCGGGAGGGGCGCATCGGGCCCGCCGTGGAGGCCTTTTCGGCCGCCCTGCGGGCCGCGCCGCGTTCGGCGGAGGTCCACGCCGCCCGGGGGCAGGCGCGGCTCGTCGGGGGCCAGGTGGACGACGCGATCGCCGACCTTTCCCGCGCGGCCGGGCTGGCCCCGGAGCGGACCGACGTGCGCCTCCAACTGGGCGTCGCCCTGGGCAACGCCGGGCGGGTGGACGAGGCCCTCGCCGCCCTGGACGGGGTGCTCGCGGGCGCGCCCCGCCACGCGGAAGCGCTGCTGGCCCGCGCCGTCGTCCTGGAGAAGGCGGGCCGCTACGACGACGGCTACGAGGCCCTGTCCGCCGCCTTGGACGAGGGCGCGTCGGGCTACCCGGCGGCCTTCGCCCTCGCCCTCCTGGGGCCCCGCAAGGGCAAGGGGGCCGAGGCGGTGGAGCGGATCGAGCGGACCCTCGCGGAGGGGACCCTCCCGCCGGGGCAGGCGGAGAGCCTGCACTTCGAGGCCGGGCGCATCCTCGACCGCCTGGAGCGCTTCGACGAGGCCTTCGCCCACTACGAGGCCGGCAACCGCCTGCACCCGGGGGCGTTCGACCTGGACGCCTTCGGGGCCCACGTGGACCGGATCATCGCCACGTTCTCCCGGGAAACCCTGGACCGCCTGCCCCGCGCCCGGCACGTAAGCGAGGTGCCCGTGCTCGTCGTGGGGATGCCGCGCTCGGGCACCACGCTGACGGAGCAGATCCTCGCCGCCCACCCGCGGGTCCACGGCGCGGGCGAGTCACCGGCCCTGCAGAAGGTCGTGAACCTCATCCCCGCCATGACGGGCAAGGCGGCGCCGTGGCCGGAGTGCGCGGCGCGGCTCGGGCAGGGGGGCATGGACACCCTGGCGGGGCGGTACCTGTCGGAGATTCGGCGCCCGGCCCCGGACGCGGCGCGCGTCACCGACAAGATGCCGCAGAACTTCCTCTCCCTGGGGCTGGTGGCGCTGCTCTTCCCGAACGCGCGGGTGATCCACTGCGTGCGCGACCCGGTGGACACCGCGCTGTCGTGCTACTTCCAGGCCTTCACCCGGGGCCACGGCTACGCCTTCGACTTGCGCGTCCTCGGGGCCTACTACCGCCACTACCGGCGCCTGATGGACCACTGGAGCGCCGTCCTCGACATCTCCCTCATGGAGACGCGCTACGAGGACATGGTGGCGGACCAGGAGGCGGTCAGCCGCCGCCTCGTGGACTTCGTCGGCCTGCCGTGGGACGAGGCCTGCCTGCGCTTTTTCGAGAGCGACCGCCTGGCCCATACCGCCAGCTACGACCAGGTGCGGCGCCCGATCTATCGGAGGTCGGTGGGCCGCTGGCGCCACTACGCGTCGCACCTCGGGCCGCTCCTTTCCGCCCTGGGCGATCTGGCGCCGGAGGGCCTTACATGAATTTCAATCGCGTGATGGATATTGCACGGAGGTAATCGAATGCAACGACCGCCCTTCGCCGGCCGGATCGTCCTGGCCCTTCTCGTTCTCGTACTCGCCCTGGGCGCGTGGGGTGTCGCCGCCCCGGCCGGGGCCGCCCTGCCCTTGGCGGACGCGTCGGGTCAGCCCCTGCCGACCCTGGCGCCCATGCTGGACAGGATCACGCCCGCGGTGGTGAACATCGCCACGCGCAGCACCGTGACCGTGCGGGACAACCCGATGATGCAGGACCCCATGTTCCGCTTCTTCTTCGACATGCCCAACCGGGGGCCCCGGCAGCGGGAGACCCAGAGCCTGGGCTCGGGCGTGGTGGTGGACGCGAAGCGGGGCTACATCCTGACCAACCACCACGTGGTGGACAACGCCGACCAGATCCAGGTCACCCTCAAGGACGGCCGCACCCTGGAGGCCAAGCTGGTGGGCTCCGACGCCGACACCGACGTGGCCGTCATCAAGGTCGACGCCGACGACCTCACCGAGGTGCCGGAGGCCGACTCGGACAACGTGCGGGTGGGCGACTTCGTGGTGGCCATCGGCAACCCCTTCGGCCTGGGGCAGACCGTCACGTCGGGCATCGTCAGCGCCCTGGGGCGCTCGGGGCTCGGGATCGAGGGCTACGAGGACTTCATCCAGACCGACGCCTCCATCAACCCGGGCAACTCCGGCGGCGCGCTGGTGGACCTGAGCGGCCACCTCGTGGGCATCAACACCGCCATCGTCTCGCCCCAGGGGGGCAACGTGGGGATCGGGTTCGCCATCCCGATCAACATGGCCAGGGACGTGATGGCCCAGCTCATCGAGTACGGCGAGGTGCGCCGCGGGCAGCTCGGCATCGTGATCCAGGACGTCACCCCCGCCATGGCCCGGGCCCTGGACCTGCCCGTGACCGAGGGCGCCATCGTGCCCCAGGTGATGGAGGGCTCGGCGGCCGAGAAGGCGGGTATCGAGAAGGGCGACGTGATCGTGGCCGTGGACGGCAAGCCGGTGAAGGGCGCCTCCGACCTGCGTAACCGGGTGGGCCTGCTCAGGGCCGGGGACAAGGTCCACCTGGAGCTGGTCCGCGACGGCAAGCGCCGCAAGGTGACCGCCACCATCGGCGAGCGCGCCGTGACCCAGCTGGCCGGCAAGGAGGTCTCGCCGCGCCTGGCCGGGGCCACCCTCGGCGACGTGGACGGCAAGAGCGGAAAGGGGACGGGCGTGGCCGTCACCGACGTGGACCGCGGCTCGCCCGCGTGGACCGCGGGCCTGCGGCGCGGCGACGTGATCGTGCAGGTGAACCGCACGGACGTGGCCGGGGTGGGCGACCTGAAGTCCATGGCCGGGCACCTGGGCGACACCGTGCTGCTCAACGTGGAACGGAACGGCCAGGCGTTCTTCATCCTGATCCAGTGAGGGCGCGAAGCCAGTGAGGACGCGAAGCCAGTGAGTGAAGAGATGAAAGGGACGGCGACGGCGGTGGCGTTCGGGCTCTGGCTGGCAGTGGTGCCGGCGGCCCGGGCGGCGCCCGCCGACCACCTGATGGAGGCGGCGCCGATCGCCCGGGAGCTGGCCCGGACCTACGACCTGCCGGCACCGGAGGAGGAGGCCCTGAAGACCGAGGTGGCGATCCACCTGGACCGGGGCGGCGACGCCGCCGGGGCCCGCGACCTGGCCGCGGCGGTGGCCGGCACCGGCTGCGAGGCCGGGTGCCTGGCCCAGGCCCTGGGGGCGGTCAACCGGGCGGTGTGGCTCGGCCACCCGGAGGGCGAGGCCAGGAAGCTGGTGATCGGGGCCCTGAAGGACTCGGTCCGGGACGGGGGGCCCGGCACCCTGGCGGAGCGCATGGAGGCCCGCATGGAGCGCCTCCACCGCGAGAGCCGGGGGTTCGAGTAGCCCGCCGGGGGTCGGCGAATGACGCGCCGCGCCGCCAACATCGCCGTAGGCCGCCTGGGGCGCCTGGC
>CAZGRJ010000021.1:15688-23572 GCA_964528115.1 uncultured Nitrospirales bacterium
GAGGACCGCCAGGCGCCGCGCCATCTCGTCGTCCAGGGCGTCGAACTGGAGGCCCAGGCCCCGGGGCCCGGCGTAGGCCACCCAGCCCACGATCTTCAGGTGGACCACCTCGCCGTCGGTGCGCGCCAGGGCGTCCACGGTCACGCGGGCGTCCTCGGGTAGGGGGTCCGGCGTCTCGACGAACATCCCCCCGGGGCTCAGGTTGCGCACCCAGCCGTGCACCTTGCGGGCGCTGTCCTCGTGGGTCACCGCGGCCCGGATGTACGTGTCCACGCTGGCCCGCACGTCCACGCGGCGCTCGCGCGTGTCGGGCGTTGTGACCGGCTTGCGCGGCCGGTTCCCCATCGGCTGCCTCCCGCCTTCCCCGCCCGCGACCCCCCGCGCGCTCGGGAATTCCGCCCACAATAAAGGGGATTCGCCCGGGTGGCGTCAACCCGTGCGACTGCGTATGCTGCGACCGAACCCTGGAGGAATGACCATGGTAGAAGTGCGAGCCCCTTGCCGTTCGCGGCGGCGCGGCCTTTTCACCCTGGCCGCGGGCGCACTCCTGCTCGTCGTTCCGGGGGTGGCAACGGGAGACGATATGGCCCTTTCGATCACGTCCGGCGCGTTCCCCGCCGGCGGGGAGATCCCGAGGAAATACACCTGCGACGGCGACGACCTGGCGCCGCCCCTGGCCTTCGCCGGCGTCCCCGAGGGGACCCGCAGCCTGGCCCTGATCGTGGACGACCCGGACGCCCCGGACCCGGCGGCGCCCAAGCGGGTATGGGTCCACTGGGTGCTCCACGACCTGCCGCCGGACGCGGCCGGCTTGCCCGAAGGCGGCGAGGTGCCCGCCGGGACGCGGAACGGGACCAACGACTGGGGCCGGACCGGCTACGGCGGCCCGTGCCCGCCCATCGGGCGGCACCGCTACTTCTTCAAGCTCTACGCCCTGGACACGGCCCTGGGGGACCTGGGAACCCCGAGCAAGGCGAAGCTCCTCGCCGCCATGGAGGGACACGTGGTGGCCGAAGCGGAGCTGATCGGCACCTACCAGCGCTGAGGCGCGGGCGTCAGGGCGACTCCGCGTCGCCGCCCACCAGGTCGCGCACCGTGCCCTCGGCGAGCCCCTGCACGCGCCCGGCGGCGAGGCGCGCGAGCACCCCGTCCACGGCGGCCTCGGCGGGCACCGCGAAGGGGGCCGTGTCGCCCGCCTCGCGCACCGCGTCCACCACGTCCGAGAGCGGGATGTGGCCGATGTCGCGCGCGGGCACGTAGGTGGGCGGGTCGTCCGCGGTGGCGATCAGCAGGTGGCGCGCCTCCAGGGCCCTGAGCACCTCGTCCACGATCTCCGCCGGCACCCGCAGCCAGCGGCGCAGGCCGTCCAGGGTCCACGGCTCGGCCCCCGCCACGTGGCGCCGCCCCACGGCGTGCATGACGAGCAGGGCGAGGCGCTCGCGCACCTGGGGCGAGACCCGGGGCCGGCCGCCGCGGCTGCGCTGGTACTCCGGGTGCTGCACGTAGAACGCCACCGCGGCGCCCAACAGCACGATCAGCCAGCAGGTGAACACCCACACCATGAACAGGATCAATATGGCGAAGCCCGAGTAGATCGCCGTGTACTTGGTGGAGCCCACCACGAACACGCCGAACAGCCACCCCACCGTCTGCCACAACAGCCCCGCCACGACGCCCCCGGCGAAGGCGGCCGCGGGCCGCACCCGGGTGCCGGGGATGAAGACGTAGGTGAACGTCAGGGCCGCGATCACCATGAAATACGGCGCCAGCTGCACCCCGAGGTGCACCAGGTCGCCCAGGGGCCCGATGGCGAGCATCCTCTGCACCAGGGCGTTGCTCATCAGCGACGCGGTCAGGCCCAGGGAGGCGACCACGAGGAAGGGGCCGATCAGGA
Source organism: uncultured Nitrospirales bacterium (assembly GCA_964528115.1). Taxonomy (GTDB): domain Bacteria; phylum Nitrospirota; class JACRHL01; order JACRHL01; family JACRHL01; genus CAZGRJ01. The sequence goes on from CAZGRJ010000021.1 coordinate 17,583, forward strand.
GCACCCCCAGGTAGCCCAAAAAACGCTGGGGCAGGGCCCGGGCACGGCGGATGCGCCAGATGGCGTTCATGGCGTCCTCCACCTTGTGCACCAGGGACAGGGCGGTGAACACCAGGAAGGCCACGCCGACGGTGCCCAGCACCTTCACGTTCACGCGCTCCACGAAGCCGGTGATCTGAACTGCCACCTCGGCCGCCTTGTCGCCCAGGGGGGAAAGGAGCGCCACGAGGGCGGGCTGGAGCTGGTTGTGGACCCCCAGGCCCTTGAGCACCGCGAAGGCGAAGGCGAGCAGGGGCACCAGGGAGAGCAGGGTCGTGTAGACGAGGCTCATGGCCCGCAGGGTCAGCTGGCCCTCCCGCAGGTCGGCGGCCACCGCGAGGCCCAGGCGCACGGTGCGCACGCCCCAGGACGCGAGGGGGGGCATGGCCGCCGGGTCGGTCTCCCAGACCACGCGGCGGAAGGCGGCGCGGCGGCGCTCGATGGCTGCGCGGAGCGAGATCAGATGAGCATGTCCACGCGCGGGTCGGCCCCCGGGTCGGCGTCCACCTCGGGGCGGCACACCAGGAGCCGCCCCGGGTCCACGCCGTGGACCCGCACCAGGACGTCCTTGACGGCGTCGGCGCGGGCCTCGGCCAGGACGCGCAGGGCGGCGTCCGGGTCCTTTGGGGGCGCGGGCGCCGTCCCGCCGGGCGTGCCCGCCGCCGGGGCCGTGGCGTCGCGGTCCTTCGGCGTCGCCCGGCCGCACAGGCGCAGGGTGACCTTCGGCCGGTCGGTGAGGAGCCTGGCCACCTTGGCGGCGTAGGCACGGTCGTTCTCGGTCAGCTTGGCGCTGCCGGGCGCGAACGGCATGGGGTCCAGGCGCAGGGCGAAGGCCTTTCCGGCCAGCTCGCCCGCCACCAGGATCGCGCCGAAGGGCTGCAGGACCACCTTCGCGTAGGTGATGGCGCCCGCCGTGATCGACTTGGCCACCGCCTTGTTGACGATGTCCCGGATGCCGACCTTGGGGTCGTCCAGGTCGCCCGAGACCGGGACCTTCACGCGGATCGTGCCTTGCCGGTCCTTCATCAGGTCCAGGGCCGCGTCGAGGGGCATCGACAGCTCGTCCGACAGGCCCCCTTTCGCCCCCTCCACCGGGCTCACGGTCAGGCCCCGCACGTCCACGTCGGCATCGCCATCCAGGCGGCCCGCGTCGGCCCCCAGGCGCAGCTTGGCGTCGAGCTGACCCGAATCCAGGTGGTAGCCCAGGGCGGGGGCGGCGTAAGGGTCCACGGACGGCAGGTCCAGGCGGGTCACGCTGCCCGACAGGTCCATGGAGGTGCGCTTCGCCAGGGGCGCCAGGGTGCCGTGCAGCGCCACCTTGGTGAAGCGGTCCACGGTGCCCTCCAGGACCACCTCGCTGGGCGCATGGGGGTGGGCCGTGTCCAGGCCCTTGAGGGACGCCTTCTCCAGGTCGATGGTCGCCTCGTAGGGGGGCTGCACGGACAGGTCGCGCACCCGCACCCGGCCGCCCAGGGCGAGGGAGGCCTCCCCCAGGCGGAAGACGACCGGCACGGCGGGCACCGCGGGCGGCGCCTCCTCCTCCGGTTCGGGCGGGGGCGCGGCCTCCTCCCCGGGCTCGGGCTTGGGCTTCGGCGGCGGGGCCGGAGGCCCCAGGGCGTCGATCAGGGCGGCGAGGTCCGAGAAGCGCCCGTCCGGGTCGCGGATGAGGAGGGCGTCGGGGCCGGAGAGGCGCAGGTCGTTCACGTCCACGGACGCCCGGGTCACGTGCACGCCGTCCAGGTCGACGGCGCCGAGGGCGAGCAGGGGCGGGGCCTGGGCGTCCGCCGGGGCGGGGGGCGTCAGGACCAGGCCCTTGAGGGCGGCCCGGGTCACCTCCACGGCCCCGGGGGCGGTCAGGGTGATGCCCTCGAGGCCCGCCTCCTCCAGCCGGGCGATCTCCGCCTCCGGCGTGCCGCGCACCAGGGCGAAGCCGGTCGCGCGGGCCCGCCCGGAGGCCGTGATCCCACCGCTGCCGCCGTCCAGGCGCCCTTCGATCGAGAACCCCGCCAGGCGCGCGTGACGGCCGGTGGCGGTCTGGTGGCCGCTCAGGTTCTCCCCCGCGAGGTGGCCGTCCAGGGCCCAGGCGGGCGCGCCGCCCGGGGGGAAGGCCAGCCCGATGTCGCCGTCCCAGGTCAGGCGCCCGGCGGCGACCTGGCGGCCCCGGATCGGCCACGCCACGTCGGTGGCCTCCACGGTGCCGCGCTGGGCCACGCGGAGCCCGTCCGCCTGGGTCACAACGGCCGCTTGCTGGTCCAGGGAGAGGTTGCCGGAGAGGTCCTTCAGCACGGGCGCCAGGGCCTGGAGGTTGGAGAGGGGCAGGCCCGTCAGGCGGACCCGCGCCTTGGCCGAGGGGTGCTCGGCGAAGGGCACGACGGTGCCGCTCACCTGGAGGACGCCCCCGTCCAGGGCCCCGTCGAGCGTCACGGCGGCGGGCGCGGCGGGGGTCCAGGTGGTCAGGTTCGCGAGGCCCAGGTGCTCGATGCGCAGGGCGTGGCCCTGGTCCGGTGCCTCGTAGCGCAGCTCGGACTTCGTCACGTCCAGGGCCGCGACGCCGAAGCCCCAGCGGCTCCTGCCGCCCCGCGCCGATCCGCCTTTGCCGGCGGGTCCGGGGAGGGCCCCGGCGAAGGTGCCGTCGGCGAGGCGCACGAGGCGCACGCGGGCGTCGTCGATGGCGACGGACTTCAGGAGGACGTGCCGGTCCAGCAGGGCGCGCCAGTCGCCCCGGGCCTCGGCCCGGCCGACCCGGAGGACCTGCTGGCCCCGGTGGACGACGGTCAGGCCCGACACGGCCAGGCGCAGGGTGAAGGGGTTGGCCTCCACGTCGCCCACCTCGACGGCGTCCGCCCCGGCCTTCAGGACGGCCGAGCGAATGCCCCAGGCGATCCCGTAGGGCAGCGCCGCGACCGCCAGGGCGACGAGCACGCCCAGCACGAGCAGGACGGCGAGCGTCCGGCGAAGCAGGCGGCGAAGCAGGCGGCGGGGGGGTGGCGCGGCGTCCGTGCCGGCATCCACGTGGGCCATGATTCCCTTTTCCGGGTCCGTCAGCGGTCCTTCACGATCCCGTCACGCGTCTCGGGCGCGAGGGTCACGTATCCGGTTCAAAAACAAAGGCGCCCAGCATGTTGGCGCCTCTCGTTGCCGGATGCAAGTGGTGGTGGGCGGGCGGGTCAGGTTCGCGGGGCCGGGCCCTTGTCGAGGGCGGCCACGAGGCGCTGGCGCGCGGCGGCGGGGGGCAGGTCGAACAGGGCGGCGCCCACGCCTGCGGCCTCCGCCGGGCTGAAGCCGTGGTCCTTCACCAGGGCGCGCTCGATGGCGGGCACGTCGCCCACCGCGGCCAGCTCCAAGAGGAGCTCGCGGGGCACGGGCTTGACCAGGAAGCCCGACACGGCCTTGGGCGCCTCCGGGTCCAGCTGGCCGGTCACGAGGGCCTCGACCAGGCGCTCCGCCTCCGCCTCGCTCACGTGGTAGGCGTCCGCCGCCGCCATGAAGGCCCCCAGCATCTCGCCCGAGCGGGCCATGTGGACGATCTCCTGGACCGTCTCGGGGCTCGGGATCGCCGTCCCCGTGGCCTCCGGCGTCGCCCCCGGAGGCGCGGCGGCGGTGGCGTTGGCCAGGCGCCGGCGGCACAGCTCCACGGCGCGCCGCAGGCTCGGGCAGACCTTCCACTCGATCCGCAGCACCCCCTCCGGCGTCAGCTGTACCGGGTGGTGCGGCACCAGCGACGGGGAGGTGCGGCCGCCCCACCAGCGCCGGCGCAGGGGGGCCTTGCGGCCGCGCTCGTTGGCCAGGTGCATGCGCAGGGGGAAGAGGTCCTCCGCCTTGAGCCGCACCTCCAGGTGGGTGGCCACGCCCTCGTTGCCCGACGGGCCGGTGGGCCGCACCTGGATGATCTCGGTCCAGGGGATGCGCGCCGCCACCACGTCGCTGTGGGACAGGCGCCCGTGGTTCTGGTGCGAGCGGAACTTGACCAGAAGCCCCGTCTGCGTCACCCGCGCCAGCCAGCGCACTTTGGGATTCAGGCCCGAGAAGGCGCGGGAGACCCCCGCCAGGCACAGGAGCACGGCGCAGGCGGCCAGGAACTCCGGGCCGTAGGGGGGCAGCATGGGCGTAATCCGGGCGGCCGGTCCCACGCCCGTGTAGGCCGCGCTGAAGGCGCCGGCGAGGGCGAAGTGGACCAGGAAGCCCGGCCCCGCGGGGTAGCGGAACGTCACGTCGCCGCGGTGGCGGGAGGGGATGTCCTTGAAGCGGAAGAACTCCATAGGCCCGTATGCGGTATCGGATTTCCGCGGGAAAAGCTTGATGGGGACCCATCGGCGCGGTCCCGCGACGCCGAACGAACGAAAATGACAAAAATCACATCAATTATGTGTCGAAGGGCCGGTCCCCGCGCCGCGACTCCCCCGAAAGAGGGGATAGGACACGAACGGGAGGACGAGATATGACCACACAGATCCAGGCGGTTACGCCGGACGGAACCGTGACGGTCGATGGCCTGAGGGGGCGGCGGGTGCCGCTCTTCGTGCGCATCCGGGCGGAGCTGCCCGCGGTGCTGATCGACCTGACCTACGGGCACGCGGTTCACGGCCGGGTGGAGAACCTGAGCGTGGGCGGCATCTTCTTCCGCGGGGCCGACACCCTGGGGGAGGGCGCGCGCGTGCTGTGCGCGCTGATCGTGACGAAGGACGGCCGGACGGAGGAGGTCTACGCCTCCGGGTCGGTGGTGCACCGGCACGACCACGGCGTCGGCGTGGCGTTCGACGAGGTGACGCCCCGGGCCTTCGCCGTGATCAGCGAGATGATCGCCGAGGCGGGGTGCTTCCGCATGCGCCCGATCGAGCCGCGCTGCCCGGCGGCGGCGGAGTCCGTTCCGGCGGGCGACCGGCGCGGCGAGCGCAAGCGCCCGCGGCCGCGCAAGGCGCGGCTCACCCGCTGGATGCGGGCGCGGCAGGCGGTCTGAGCGGGGCTCGGGCGGTCGAAGGCCGGCGGGGGCGCCGAAGATATTTCCCCCGCCGGGCGAAAAGAATGTTATTGTCTCGCCCAGGCCTTCCGATGGGGAAGGCGGCGCCTCTCGCCTTTCTTCGGTTATCCCCCTAAGAACGGGTTCCCTAGGCAGCGACGCAGGCCAGCGGGCCGCCATCGCCCGCCGCACCGGAACCCGCGATCTCCCCTGCCAGTGGTGCTCGCGATCGCCCGAATGATCGGGTCCAGGTTTCGCGCGAATTGGATACCCCGCCCATGGCAGGCGGAAGGGATTTCGAACCCCTTTTTCGTTCGAGTTGATGAGAGTTGAGAACGGATGAATCTGTACGTTGGAAACCTGTCCTTCGAGACCACCGAGCGCGACCTGCAGGAGGCCTTCGAGGCCTACGGCCAGGTCAGCTCCACATCGGTCATCACCGACCGTGAGACGGGCCGCTCGCGCGGCTTCGGCTTTGTCGAGATGCCCACCGAGGGCGAGGCCCGCGCGGCCATCGAGGGACTGAACGACAAGGACCTCCACGGCCGGGCCCTGAAGGTCAACGAGGCCCGTCCCCGCGGCTCCGGCGGCGGTGGCGGTGGCGGCGGCGGCGGCTACAACCGCGGACGCGGCGGCTACTGACGGCCTTTCGTCCCGGACGGCCATGCGCCGCCCGGGATGATGTCGTGAAGCACATGGAGGGGTGGGCCCGTCGGGTCCACCCCTCTTTTTTTGTGTGCCGGTGGCGCCCCCCTCAGGGAGCGCGCGTGACCAGCGCCGGGTGGCCCAGGGTGCGGCCGGCGGCGTCGCGGTAGAAGACGTCGATCCGGTCCAGGGGCACGTCGTAGTCGCCGAACGCGACCGACTCGCGGATGGCGCCGTCGGCGTAGGTTTTCTTGAGGAGCTCCCTCCCGGACTCGTGGTCGAGGACCAGGAGCGTCACCGGCCCACCGTCCGGGCTTCGGTACTCGATGCGCCCGCGCCGGTCGGCGTC
>CAZGRJ010000021.1:23672-27808 GCA_964528115.1 uncultured Nitrospirales bacterium
GAGCATGGCCTGCTTGCGCTCCCGGCTCGACATCGCGGCGAATGCCTCGGGCGACACGCCGGCGGCGGCGGCCAGGTCGGAATTGAGCTGCGCGTGGCGCGCCTCCCGGTCGGCATTCCGGGCCTCGCGCCGCGCCGCCTTCTCGGCCTCGGCCCGGCGCGCGTCCTTCGCCTCGGTGTAGAGGGCCAGCGCCTCGGTGCCCTCGTCCAGCTGGATCGCGCGGCGATGGTTGCGGGTGACCAGGGCGACGGCGAGGGGTTCGTCGCCCAGGCTCGTGAGCATCAGCGGCTCCTGGGCGGGGTCGTCGGGGAGGTGCTGGCGATCCTCGTCGCGCGCCGTCCTGGCGGCCTCCAGGCCGTGCGGGTCCAGGGGGGCCAGGCGCGTGACCGCGCTGCCGTCCGAAATGCCGATCCAGCCGAAATAGCCCTGGGGCAGGAGGTTCGCGCGGGTGCCGACGGTACCGTACAGGACCACCCGGTCCGCGTCCGCCGAAAAGTCGGTCCAGCGCCCCAGGCCCTCGGCGGCGATGGCCGCGTCGAGGGTCGTGTCGCGCAGCACCGCCCCGTCGCCCCCGATCCGCACCAGGCGTGCTTCGGTGGTGCCGCGGCCGGCCAGAACGTCCACGCTTCCGTCGGCGCGCGGGTGGGCGACGACCTGCGCGGCGGTGTAGATCGTGCCCCCGGACAGGGCCAGCTGGCCCTGGAGAGCGGCCTGGAAGGCGGCGGGGTCTTTCGTGGGATCGGGCAATCGCGCCGGGGCCGTGGGGTCGGGCATCTGCAGGCGGGCGATGACGATGGGCTTCGACAGCGTGCCGTCGGCGGAGACCCGGTAGAGGCGGCTCTCGCCCGTGACGATCGCCCCGGCCGGGGCCTCGGCGCCGGGGAGCCTGGACCCGGTCATGGGGGATGCGTTCACGTCCAGGAGGGCGCCGCCGTCGGCGGTGGCCCAGAGGTCCATCACGCCCAGCCGCACGCCGGGCTCGGCCAGCTCGAGCCGCCAGCGGACCGCCCCGTCGGCGGACAGGGCGGCCACGAGGGCGGACGCGGTGGTCGTGTCGCCCCGTGCCCGCGGAAGGGTTTTCGCCAGGACGACGGTGCCGTCGCGAGCCACGTCGAGGGGCGTGGTGCCGTCGTTGACCTGCTTCCACGGGCCCTTCAGCGCCGCCACGTCGGAGAGGCGCCACGCCTTCACCTTGCCCGCGCCCAGGCGCCAGGTCTCGACCCGGTCCCCGGCCACCAGCACCACGTCGCCGCCCGCGAGGAGCGTCCCCGACATGCCGAAGTAGCCGCAGAAGTCCCGGGCCAGGAGCCGGGGCGTGGCGTCCGGCAGGCCGGGCCGCAGGTCGAGCACGTAGACGTTGGCCGCGCACCGCTCGTGCGCGCGGGCCTGGGTGACGTCGGGCGTCGTGACGTACAGGAGGCGCGTGCCGCCGTCCGCCGGGAGGGCGTCCTGCATCCGGATGATGAGGTTGGGGTCGGTGTTCGCCACCGTGACCCCGGCGGCAAGGGACGCGGGCGGCGCCAGGGCGAGGGCGGCCGTCAGGGTCAGGGCCGCCGCGACGCCCCCGCTGCCCCATCGCGTCGCCACGGAGCCCCTCCCGCTAGTCCAGGCGCTCGAGCACGGTGTGCACGGTCATGTCGTGGATGAACTCCGGGGCCGGGCCGTGCAGGGCCGGGTCCAGCGCGTCGGTGTTCTCCTGGAGCTCCTCCGGCGTGAGCCCGCCGACGAACCCGAAGGGCCCCGTGAGGTAGTAGATCGTGACCAGGTCCGAGCCGGTGGTGCCCAGGGGTCCGGTCAGGTCCATGACGACCGGGCGGCTCATGGTGGTCCCGTCACACCCGTCGAAGGCCAGCGAGACGATGGGCGGGACGAACGGCACGGCGGGCGTCGGGTCGGTCGGCGTGGGAACGGAATCGGGACCGTTCGGCAGCGTGAAGTCCGTGCCGTCGATGTAGCGGGCGATGAAGACCTGGACGTCGCCGTAGTGGGGGTACAGGGTGCAGGCGATGTCCATGTTGAACTGGTAGGTGCCGGCCTCCGTGACCGGCAGGTAGATGTACTGGCCCACCACGTAGGCCGTCTGCCCCACGTTGCACACGTCGCCGGAGTCGTCCGTCGTGCAGGTGCCGCGGTCGAGGAACGAGGCGTCCCAGTCCGCCGTGGCCGTCGCGTCGACCGCGATGTGCAGGTGACCCTCCGCGAAGGGCAGCAGCGTCTCGCACGAGTCCTCGCCGCCGCGCGTGACCTGCCGGGACTCGGCGAAGCTGCTCAGGGTGTCCAGCGTGACCTCGCCCGTGCCGAAGTAGGGGCCCAGCGGCGTCGGGACGTGCATCCCGGCGATGTCCTCCCAGTCGTCGATGGAGTCCGCGTCGTCCTCACGGAGGGAGAGGGGCCCGTCGCAGTCCGGGTCGCCGTTCGTCGTGGAGATCAGGTGCGCGGTGAAGAACTGCCGGATGCAGGTGGTCGAGACCAGCATGTCGACGTCGTCCTTCAGGGGCGGCGCGCCCACGCCCGGCGCGGGGGTCTCCGCGTGGACGGTGACCGAGCCCTCGGTGGAAGGGGCCTGATAGGTCGCCAGGCGGGTGGGGGAGCCGGGCGTGGTGCTGCCGGCGGTCTGGGTCCAGGTGACCACCTGGGCGTCCGGGTCGGTGAATCCGCTGAGCACCGCCTCCAGGTCCACCTCCTCGTTCGGCGCGATGCAGGCGCGCGCGCCGGTGATCTCCAGCCCCACGTTCAGGAGGATGTCCACGCTGTCGGCGCGCTCGAAGGTGCTCGGCGGCACCTCGCCGGAGGTGCTCTCGACGCGGAACGGCGCCGGAAAGAGGTTCTCGCTGCCGGGGGAGGCGAAATCGAAGGTATGGGTGCCGCCCCCCGCGTACACGTGTGTCACGGCGCCCGCGCCCGCCGGAGGGGTCCAGGTCACGGCCTCCGGGACGTGGGCGTTCACGCTGACCACCAGGTGCACCGGGTCGCCGGGCTTGTCCACCTTGGGCGAGATCGGCGAGATCGACACCGTCTTCGCGTTCACGGTGACGGTGTGCTGGGCGACGATCGTGGCGCCCCCGAACCGTTCCGGCTTGATCCGCACCCGGAGGTCCGATGGGCCCAACATGGCCGGTACGTAAGTCTCGTGGGTTTTCTTCGTGATCGTGGTGCCGTCCACTTCCGACTCGGTCCAGTCGCTGGAGGTGACGTCGAACGGACCCCACTCCTGGGCCGGAACGGTCACGCACAGGGAGCCCTCGGATTCCGCGAGGTCGTCCAGGGCCTCGTTGACTTCATCCTCGTAAGAGTAGGTGATGACCGTGATCGTCCAGCCCCCGATGGGGGACATCCCGGCCAGGGCCAGCAGGTTTTCCGCCACCGCCCGGGTGACGCTGAACGGCGTGCTGGTCACGTGGGCCTGGGCGTTGCTCCAGGCGGCCTCCGTGGGTGCCATGTCCTCCCACAGGGGGGTTTCCGCGTCGAAGGTCAGGCTGGTGAAGGCGGAGGGCGACGCCGACTTGGCGAAGTCGACGGCCGTGCCGGTGGCGGTGGCCAGGACGCCCATCACGTCGCTGGGGCCCGACAGATCGGCCACGCCGAGCACCGAGGAGATTGCGGCCATGACGGAGGTGAACGCGTCCAGCCCGGCGCCGATCGCCTCGATGGCGGGGTTGTTCATGACGTTGGAGAGCACCGCCGTGCTGGGGATGTCCAGGTCGGGCGGGTCCACCAGCGTGCACGCCTCTCCGGCCATCCGGACCGTGGCGGACCCGGCCGGAAGGGCCGCGCCGGCCTTCCGGGACGGCCCCGTGGCCACCTTGAAGCTACCGACATCGGCCAGGTACCGCTCCAGGTCGTCGATGGCGTCCTGGAGGGCGCCCGGGGCATCCGCCTTGGCCAGCAGGCGGACCACCAGCTCCCGGTCCGCGTCCGAGTCCAGGTCGGGGGGCGGCTGGAACCCGGCGTCGAACACCTTCACCGCCAGGTAGACGGGCAGGAGCCCGTCGGCGGGCGGCGCGGCGGCGGCGCTCAAGGCGGCATAGTCCGTGCCGAACACCTGGGCCAGCAGGTCCAGGAACTCCCGCATGGTGTCGGCCAGGTCGGCCATGTAGGTGGCGTAGTCGGCGGGCGCGGCGGGCAGGGGGTCGATG
>CAZGRJ010000022.1:0-18129 GCA_964528115.1 uncultured Nitrospirales bacterium
CCATCGTGGACCCGAAGGCCTCCCACATCCCGGTCCTCGCCTACTACCTGGCCGACCAGCAGGGCAAGGGCGACGCCATGCGCGAGCTGCTCTTCACCGCCATCTGGGACCACCGCCTGGACGTGACCCGGCCCGACGTGCTGCTGGGCATCGCCTCCCAGGCGGGCCTGGACCTGGACGCCTTCAAGCGCGGCTTCAACGAGAACACGATGGGCGAGCGCCTGACCGACGGCGTCAACGACGCCCGCGCCATCGGCGCGCGGGGCACGCCCACGGTCCTGATCGACAACCACATCCGGCTGAACGACAACTCCCTGCGCAACGTGGAGTCGGTGCTCGCCCAGGTGCTCGACAAGGGCGGCGTGGACAAGACCGATACGGGCAAGGCGGACACGGGCAAGTCCGGCGGGAGCCAGGGCGGGTGACGCCGGGCGCCGCGCGGGCGGCCTTCGCGGTCCTTTCGACTTGCACGGCGCTGGCGTGCACGGCCCTGGTGTCCACGGCCTGGGCCGGACCGCGCATCCACTTCGACCACACCGAGTTCCACTTCGGGCGGGTGGTCCAGGGCAAGATCGTCGAGACCCAGTTCCCCCTGACCAACGTGGGCGACGCCGACCTGGTCCTGAAGGAGGCGACGACCCCGTGCGGCTGCACCGCCGTGCTGCCCGAGAAGACCGTCCTGGCGCCGGGGGAGTCGAGCCGGATCGACGTGACCTACGACTCCGCCGCCCGCTCGGGCGAGGTGGAGCGGATCATCACGGTGCGCTCCAACGACCCGGTGGAGCCGGTGGTGGAGCTGAAGGTGGTGGCCCAGGTGGACGCGTCGATGCACGCCGCGTTCGAGGCCGGCGAGACCCTGTTCGGCCCCAAGTGCGGCGAGTGCCACTACGACCCGGCGAAGGACCTGATGGGCCAGCCCCTGTACGACGCGGTCTGCTTCTTCTGCCACGGCAAGGAGCGGCAGGGCAAGACCGCCCCGGCCCTGGCGGCCTTCCCGTCGGTCTTCGACCCGTACCTGACGCACATGATCGAGCTGGGCCGGGCGGGCACCGAGATGCCGGGCTTCGCGAAGTCGGAGGGCGGCCCCCTGAGCCCGGAGCAGGTGGAATCGCTGGTGGAGCTGCTCCACACCGCGCCGCCGCCGGCGCCGCCCGAGCCGGAGCCCGAACCGGCATCGGACACGGAGGATTCCAGTGGGCCGTTCTTTAAATAGGACCGTCGCCACGGCGTGCGCGGTGCTGCTGGCCGCTACCCTGGCGGCCGCCGCCTGCACCCGGGCGCCGGACCAGAGCGCCACGGACGGGCCCTTCAAGGTGGGCATCCGCACCGAGCCGAGCCCGGCGGAGCTGGGGGAGGACGCGTTCGAGTTCCAGGTGGAGCGGGACGGCAAGGCGCTCGAGGGCGCGAACGTGACCTTCCGGATGCACATGCCGGGGATGCCCATGTCCACCGACGACACGTGGATGGCCACCCAGCCCCGGGAGAGGGGGCGCTACGCCGCGAAGGGAAAGTTCTCCATGGGCGGCAAGTGGGAGGTGGAGGTGCGGGTCGCCGCGCAGGACGGCGGCACCGCCCTGGTGCAGTTCCCCTACGACATCAAGTGGGAGCTCAAGTAGCCGGGCGCGAGGCGCCCGCGACCCGGGCCGAGGCCTTGCGGGCCTCGTTTGCTTTTTGCGTTGCGGCCCTCTGCCCCGCCGTTTTCTGCGCGGGCTTCCGGGCGGCCGCCACCAGCTCCTGAACCCGGTCAATGAGGGCCTCGGTCTGCACCGGCGGGGTCATCCAGACCGCGTTCTCCGGCGTCGCCACCGGCCCGTCGGCGCGCCCCAGCAGAATCCACGGGCGTCCGCCGCCGGCCTCCGAGACCAGCTCGGACAGGGCCTTCGACTCCCCGTCCGCCACCACCACGTCGAAGTCGCCCGCCTTGAGCAGACGGCGGGCCTGCCTACGGTCGTCCACCTGGGCCACCGCGTATCCCTCGCCGGTCAGGCCGGAGGCCGCCCGGTCGACGGTCTCGCCCCGTCCGAGGGCGAGGATGCGAACCACGTCGCTCGCCATGACGTTCCCCCCCTGCTTGCCCCCCACACCCTGGGGGCCATGGTATCCCTTCGGACGGGGCGCGTCCACGCGGCGCCGGGACCATGCCGGTAAACCCTCAGGCCACGGTGGGCCGGCGCGGGATCAGGTGGCTCAGGCGCTCGTAGGCGTCCCGGTCCAGGACCCCCTGGTCGAACAGGGCGTCCAGGCGCTCGGCGGCGCGCTCCGGGGTCCAGTCCGCGGCCCGGTAGGCGGCCAGGGCCTCGGCCCGGCGCTCCGAGGGCTGGAGTGGCTCGGCGGCGCGCGGCGCCTTGCCGGGCGGGGTGTCGGCGGCGCCGGCGCCGTGCTGGAGGGCGGCGATGAGGCGGTAGGCGTCCTCCAGCTCGCGCACCAGGAGGGCGTGCTCGCGCCGGGCGCGGATGCGGTCGGTCACGTTGGCGAGCAGCACCTCCAGCTCGGCCAGGGTGAAGGGCTTCGTGATGTAGTCGTAGGCCCCGCCCCGGATCGCCTCGAGGGCCGTGTCCAGGGAGGCATAACCGGTCATCAGGACCACCGTCGTCCGGGGGCTGCGCGCGCGGACCGCCTTCAGGACCCCCAGGCCGTCCAGGCCGTTCATCTTGAGGTCGGTCAGGACCAGGTCGTAGACACAGGTCTCCAACAGGGCGACCGCCGCCTCGCCCGACGCCGCCGCGTCCACCACGTAGCCGCCCCGCTCCGGCAGCTCGTGCAGCAGGCCCTGGAACATGGCCAGGATCTCCGGGCTGTCGTCCACGACGAGGACGGAGATGGGCCCCAGGCGATGGGCAGGCTCGCGCACGGCGGTCAGTCCTTTCCGCCCGCGGCGAGGACCGCGTCGAGCGCGGCGAGGGCCTCGTCGGCGCGGAACGGCTTGATGAGGGCGGGGGCGTCGGACGCGGGGGCGTCGGCGGCGGCGCTGCCCATGAGGACGACGCTACCGTTCAGGGCGGGGCGGTGCTCGGCGATCCAGGCGAGCACCTCGCGCCCGTCCAGGTCGGGCAGGTGGGGGTCCATCAGGACGGCGTCGAAGTCCTCCGTCTTGAGCCGGTCCAGGGCGCCCCGGGCGGAGCGCTCCCCCGCCACCTCGTGGGGCCCGCCCAGGACGTGGGCGAGGACGTCCAGGAGCGCCGGGTCGCCGTCGGCCACCAGGACCCGGGCGCGGCGCGTGCGCTTCGCCCTGCGGCGCTTGGGGGCAGGCGTCGTGGCCGCGGCACCGGCGCCGGCATCGGCACCCCCACCGGCGGCGACCGGCAGGCGGACCTCGAAGCGGGTGCGGCCGGGGCGGCTCTCCACCCGGATGTCGCCGCCGTGCTCCTGCACGATGCCGTAGCACAGGGAAAGCCCCAGGCCCGTGCCCTTGCCGACCTCCTTGGTCGTGAAGAACGGGTCGAAGATGCGGCCCAGGGTGGTCTCGTCCATGCCGGGGCCGTCGTCCTCGACCACCAGGCGCAGCTGCCCGTCCCGCGACCGGGTGCGGACGGTGACCGTGCCGCCCTCCGCCTCCACGGCGTCGCAGGCGTTGCCGACGATGTTCAGGACCACCTGGCCGATCTGGTGGGCGTCCATGCGGGCCTTGGGGAGCGATTCGGCCAGCTCCTCGACGAGGGCCACCTCGCGCCTGCGCACCCGGTAGCGCACCATGCCCAGGACCTCGCGCACCACCTCGTTGAGGTCGTGGACGGCCTTGTTGGGGGCCTCCTGGCGCGAGAAGCGAAGAAGCGAGTCCATGATGTGGCGCGCGCCCACGGCCGACTTGTGGATCGTCTGGACCAGGCGGTGCTCCTTCTCCCCCAGGTCGGCGCGCTCCATCAGCTCGGAGTAGACCAGGATCGGCACGAGCTTGTTGTTGATCTCGTGGGCGATGCCGGCGACGAGCGTGCCGACGGCGGTGAGCTTCTCCACCTGGCGCAGCTTCTGCCCCAAGCGCTTGGTCTCGGTCACGTCGCGCACCAGGACCAGGGCCCCCTGCCCGCCGTCGGCGCCGGTGAGGGGGGCGAATCCGCAGTAGGTGTCGAGCCGCCCGCCGTCGCGCGCGACCAGCGCCAGGTCCACGTTGCGCGCCACCTGGCCGTTCATGGCATCGACGAGGGGCGCCGGCAAATTCCCGCCCCGGCACAGGGCGGAGAAGGGCCGGCCCAGGACCTCCTCCGCGGTGTAGCCGAGCTGGGCGATGCGCGGGTTGACGAAGGTGATGCAGCCGCGCCAGTCCACGGTGACGATGATGTCGCTGGCCTGGGACAGGATGCGCTCGACGTAGGCGTGGGAGGCCTGGATCTCGCGGGTCCGGTCGGCCACCTGGGTCTCCAGGTCGCGGTTGAACCGGGCCAGGGCCTCGGTCAGGCGGACTTCCGACAGGACCCGACCGAGCAGCGTCGCCAGGATGCCGAACACGGTGCGGTGGTCCTCGGCGAAGAATCCGGGGCGGGCGTGGCTCAGGTTCAGGACGCCGATCGGGGCGCCGGCGCCGAGAATCGGCAGGCACAGCAGGGAGCGCACCGGCGTCGGCGTGTCGCCGCGGCGGAAACGGGCGTCGCGGCTGGCGTCGGGCACCAGGACGGCCTCGCCGGTCTGCGCCACGAGGCCCGCGATGCCTTCCCCCAGGCGGAAGCGGTGGTGGGTGGCGGGGCCCGCCTCGCCCTCGCCGCGCGGCGCCGTGCCGGCCACGTTGACCAGGGTCTCGCCGTCGTCGTCCAGGAGCATGATGGAGCCGGTGTCGAGCCCCAGGCGGGCCTTGAGGATCTCCACCACCCGCTCGCAGATCGCCGGGACCTCGGCGATGCCGCGCAGGGTCTGGGCGATCTCGCCGAAGGTCTCCAGGCTCTGCAGGATGGCCGCGGAGCCGGAGGGCGCCGTGGGGGGCACCTCCTTGAGGCGGGTGGCGCCGGCGGTCTTGGCGTCGCGCATGCGGGCTCCCGGACGGTGGTTCAAACGGGGCGCGCCTGCCGCGCCCCGGGGCGGGGCGCACGGCCCCACCGCCCGTCGCATGCAGGATCACTGCCCGCACCGGAAAATGCAAGCTGCCGTCCGGTGCGGAGCGCAATGGCGCGCGCCGCGTGGAAATGCGCCCCCGTACGGGAACGGTGCGCGGCGGTGACCGTCAACGCCCCAGGGTTCAGGGCGTGGGAAACGTGACGGGGGGTGTCAGATGTGGCGGCTGACGGCCTGGGGCGTGCCCGGGCCGGGGGAGCGGTAGCCCGAGAGGGCGCGGCGGCCGTGAACCATGTCGGCCAGCTCCCGGCCGAGGGTGTCGCGCTCGTCGGACGCCCGCCGGGAAAGCTCGCGCTCCGCCTGGGCGAGGGCCTCCAGCACCTGCCGGTACGCCGCCGCCAGGGCCGCGTCGGCCGAACCCTGAAGCGCCGCGACGACCCGCTCCTCGCGCCGGGCGGTGCGCGTCAGGACCGCGTCGCGCTCGGCGCGGAAGGCATTCACGACCCGCTCGTCCAGGGGCCCCGCCAGCAGGGCGCGGGTGGCGTCCAGCAGGGCGGCGTAGTCGTCCTTCTGGGCGCGGATGGGTGCGAGGGGGTCGGACATCGCGGGATCGGAAAGGCCGGGCGCCGAAGCCACGGCGGACGCTCTAGACCTGGGCCCGGAACGGGGCTCCGGAGGCCGGGCCGGACGCCGTCCCACCGGTGGGAGGAACATCCGGGGCCGGCGCGCCGGGGGCGGATTCTACCGCCTGGCGCCAGGCGTCGTACAGCCCCGAGAGCAGGTCCCGCACCCGCTCGATGCGCGTCAGGTCGCCCCGCACGTTGGCCTCGGTCAGCTCCAGGATCATGTGGCCGTACAGGTGGGAGAGGTTCTCGGCGCCGTCCCACCCGGCCGTGGGGTCCAGGGAGTTCTGCAGCTCGGCCACGATGGCCAGGGCCTTGGAGAGGGCCGTCTTGCCGGGGCCCAGGCGGCCGGCGGCGAGGTCCTCGCGGGCCCGGCCCAGGAAGCCGATGGCGCCCTCGTACAACAGGAGCAGGATGCGCTCCGGCGGGAGCGTCGAGGTCTGGTTCTCGGTGTAGCTGCGGGCGTAGGGGTTGGCCATGGGCTCCTTGCGATCCGGCGTGCCCCTCTTGTATCGGCCGAACCGTGTGTTTCCACGAGGGAAACACCGGGAAACCCGGACCCTGAAACGGGCGCACGCCGCCGTCGGCCGCGGGGCGGCGTTCCGGGGCGTGGAGGCCGCCGTCAGCGGCCCTGCGAGGAGAGCGTGAGGTTCTGGAGCGACTGGAGCGCGCCGGTGGTCCGGCTGTTCAGGTCGGCGATGAGCTTCTCCAGGGAGGCGAACTGGTCGCGGATGCGCTGGCTGGAGATGTCCACCCGCTGCTGGGTGCTCGTGATCTGGTTGTCGAGGGCCTTGATCTGCGCCTGGATGGCGCTGGTCTTGCCCTGCATGAGGCCGACGGCCGGGTTGGTGACGTCGTCCAGGTAGGACGCGAGGCGCGAGCCGTAGCCCTGGATCCCTAAGTCCTCGTCGCCGTAGAAGAGCTTGGCGACCCCGTCGTAGTCGGCGGCGAGGGCGGCGTCGAGCTTGGTCGCGTCCACCTCGAGGGCGCCGGTGTCCTTGTTGGTCGTGATGCCCAGCTCCGCCAGGGTGTCGTAGGCGCCGCCCAGGCCGTCCACCGGCGTGCTCAGGAGGTTGCGGAGCTGGAACTGGATCGACCGCACGGCCGGGTCGCCGAACAGGATCGTGCGGCTGCCGGTGTCGGCGTCGTAGCTGGCGTGGTCCGCCAGGGTGGAGGCCAGGGTGTTGTAGGCGTCGACGAAGGACTGGATGCGCCCGGTCAGCCCGGCGGTGTCGCGCCCGACCGACAGGGTGACCGTCTCGCCCGCGCCGGTGGCCTTCAAGAGGTCGATGGACAGGCCCGATACGTTGCCCGCGAAGGTGTTGGACGCGCCGCTGATGGTCAGGCCGTTCAGGGAGAAGCTCGCGTCCTGCTCGGTGGCGGTGTCGGTGAAGTCGGGGGCCTCGAACCCGGCAATGGTGGTGTTGGCGGTGATCTGGATCGTGTTGGCCGCGCCGGTGTCGTCGCCGGTCAGGACCAGGTAGTCGCTGGTGCCGTCGTTGATGATGGTGGCGGTGACCCCCGCCCCAAGGGCGTTGATGTTGTCCACCAGGTCGGACAGGGTCTCGCCGCCCGAGACGGCCACCTCCTGCTCGGTGCCGCCGGCGTAGGTGAAGGCGAAGGTGCCGGCGGCCAGCGGGTCGTTGCGGCTGGCGACGCCGGCGGTGTGGCGCTTCTGGTCGTTCTGCGCCAGGACCACGTCGGATAGAGTGTAGCTGCCAACGGCGGGCGCGCCCGAGACGGTGACGCCCACGGTCTCCTCGTCGGACGAGGTGGCGGCGCGCAGCTGGTAGTCGGACTTGGTGTCCAGCCCCTCCATGGCGGCCTTGAGGGTCAGGAGCTTGGCGTTCAGGTCCTGGACCGCCGCCAGCCGGGTCTGCTGGGTGACCTTCTTGTCCGCCAGGCGGGTGAGGGGCGCCTGCTCGGCCTGGACCAGCTTGTCCACCAGGTCGGACGGCAGGCCCGACGCGAGGCCCTGTACGGTGATGTCCGCCATGCGTCCCTCTCGCTAGCGCCCGGGGGTCAGACCTCGCCGTCCACGATCAGGCCCTTCAAGGCCTCCAGGGTCTTCATGCGCTGCACGACCTCCTCGGGCGGCAGCTGCCCGACCACCTTCTGGGTGTCGCCGTCGATCACCTGCACGATGAGCTCCCGGGTCTGCGGGTCCAGCAGGAACCGCACCCGCCGGTTGAAGCGCCCGGGGCGCTGCGCCAACTCACGGTTGAGCTGCTCCGCCAGGGTATCCACGGCGTCCGCCCGGGCGTGGGTGGCGCCCGTGTCCTCGCCCTCCTGGGGCGGTGCAACCGCCTGGCCCGGCGCCTCGGCCGACGCCGGCGGCGTCTTGACGACATGCGAGGGTCCGTCCGCCTTGCGCGGCTCGGGCAGACCGATCGCGGGGGCGGGCCCCCCCGTCCAGTCGATGCTGATCATGGCCTGTGCCTCGTCCGTCGCGGAGGCAACGCGGCATGGCTCGTACCCTCGATCCCTCTTGGGGTCCGGCGGCCGCTCGGCGCCGCCCGGGCCCTCCTCTCCCGATCAAGCCCTCTCGGAACGATCCCGCGCGAATCCGCGCTCGATTGCGTTCCGTAGCTTTCCGTCTCTTCGGGCCCGCCGTCGGGCCCGGCCCGCCGCCCCGTCGGGGCGCGGGGGACTCGCCCCCGCGCCCCGAGCAAGGCGGCCGGTATTCCGGCCGGCCTTACTGGAGCAGCAACAGCGCGAGCTGCGGCTGCTGGTTGGCCTGGGCCAGGATCGACACGCCGGCCTGCTGCAGGATCTGGCTGCGGGTCAGGTTCGCCGTCTCGGCGGCGAAGTCCGCGTCCATGATCCGGCTGCGCGCGGCCGAGAGGTTCTCGGCCGTGGTGGTCAGACGGTTGATCGTCGACTCGAAGCGGCTCTGCACCGCGCCGAGGTTGGCGCGCATCGAGTTGACCGCGTCCAGCGCCCGGTCGACGATGCCCACCGTGTCGTTGGCGCCGTCCACCGTGGTGATGTCGGCGGCCGACACCGTCGTGTTGGTGTCGAACGCGTTGACCACGGTGCCCGCGGTCACCACGAAGCCCTCCGCCGCCGCCGTCGTGGTGGCGTCGAAGGTGAACGTCGAGCTTCCGGCGATGATGTCGAAGCCCGCGATCGACGTGCTGTCCACCGCGGCGCCGCTCAGGTCCACGGTGGCGAACACGGTGTCGACGTTGCCGCCGGCCGACTCGACCTGGATGTTGCGGCCGTCGGACGCCGTCAGCTCGATGGCGGTGCCGTTGAGCGCCGCCGTCACGCCGTCGATGTTGGCGTTGTTGATCAGGTCCACCATCTCGGTGTTGCTGGTGGTCGTGCCCACCACGGCGACGCCGTTGATGGTCAGGTCGCCGGCGGCCAGGGCGACGCCCGCGGTGCCGTCGTCGTCCGTGTAGGCGCCCAGGCTCACCACGTTGGCGTTGGCACTGGCGTTGAACCCGTCCAGGGACGAGATCCCCTGCGCCAGCGCGATGGCCGAGGACGAGGCCAAGTTGTGGGACTTGCCGTCGTCCACGCCGGTGATGACGTTGCCGTCGATCGACAGCACGCCGCTGGCGCCGGTCAGGCCGCTGGTGGCCTGCAGGCCGCCGGAGGTGACCGACTCGGTGTAGCCGCCGCCCAGGACGCTGGCGCGGGCGCTGTCCATGGAGACCGAGATCGTCTGGCCGGCGTTGGCACCCACCTGGAAGGAGGAGGTGCCGAAGGAGCCGTCCAGCAGCTTCAGGCCGTTGAACTCGGTCGTCCGGGCGATCAGGTCGATCTCCGAGACCAGCTGCTGGGCCTCGGAGTTCAGCGCCGCGCGGTCGCTGGCGCTGTTGGTGCTGTTGGCGGACTGAATGGCCAGCTCACGCATGCGCTGCAGCGAGTTGGTCATCTCGCCCAGGGCGCCCTCGGCGGTCTGGGCCAGGGAGACGCCGTCGTTGGCGTTCCGGGCGGCCTGGTTCAGGCCCCGGATCTGGGTCGTCATCCGGCTCGAAATCGCCAGGCCGGCGGCGTCGTCCTTGGCGCTGTTGATACGCAGGCCCGAGGCCAGCCGCTGGAGCGAAACGCCCAGCTGGCTGCCGGTGCGGGACAGGCTGCGCTGCGCCGACAGGGACGATACGTTGGTGTTGACTACAAGTCCCATCGCGGATCCCTCCGTGTGTTGTCAGGCCGCCGGTGCCCCGGCGGACCTGTGGGCGTCCTTGCCCGGTGGTCCTCATGGGCCCGCCGTGAGAGCGTGCGAGGGAACGTGAGACTTGGCCTCGTTCGCGTCCGATCCGCCGGGTGCCTGCACAGACTCCCGGTGGACCCACTGCACACGCCGCGCCCCCTGTGGGCGCACGGCATTCCCAACGGACCTTTTCGGTCCTCCGGAGGCGCGGCATTAGGGCCGCGAGGGAAAGCTTTCACGAAACCGGAACTTCCTGAAGATTGGCGGCTTTTTCCATCACGATGGGGTACCGCACCGGGTACCGGTCCGGCAGCACCGCCTGGACCCCCAGGCGCCGCTCCGTATTGACGATCAGGGGGGCCATCAAATTGGCCGTCAGCCGCTCCGGGGCCTCCCGGGGGACGGTCACGATGAGCAGGGCGCACAGGGGCGCCGGCTCCTCCCCCTCCATCACGATGGCGAGGTCGTCGGGGCTCGGGCTGATGGCGTAGTCGGTGACCACCTGGTCGGAGTCGATCACCACGAAGGTGGCGTCCGGGTTGTCCAGGGACTGGAGCCACTGGAACGGCCCCTTGCCCTCGATGAGGACGAAGCGCGTGAGCTGGGGCAGTCCCACCAGCCCCTGGGGGAAGGTGATCACGGTGTCGGCGGCCACCTCGAGCTCGCCGAACCGGGTGGTGGCCACCTTCTGGGCCGCTCTGTCGGTCATGTCGTCTCCTCCCGCAAAATGCATCGAACGTCGCGAGCGCCCGTCGCCCTCGTCCGGGGCGGCTCCGGCGTGCCGGAGCGGCGCGTCCTCCCCTCGGGCGGACCCCCTCTCCGGGCCTCAGCCCGGCGGCGTCCGCCCCTTCTTGTCCCCCTTCTCCGGCAGCTTGTCGGGCGAGAGGGCCTTCACCACGTCGTCCAGGCCGTCCGGGGCCTGGGCCGCCGCCCGGAGGTTCTCCTCGCAGATGCGCCGGTGGACCTCCTCGCGGTGGACCGAGGTCTGCTGGGGCGCCTCGATGCCGAGCTTGACCTGGGTGCCCTTGATCTCCACGACGCGCACCACCACCTCGGTCCCGATGATGATCCCCTCGCCCAGCTTGCGGGTGAGTATGAGCACGGCCCCCTCCCGGTCCCTTCAGGTCACGCCAGGTACTGCATGATGGAGCCGGTGCCCAGGATCTGCGCGAGGGTGGCGCGGGCCACGTCCAGGGTGTTCCGGCGCTGGACCAGGTCGGAGACCGCCTGGGTGAGGTCCACGTCCTCGGTGTTCGAGAGCAGCTCCTGGGTCTGGAACTTCACCTCGTCCAGGACGTTCCGGTGGGTCTCCAGCTTGCTCATGCGGAAGCCCACGGTCATGCGCGCCTGGGTCACCTGCTGGGCGGCCGTGTCCATGGGGTCGATGGTGGCCGAGACCGCGGTCACGTCGTTGGCCGTCAGGGCGTCACGCAGGTTCGTCAGGACCTGGAAGACGTCCACGCCGCCGCCCGCCCCGCCCAGGAACTGGTCGCCCGTGATGTTCTCGGCCACCTGCACGCCGTCGCCGATCTCGACGTTGCGCACGCCCGAGTCGCCCGAGTAGGTGCCGGCGGCATCGTAGGGCGGGGCGTCGCTCTGGAATCCCGCGAAGACGTAGCGCCCCTCCAGCTGGGTGTTGCCCAGGGCCACCATCTCGTCGATGAGCTGCTGCACGCCGTCCGCCAGCACGGCGCGCTGGCCGGCGTCGTAGGTGGGGTTGGCCTGCTCCAGGGCGATCTCCTTGGCCCGCGCGAGCACGTCCTCCATGGAGGCGAGGGACGTCTCGGACACGCTCAGACGCTCGTCGGCCCGGTCGATGTTGGCGGCGTACTGGTCGGTGGCGGTCAGGACGGTGCGCAGGTCCTTGGCGCGGGCGTAGCCGATGGCGTCGTCGGCGGGGGACTGGATGCGCTTGCCGGAGGAGATCTGGGCGTTGAGCTTGGCGATGTCCACGCTGCCGCGGGCGATGCCGAGCAGGGCGGTGTCCTTGAGCATCAGGTCGGGGACGCGGGTCGGCATTACTGCACCATGTTGATGATCGTCTGCAACAGCTCGTCGGACAGGCGGATCAGCCGGGCCGAGGCCTGGAAGACGTTCTGGAACTGGATGAGCTTGGCCGCCTCCTCGTCCAGGGAGACCGACGAGACCTCGGCGCGGCGGGAGTTGAGCCCCTCCATGATGTAGCTCTGGGCGGCGTAGGCCTGCTCCACGGACTGCTGCTCCAGGCCCACCTGGGCGCCGACCCGGCTGACCTTCTCGCTCAGGGTGAGGGTGCCGCCGTCCAGGAGCTTGGTCCCGTCGATGTCCGACAGGGCCAGGGCGTTGGCGTTGTCGCCGGGCACGCCCGCCGCCGTGGACGCGGCCGCGACGGCGTTGGGGTCGGTCAGGGCGGCGGCGATGTTCAGGGACTGGTCGCGCACCGTGGAGACCAGGTAGCGGTCGCCCGCCTGGGGGCCGCCGGTGGCGTCGGAGAGGGTCAGGCGCACCCCGTCCACGTCCAGGGTCATGCCGCTCGTGTAGGCGTTGCCGGTGGAGACGGTGGTGCCCTGGGTGGCGTTCAGGACGTCGAACTGGCCGGCGGAGGTGAAGACCACCTCGTAGTCGTCCAGGGTCAGGGCCGTGGGGTCCAGGATGGCGGCGGACACGTCGGCGCCGCCGGTGTTGGACCCGGCCCCCACGACGGAGGCGGTCAGGGGGTCGAAGAAGTCCTGGCCCGTGCTGCCGTCCAGGCCGTAGCCCTGGGCGTGGACCTGGTTGAACTTCTGGACGAGGGCCGCGGCGACCCGGTCCAGGTCGTCCATGGCGGGCCCCATGACCTGGTCGCGGATGCGCATCAGGCCGCCGATCTCGCCGCCCGAGATGCGGCTCGTGATGTCGTTCTTGGTGCCCCCCGGGGTGGTGACCTGGACCCCGGCGTAGGGGTCGAAGCCCTGGGCCGGGGCGAGCTCGAGGGTGTAGGCGTTGGCGCCCTCCACGAGGGGGACGCCGCCGCCCACGAACACGGTCACGTTGCCGTTGCCGTCCTCGAAGGAGTTGACGTCGATCAGGCCCCCCAGCTGCTTGACCAGGGCCGTGCGCTGGTCGATGAGCTGGCCCGTGGCGCCGTCGGCGGCGGCGCTGCCGCCGATGGAGACGTTGAGCTTGGCGATGTCGCGCGCGATCTGGTTGGCGCGCTCCAGGGTGGTCCCCATCTCCTTGCCGATCTCGGACGAGAGGCTGCGCAGGGTGCCGGCCTCGCGCTGGAACTCCCCCACCAGGGCGTCGGCCTGGTAGAGCAGGTTCGCGCGCGACTCGTTGGACTCGGGGCTCGACGAGAGGCCCGAGACGGCGGCGAAGAAGTCGGCCATGGAGGTGCTCAGGCCCGACTCGGTGGTGCCGAAGACGGAGCTGACCTCGCCCATGAGGCGGCGCTCCACCTCCAGCCGGCCCTGGTTCTGGTTCTCGCTCGCCAGGCGGCTCTCGATGAAGGCGTCCACCTGGGAGCGGACCGTCCAGGTGCGCACGCCGCCCTGGAGCGGGTTCTCGAAGAAGATCTCCTGGCGGGTGTAGTCGGGGTCGGAGGCGTTGGAGATGTTGCGTCCGACCACCTCCATCCCCGCCCGGGAGGCGGCGATGCCCTGCCGCCCCAGGTCCATGATGGGTCCCAGGCTCATGGCTAGCCCGCGCGCTCCACCAGGCCCCGGCGGGGGCCCCGGGCGACGCCGCCACCGGGCCCGTAGGTGGTGCTGGACGGGGTGCCGGTCAGAACGTCGATCGTCCGGCCGACGGCCTCCAGGGACCGTTCCACCACGATGTGGCTCACGGCGGCCTGGTGCCGGGCGGAGTGGGCGGCGGCGGCGAGCTGCTTCAGGGCGGCGTCCGCCTCGGGCCGGTCGGCCTTCGGCAGGGCCGCCACGACGGCGGACAGGGACGGGGCGCCGCCGTCCACCGCGAGGGCCCGCGCCTCCTCCTCCCAGGCCGCGATCTCGGCCAGCAGGGCGGCGCGCCGCTCGTTGGCCGCGGCGATGCCCGCGGCGTCGGGCCCGGACAGGACCGAGCGCTCGGCGGCGAGCAGTGCCTCCAGGCCGCGGTACAGGGCCGCGCCGGTGTCGAAGGTCTCCCGTGGCGTGGGCATGTTCCCTCTCTCTCTTCCGTCTCGCGGGGGCCGGGCCGTCAGACCACGGCCTCGATGAGGGCCTCCCGCGCCACCGCCCGGGCGACGACCTTGCCCTCGATGTTGTAGGTCCCGGCATCGACCCGGGCCTTGAGCTCCGCCACGCGGGTTTCCCGCACGTCGGGAGTTCCGTCCGCCGCCTGCTTGATCGCCAGCATGGATCGCGCTTTCTCCGAAAGGGCCACGCGCGTCTCCCGGGCCCCGCCCGGGCCGCGCCCGGCGGCCTCGTCGGACTGTTTGGTCCGGGTGTCGACGTCTGCCGCGGGCATGTCCTGGTGGGTCGCCACCATCGTCGGCGTCGCGCTGTTCCCCTGAATCTCCATGTGCACCACTCCTTCCTTGAAGAGCACCGGCACCGCCTGTTGGCGATGCCCCCGCGGCTCCCGTTCCTCATCGGGACCGCCCCGTTCGGCCTTGAGACGAAGGCCGAAAAATTCAACCTATATTCAACAGGTTAGAACAAATTTGTTCACCGTGTTCCGTTTGGTCCGGAAGCCCCCTCGGCGCCGTGTTCGGGGCCGGGCTGGAGCCGGTCGAGGCCCTTCTGGAGCTGGGCGGCCAGGCCGAAGGCGTCGCGCTTCGCGATGGCGTCGGAGAGCATCTCGTCCTGGAGGGTGCGGGCGATGTCCTCGCCCTTGCCGCCGGACAACAGGCCGTCCTCCGGCACGGTCTTGCGCATGGCCTTCAGGAGCTGGAAGGCGAACAGGGACTCCACCTGCCTGGCCGCCTCGGCGTTGTCGGCGGGCGCCCCGGCCGACGGGGCGGTCGGGTCCGCGCCGCCGCCCGGCCGGGCCGGGGCCACGCCGGTCGAGAGCAGGGCCGAGAGGGCGTCCATCAGATCATCTCCAGGTCGGCCATGAGGGCGCCGTCGGCCTTGAGCGCCTGGAGGATGGCGACCAGGTCGCGGGGCGTGACGCCGATGGCGTTCAGGGCATTGACCACGTCGCCCAGGCTCACCCCCTGGGGCACCATCACGAGGCTCCCCGGCTCCTCCTCCACGGACACGTCGCGCTGGTCCACCACCGCCGTCTGGCCGCTGCGGGAGAAGGGACCCGGCTGGGAGACCTGGGTCTCGGTGGCGACCCGGATGTTCAGGTTGCCGTGGGCGATGGCGACCTCGCGGATGCGCACGTTCTCGCCCACCACCACGGTGCCGGTGCGCTCGTTGACCACCACCTTGGCGGGCACGTCCACCGGGATGTCCAGGCCCTCCAGGCGCGCCAGGAGCGAGACGATGCGGCCGTGGTAGGCCTCCGGCACGTTCACGTCCACGGTGGAGCCGTCGGAGGCCAGGGCCACCTCGGCCCCCATGTCGTGGTTGATGTGGTCGGCCACCTCGAGGGCGGTGGTGAAGTCGGGGCGGTTGAGCAGGTACGTGAGCTCGTCGCGGCCGTTCAGGTCGGAGCCGGCGCCGCGCTCCACCAGGGCGCCGTCGGAGATGCGGGCCACGGTGACGTGGTTCTTGACCACCTGGTCGCCGCCGCTGCCACCCACGAAGCCCCCGACGGAGATGGGCCCCTGGGCCACGGCGTAGACCTCGCCGTTGGCGGCCTTGAGCGGCGTGATCAGGAGCGTGCCGCCCTGGAGGCTGGTGGCGTCGCCCAGGGACGACACGGTCACGTCGATGCGCTGGCCGGGCCGGGCGAAGGCCGGGAGCTTGGACGTGACCATGACCGAGGCCACGTTCTTGACCTTCATGGCGTCCGGGTCGAGGGTGACCCCCAGCTTGTTGAGCATGCTGGACAGGGACTGGTTGGTGAAGCCGGTGCCGGTCTTGTCGCCCGTGCCGGCCAGGCCGATGACCATGCCGTAGCCCACGAGGGGGTTGTCGCGCACGCCGGAGACCGTGGCCAGGTCCTTCAGGCGCACGGCCTGGGCCGGGGCCGCGAGCACCAGGACGGCGGCGGTGGCGAGCAGGGATCGGGCAATGCGGCGCATCCGGGTCTCCTAGAACGGCGTCAGGTAGTCGACCAGGCGGGCGAACCAGCCCGGGCGCTGCTTCTCGTCCACCACCCCCACGCCCGTGTAGGTGATGCGGGCGTCGGCGATGCGCGAGGAGAGCACGACGTTCTGGGTGGAGATGTCCACGGGGCGGACGACGCCGGTCAGGCGGATGATCTGGACCTCGCCGTTCACCTGGATCTCGCGGTTGCCCTCGATGACCAGGTTGCCGTTGGGCAGGACCTCCCGCACCACGGCCGCCACCTGGGCGGTCAGCTGGCCGGACCTTGTGGTGGAGCCGGAGCCGTCGAAGGTGCTGTCGAGCCCCACGTCGAAGTTTCGCCCCGCCACCGGGGCGGTGAAGAAGGTGTCGATGGCCGTGGCCAGGTGGGACGAGCGGTCGGTGCTGGTGGCGGCCTTCTTGGTGCCGCTGGCGTTCTCCGCGACCCGCACCATGACCAAATCGCCCACGCGCCGGGCCCGGGTGTCCTCGAACAGGCTGCCGGCCCGGTCGGTGGCCCACAGGGAGCCGTCGGTGTAGTGCGGCGCCTCGGGCGGCTCGTAGGTGTTGGCCGCCAGGGTGGCGCCGCCCTTGGGCAGCATGGGCACCTCGTGGGCGCAGGCCATAAGCAGGAGCGCCGCGCACAAGGCGAGCGAAAGGCGAAGGGTCATGCGCATCAGTACTCCACCTGCGCCGTCTGGGCGTCCAGGACCCGGGCCCGCACCGTGCGGCGGGAGCTGAGGTTGATGACGTTGATCACGTGGTCCGGGGCGCCGTCCTCGCGGGCCTCGCCCACGGCGGTGACCGTGAGGCCCGGGCGGCGCACGATCAGGGTCAGGCGATCGCCCCGGAAGACGACGGGGGCGGCCGCCACGAGCTTCTCCGTGACCGGCTGGCCGGGCCGGATGCGTTGGGCCACCTGCTGGCCGAGCAGCTCGCCCGGTCCGGTGACGGTGCCCGCGGGCAGGCGCGAGAGCGGGAGCGAGGCCGTGGTCAGGTCGTCCGGCGCCAGCACCTCGCCGCGCCCCAGGGTGCGGCGCGCCACCACCACCTCGGCCAGCATCTCCACCCGGGCGGTGGCCCAGTAGGTGGCGCGGTGGGGCGGGGCGATGACGTCCACCTGGAACGACATGTGCCCCAGGAGCCGGTCGCGGTTCGGCAGGCGGACCTTCACCCGCGCCCCCTCGGGCAGGGCGAATTCCCGGGGAAGCGACAGGTCCGAGACCACCACCCGCTCCGGCTCGTCCGGGATGCGGGCCGTGAGGGCGGTCTTGAGGGCCGCGCGCACCTTGGCCTCGGGGGTGCCGGGGGAGAGGATCTCCTGGGCCCCGGCGCCGATGGCCCCCAAGAGGAGCGCCACGGCCAGGACCAGGACCGCCACCCAGAACCGCCACCAGTGGCGCGCGATTCGTTCAATCTTGCCACGGGCGGCGCTCGCGCCGTCCCCGGTGTGCTTGCCGATCTTATCCATGTTGCCCACCACGCCGGACATGGCTCAACGCCTCATGTTGTTGGCCATCTGGAGCATCTCGTCCACGGTCTGCACCGCCTTGGAGTTGATCTCGTAGGCCCGCTGGCCGACGATCATGTCCACCAGCTCTTCCGCGATGTTGACGTTGGACCCCTCCAGGAACTCCTGGGCCACGGTGCCGAAGGCGTCCTCGCCCGGCAGGCCCGTGATGGGGTCGCCCGAGGCCGCCGACTGGGCGTAGAGGTTGCCCCCCAGGCTCGTGAGCCCCGCCGGGTTGGCGAACCGGGCCAGCTCCAGCTGGCCCAGCTGGACCGGCGTGGTGGAGCCGCCCGTGAGGGCCGTGACCAGACCCGTGCGCGAGATCGTGATCTGGGTGACGTCGTCCGGGACGCTCAGGGCCGGCTCCAGGGGCAGGCCGTCCGGGTTGACCACGTTGCCCAGGGAGTCGCGGCCGAACACCCCGGCGCGGGTGTAGGCGATCTCGCCGTTCTCGCGGATCACCTGGAAGAAGCCGTCGCCCTCGATGGCCATGTCCAGGGGATTGCCCGTGTTCTCCAGAGAGCCCTGGGTGAACATGCGCTGGGTGGAGCCCGTCCGGACCCCCAAGCCCACCTGAAGCGAGGTGGGCTCCTGGGTGCCCAGCTCGGTCTCGGAGCCGGCCACCTCCAGGGTCTGGTAGAGCAGCTCCTGGAACTCCGCCCGGGCCTTCTTGAACCCGGTCGTGTTGACGTTGGCCAGGTTGTTCGCGACCACGTCCATGTTGAGCTGCTGGCTCGCCAGGCCGGTGGTCGCGGT
>CAZGRJ010000022.1:18229-27483 GCA_964528115.1 uncultured Nitrospirales bacterium
ACATCAGACCGTGCCCGTCTCGTTGGTCTGGGCCGCCGTCGCGTCCAGGGTCTGGACGAGCTTCTCGTAGGCCTCGTAGCCGCGGGAGATCTCGATCATCCGGGTCATCTCGGCGATGACCGAGACGTTGGAGCCCTCCAGGGCGCCGGGGATGACCTTCGGGTTGTCCACCGGCGTGTCGCCCGTGCCGGTGAACAGGTTGCCGCCCGCCTTCGCGGGGGGCGAGCCCGCCGGGAAGGTGACGACGTCGACCTGCCCCACCTGGGCCTCGTCTACCCAGACTCGTCCGGCGCCGTCCACGTGCACCTCCGCAGCCTGGGGGTCGATGGCGATGGCGCCGCCGCCGCCCTGCACCGGGTCGCCGTCGCGGGTGACCAGGGTGCCGTCCTGCGACAGGCGGAAGGCGCCGTCGCGCGTGAAGCGGCGGCCGTCGGCGGTGTCCACCACGAAATAGCCGTCGCCGTCGATGGCCAGGTCGAAGGGGCCGCCGGTCTGCCGGACCGGGCCCGGGGCCGGATCGATGTACTGGCTGGCGCCGACGACCGGCTCACCCGTGACCGCGTCGAGGGTCTCGGAGAAGCTCAGCTGGTCGGCCTTGAAGCCGCCCGTGGCGGCGTTCGCCAGGTTGTTCGCCAGGATCGCCATGCGGGCCTCGCCGTATCCGGCGGCCGCGGCGAGCTGGTAGAAGCTGGGGTCCATCGCGGTTCCCTTCAGCGCCCCGCCGGCACCGCGTGGGCGCGGGACAGGCCGAGCATCAGGGTGACCTCGCCCACGGGACGGCCCACGCGGCGGGCGATGTCCTCCGGGGAGAGGCCCTCGCGGGCGCAGGCGAGCACCTCGTCCAACAGGCCGCCCGGGCGCGCGGCGGGCGCGGGGGCGTCGGACTGGACGGTGTTCGTGGAGTCGGACGCCGCGCCGGAACCGGCTTCGGCGGGCAGGAAGGCGGGGCCGTCGTCGCCGGAGAAGACCGCCTCGGCCAGGGCGCTCTCGTCGATTGGAGCGGCTTGGGCCGGGGCGTCGCCGGAGGCGGCCGGGGGGCGCGGGGCCGTGACCCGGTCCACCTCCACCACCAGCTCGCTCAGGGTGTCCACCAGGGCGCCCACCTCGCGCTGCCAGGCCTTCGCCGACGGGCGCCGGCGCTGCTTCACGATGAGCGCGGCCACCGCCAGCAGCAGCGCCACGTCCAGGAAGGCCTGCATGTAGATCCAGTAGCCCATGCCTCGTACCCCCTCGGGCGGCGACGGAAGGACGCCGCGCCGACCGGCGTTGTGCAAGGGCAATGCCCCGAACGGGCCACAATGCGCGACCGGGTGCCACGAAGGGAGAAAGATCACCGGAAAAGCAACGGGTTGCGCGGGAAGCGCGTGGGGTCGGAGGCGCGGGAGAATGGCCCCTCCCGATGCCGCCGCGCGGCCCGGCCGCCACGGTCACGGGGGCCCGTCGTCAACACTTTGTCGCACCGGCTGCGGGGGCCGGCCCGGCACGGGGGGCGCGGCGCGGGGGGGTTTTGCTATAGTACCCAGCGCCCCGACACCACCCGGGCGGGTGTCCGCCCCTCACGAATGGAGCAGAGCGCGGGTCCGTGTGCCAGATCGCGATCGACCGGGTCGATGCCGACACCCTCCAGCAGGCCACCCGCCTGACCGTGACGGTCAGCGGCAAGTGCGACCACGGGGGCGACGTCTACATGCGGGTGATCCTCGAGGGCGGCAAGCTGGGGGTCGAGAGCGCCTCCCACCAGGTGGGGCGCGAGTTCCACCACCTCCCCCTCACCTACACCGCCCACAACCTCTCCGACCGCCTGGAGGGCGTGCGGGCGGTGTGCCGCTGCAAGAAGACCTCCGTGTACGAGGAGCGGGAGGTCTAGGGCCCGGGGGTGGGGGGCTTCTGGAGGCGCGTGCGCGGCCTGTTGTGCCCCTTCCTGGGGCACCGGTACATCGGCGACCCGCACCGGCGGCTGTGCGTGTACTGCTGGAAGGAGGAGCGCATCCGCCACGTCCCGGGCGGAAGCGACGGACCGTAGCGGCCCCCTGACGACAACCTAGCCCTCGTCCTCCATGAAGGCGAGGCGGTCGTTCACGTAGTTCCTCGCGGAGCGGCGGATCTGCGCCACCTCCGCGTCGGTCAGCTCCCGCACCGGCTTGGCGGGGGAGCCCATGACCAGCGTCCGGGGCGGCACCTTCCGCCCCTGGGTCACCAGGGCCCCGGCCCCCACCAGGGCGAACTCCCCGATCACGGCCCCGTCCATCACCGTGGCCCCCATCCCGATGAAGGCGTGGTTCTCCAGGGTGCAGCCGTGGATGATGGCGGCGTGCCCGATGGTCACGTCGTCGCCGATCACCAGGGGGTGGGTCTCGCGCGTCACGTGCAGGACCGAGCCGTCCTGCACGTTCGTGCGGGCCCCGATGCGGATGTGGTTCACGTCGCCGCGCACCACCACGTTCATCCAGATGGACGATTCGGGGCCGATGGTCACGTCGCCGATCACCTGGGCGCTCTCGTCCACGAAAGCGGTGGGGTCCACCTTGGGGAAGCGGCCCTTATGGGGACGAATCGCCATCCGTGCCGCGCCGTGCCTAGTGCCTGAAGTGCCGCATGCCGGTGAAGACCATCGCCATGCCGTGCTCGTCGGCGGCGGCGATGACCTCGTCGTCGCGCATGGAGCCGCCGGGCTGTATCACCGCGGTGATGCCCGCCTCGGCTATGATGTCGAGGCCGTCGCGAAACGGGAAGAACGCATCCGAGGCCATGACCGCGCCGCGGGTCTCCAGCTGCGCGTCACGGCTCTTCATGATGGCCATGCGGCAGCTGTCCACGCGGCTCATCTGCCCGGCGCCGATACCGATGGTCGTGCTGTCCCTGCCCAGGACAATGGCGTTGGACTTGACGAACTTGGCCACCTTCCAGGTGAATAGCAAATCCTCCAGCTCCCGCTGGGTGGGCGCGCGCCGGGTAACGGTGGTGAGCTGGTCAGCGTCCAGGGTGGCAGCGTCCGGTTCCTGCGCCAGCAGGCCGCCGCCGATGCGTTTGTAGTCCCAGCCGGGTTTTAGCGCAACGCCCCCGCCGTAGCGCAGCACGCGCACATTGGGCTTTTTGGCCAGCGCCGCGCGCGCCGCCTCATCCACGCCGGCGGCGACGATGACCTCGACGAACTGACGATCCAGAATCAGCTTCGCCATGTTGGCGTCCAGGGGGCGGTTGAAGGCGATGATGCCGCCGAAGGCCGACGTGGGATCGGTGGCATAGGCGCGTTCATAAGCCTCGGCCAGAGAGGCGCCGAGGCCCACGCCGCACGGATTGGCGTGTTTGACGATGACGCACGCCGTGGCGCCAGTGAAAGTCTTCACGCACTCCAGGGCGGCGTCGGCATCGGCGATGTTGTTGTAGGACAGCTCCTTGCCCTGCAGTTGAACGGATGCGGCGATGCTGTCCTTGACCGGCGGTTGTTCCACATAGAACGCGCCGCGCTGGTGGGGGTTCTCGCCATAGCGCAGGTCCAGGGACTTGTTGAACAACAGGGTAAGCTGCTGGGGGAAGTCCGCGTCGTCTTCGGCATTATGGGATGACAGGTAGTTGGCGATCACCGCATCGTAGTGGGCGGTGTGTTGAAACCCCTTCACCGCCAGGGCAAAGCGCAGATCATCGCCCAGGGCGCCGTCGTTATCGTCCAGGGCCTGCAGGATGCGCGGGTAGTCCTTGGGGTCCACCACCACGGCGACGGCGGCGTGATTCTTCGCCGCGGCGCGCAGCATGGTGGGGCCGCCGATGTCGATGTTCTCGATGGCCATGGCCAGGTCGCAGTCGGATCGTGCGATGGCCTGTTCAAAGGGATACAGATTCACCACCACCAGATCGATGGGCAGGATGCCGCTGTCGGCCATGGCCGCGTCGTCGATGCCGCGCCGCCCCAGCAGTCCGCCGTGAATCCTGGGGTGCAGGGTTTTGAGGCGGCCGTCCATCATCTCCGGGAAGCCGGTGTAGTCGGAGACTTCGGTGACCTTGATACCCTGTTCGCCCAGCAGCCGTGCGGTGCCGCCGGTGGACAGGATCTCCACGCCGCGGGCATGCAGCCGCGCGGCGAAGGCGGCCACGTCCGTCTTGTCGGATACGCTGATGAGCGCGCGCTTTATTTTTATCATTGATTTACCGGCGGGCGACAGGTGCCCGCTGTCCGCATCGTGATTGTTTGCGGCCCGCGTTCCATGGCGGGCGGCGCCGGTGCGGCTATTCAATGCCGTACTGAGTCAGCTTTTTGCGCAGCGTGCTGCGGTTGATGCCCAGCAGTTCTGAGGCCTTGGTCTGGTTGCCTCTGGTGTGCTCCATCACCAGTTGCAGCAGCGGGCGCTCCACTTCATTGATGACCATCTGGTACAGTTTCTGGGGCGGGTGCCCCTCCAGGTCGCGGAAGTACATCGCCAGGCTGGACAGCACGCAGTCGCACAGCGGCTTCTTGCGGCGTTCCTGCTCCGGCAGCGCGATAACGTTGTCGTAGGGTAGTTGGTCAGGTGCGGTTGACAGACTCATGCAGCGATCCCCAATTGATGTTCCGCGAGCTCATCAAAAAAATCGCGGGTCATTGTTGTTTGTTGTTCTGCAGAGGCGACTTTATTGACCCGTTGCCGGAACACGGCCCCCCCGGGTTGTCGTTTACTGTACCAGGAAAGATGCTTGCGCGCGATGAGCACGCCTGTGCGTTCACCATAAAATTCATACAGACGGGTGAGGTGTTCCAACATTAAATCACGGATGTCGGTGTGTGATGGTTCTGGGAGTATATTCCCAGTACGAAGATAGTGATCGATGGTGTTGAAGATCCACGGTCGCCCCTGGGCGGCGCGGCCCACCATGATGGCGTCGGCGCCGGTGTCATGCAGCACCCGGCGCGCCTTTTGCGGCGAATCGATGTCGCCGTTGGCGATCACCGGGATGCGCAGCGCGGCCTTGATGGCGGCGATGGTGTCGTATTCGGCCGTGCCGGAGAAGCCGCATGCGCGCGTGCGCCCGTGAACGGTCAAAGCCTTGACGCCGCATGCTTCGGCGAGGCGCCCCACTGCAATGCCGTTGCGGTGGTCCGGGTCCCATCCGGTACGTATCTTGAGGGTCACGGGTACGTTCACGGCGTTGACCACGGCCTCGAGGATGCGCGCCACCAGCGTTTCATTCTGGAGCAGCGCGGAGCCGGCCATGACGTTGCACACCTTCTTGGCCGGACAACCCATGTTGATGTCGATGATCTGCGCGCCGTGGTCCACGTTGAACCGCGCCGCCTCGGCCATGTGCGCCGGATCGGCGCCGGCGATCTGCACGATGCGCGGTTCCACCTCGCCCTGGTGATCGATGCGCCGCCGGGTCTTTTCGCTGCCCCACAGCAGTGCGTTGGACGAGACCATTTCTGATACCGCCATGCCGGCGCCGAGCCTTTTACATAATTGCCTGAAGGGGCGGTCCGTCACGCCGGCCATGGGCGCGAGGACGAGATTATTACGAAGTGTATAGTGTCCTATCTGCATGCGATGGCAGCTTAATAATTTTAACGTGGAGTCGAGAAAACAACGAGGCAGCTACACTATACACAGTTCTTCAGCGGGGATAAAGATCTTGTTGGGAGACAAAAATTATAGAAAGGAAAATTCAAAGTTGGTAGCGTTCTTGCTTGGGTCGATGATTTCCAGATGCACCTTGACGGGCGTACCCGGCGGCAGTTCTTCAAGCGTCGGTTTATGAATGAGATATTGTTGGTGAGTGAAGCGGCCGCGGGCGACGACGTGTCCGTTCATGTCGGACAGGCTGAGTTGCAGAATGGGAAACGGCTGCGCGAACGATGCGTTGTTCTCGATGGTCACATCCACCAGCAGTGCGCCCGGTTCATCCGGGTCTTCAATGACTTGCCGGTCCAGGATGGCGATGCGCGACAAGTCGCGGCGCGGCGGCACACGGCAGTCAAGGAACCGGCACATTTGTTCCAGCCACGGACGCAGCTGCGCGTACTTCACCAGGTCGTCGCGCATGAAATAGCCGTATTGCAAAACGAATACCAAAACGCCGGCGAGGATGCCGATGCTCCACAGTGACGTGCTCAGCAGGGGCGAGCGCGCAACGGATCGCGGTGTCCTGGACGATGGGAAGTATACCGAGGCCGGATGCGGGACGTCGGATTCGGCCATCACCGGTTTGCTGCGAAACAGCGGCGGCGTATCCTTTTGTGGCGAGTCCACCGCCGCGAGGAGCTTGACGTCCTCGGGCAGGTCTTCGGCGAGCCGTTCCACGGCGTTGAATACGCGGCCGCAAACGCCGCAGCGCACCGAGCCGTTGGCCACCGCCAGCTGCACGGTGTGCACGTTATATACGGTGTAGCATTCAGGGCACTGGGTATACATGAATGTGTCGCGGTTAGTTGCCGGTGAATGATACTACATCGAGATTCGGTCATATGCCCGCGGCACGCCGGCCCGTGAGCAACGCCCACCCGTCACGGGTGTCTGCGATTTGTAACTCCACCCACGGGCGGTAGGCATCCACGATCGCCGCGGCCTGGTCGTTGAGCAGGCCCGCTAGGACGATATGCCCGCCCGGCTGGAGCATGGCTTCAAAGCGCGGCGCCAGTTCGATAAGCGGCGCGGCGAGAATATTGGCCAGCACCACCTGCGCGCGAATATCCCCATCGTGTTCCGGGGTGCGTGTTTCGATGTGCGCGGCCACGTCGTTGTGTTTGGCGTTGTTGCGGGTGGCCAGCAGTGCCTGGGGATCGTAATCCACACACCATACCCGCGCCGCGCCGTATTTGGCCGCGCAGATGCCGAGAATGCCGGAGCCGCAGCCGTAATCCACCACCGTCAGACCCGCCGGGGGATGGGCGTCCAGCCATGTCAGGCACAGCGCCGTGCTGGCATGGGAGCCGGTACCGAAGGCCAGGCCGGGGTCCAGGTGCAGGATGACTGCGTCGGGCTGCGGCGGAAGTTCGCCCCAGCTGGGGCATACCCATGTCCTGGCGCCAAAGCGCATGGGTTTGAAGTCGTTGAGGCAGGCGCGCTCCCATGCCTGATCCGCCAGGGTGGTGACGGTGCACTCGCCGATCAGCGCCGGCCCGGCGTCGGCACGCAGCCGCGCCAGCACGGGCTCCATGGGCGTGCCTGCGGCGAACAGGCCCACGACCTTGTTGTGTTCCCACAGCGGTGTCGTCCCGGGCAGGGGCTCAAGAACATCTTGCGTGTCATCACCGTGTACGGTCACGGCCAGCGCCCCGGCGGCGCTGAGCGCGTCACCCACCTGCTCGGCGTGTTCGGCGCGAGCGGTGGCGGTCAGTTGTATCCAGTCCGTTAATGTCACGGGTTTACCACTGGGTCGCCCGGCGCCGCGGCCGGGCGGCGGCGACGTACTCAGCGCTCCAGTTTCTTTTGCAGGTAGTGGATGTTGACGCCGCCGGCCTGCATGGCGGTGTCGTGAAGGATCTCGCGGTGCAGGGGGATGTTGGTATCGATGCCTTCCACCACCATCTCGGTCAGGGCCGTGCGCATGCGCGCCAGGGCCGACTCGCGGGTGTCGCCGAAGGCGATGACCTTGCCCACCAGGGAATCGTAATAGGGCGGCACGGTATAGCCGTTGTAGATGTGGGTGTCGACGCGGATGCCGGGTCCGCCGGGAGGGTGGTACTGGGTGATTTTGCCCGGTGACGGCACGAAGGTGTGGGCGTTCTCCGCGTTGATGCGGCACTCGATGGCATGGCCGTGAAAGCGGATTTCCTTTTGCCGGAAGGCGAGGGGTTCTCCCGCGGCGATGCGCAGCTGTTCCTTGACCAGGTCCACGCCGGTGATCATCTCGGTGACGGGGTGTTCCACCTGCAACCGGGTGTTCATTTCGATGAAGTAGAATTTTTCGTCCTGATAGAGGAATTCAAACGTCCCCGCGCCCACGTAGCCGATCTTGCGGCACGCCTTTACGCACAGCTCGCCGATGCGCTCGCGGGACTTGTCCGGCAGCTTGGTCGCCGGCGCCTCCTCGAGGACCTTCTGGTGGCGGCGCTGTACCGAGCAGTCGCGGTCGCCCAGGTGAATGCAGTTGCCCTGGGTATCACCCAGGACCTGGATCTCGATGTGGCGCGGGTTGTCCAGGTACTTTTCTATATACACCGTGTCGTTGCTGAACGCGGCGGCGGCCTCGGCGCGGGTCATGGCGATGGCGTTGAGCAGTGCCGCCTCGCTGTGGACCACGCGCATGCCGCGTCCGCCGCCGCCGGCGGCGGCCTTGATGATCACCGGGTAGCCGATGCCGCGGGCGATGCGCAGGTTTTCATCGGCGTTGTTGTCCAGCGGGTCTTCCGAGCCGGGCACGCACGGGATGCCCGCGGCCTTCATGGCCTTGATGGCCGAGACCTTATCGCCCATGAGGCGGATGGTCTCCGAACGCGGCCCGACGAAGATGAAACCACTCTGCTCCACGCGCTCGGCGAAGTCGGCGTTCTCGGACAGGAATCCGTATCCGGGGTGAATGGCCACCGCATCGGTCACCTCCGCGGCGCTGATGATGGCGGGGATATTGAGGTAGCTCTCCGCCGAGGCCGCCGGGCCGATGCACACGGATTCGTCGGCCAGCAGCACGTGTTTGAGATCGCGGTCGGCGGCGGAGTATGCAGCCACGGTCTTGACGCCCAGTTCCCGGCACGCGCGCAGGATGCGCAGCCCGATTTCGCCCCGATTGGCGATGACTAGCTTCTCGAACATAAGCGGTTATTGAATGACAAACAACGGCTCACCGTATTCCACGGGTTGACCGTTTTCCACCAGGATGGCTGCCACCGTACCGTCGGCGTCCGATTCGATCTGATTGAGCATCTTCATGGCCTCGATGATGCACAGGGTGTCACCGGCCTTGACCTGCTGGCCCACCTCCACGAACGCGCTGCTGCCGGGCGACGGTGCGCGATAGAAGGTGCCCACCATGGGGGATTCCACCGTATGGCCCGCCGGCAGGCCGTTGCCGGGGGCGTCTTGTTTGGGTTCCGACGCGGCTGCCTGGGGCGCGGCGGCGGGCGGCGGGGCCGCCTGTATATACTGAGGTTGTGCGCCGCCCGGGTAATTGCGGCTGATGCGCACTGCCTCCTCGCCCTCGCGGATTTCGATTTCGGCGATGTCGGACTGCTCAAGCAATTCGATTAGTTTTTTTACCTTGCGTATGTCCATTCCCTGAGGCTCCGTTGACTATACAGTGAGGCCTTACGGTGAAGTGTTCGCCGCCACGTGATCGCCGGCGGCCTGCAG
>CAZGRJ010000023.1:0-24705 GCA_964528115.1 uncultured Nitrospirales bacterium
CGGGAAACGGGATTCGAACCCGCGACCCCAACCTTGGCAAGGTTGTGCTCTACCAACTGAGCTATTCCCGCCCACAACCGGGCCCTACGGGCGAGCGCGTATGATAGCCGAGGGGTGTGCGGCTGACAAGGGCCGCCTAGGCCCGCGCGACCGATGCCCAAGGGAACCGACATCCGCCTCAAGCGGGCCTACGAGGCCCCCGCGCCCTCGGACGGGCGGCGCTTCCTGGTGGACCGGCTGTGGCCGCGCGGCGTCGCCAAGGACGCCCTGGCGGTGGAGGCGTGGGTGCGGGAGGCGGCCCCCAGCAACCCGCTGCGGATTCGCTACGGCCACCGGCCCCAGGGGTGGGAGGCGTTCGCCGCCGACTACCGGGCCGAGCTGGACGAGCGGCCCGAGGCGTGGGCGCCGCTCCTGGAAGCCGTGAAGGCGGGCGGGCCCGTCACCCTCGTCTACGCCGCCCGCGACACCGAGCGCAACAACGCCGTGGTCCTCAAGGACTACCTGGAGGCGCGGGCGAAGTAGCCCCGGGCGCGCCCGGGGGGCGAACCCGGCGCACGTCATCCCGGCGCCGTGCCGGCCCTCTGTACAATGCGGGCCGGATTCCATGGACGAGCTGGAGATCTTCAAGCGGCTGGGCCTGGCGCTCGCCATCGGCCTGCTGTTCGGCTTCGAGCGCGGCTGGCACACCCGCGACCGGTCGGGCGGCATCCGGGTGGCGGGCATCCGGACGTTCGCCCTGATGGGGCTGTTCGGGGGGATGAGCGGCTGGCTCGCCAAGCTGGTGGGTCCCTTCATCCTCGGGTTCCTCTTCGTCGGCTACGCCGCCGTCGTGGCGGCGAGCTACTGGCTCAGCACCCGCCAGGAAAAGGACTACGGCATCACGACGGAGATCGCGGAGCTGCTCGTCTTCGCCCTGGGCGTGGCGGCGGTGCTGGGCGACATGGCGCCGGTGGCCGCCGCCGGCGTGGTGGCGACGGCGCTGCTGGCGGTCAAGTCGGTGCTGCACCGCTGGATCCAGCACATGGAGCGGTTCGAGCTGACCGCCGCGATCGAGCTGGCGATCATCTCGGTGGTGATGCTGCCGCTGCTGCCCGACACGGGCTACGGCCCCGGCGGCGTGCTGAACCCCTACGCCCTGTGGTGGGCGGTGGTGCTGGTGGCGGGTCTGTCGTTTTCCGGATACATCGCCATCCGCCTCGCCGGACCGCAGGTGGGGACGCTGATCACCGGCCTGCTCGGCGGCCTGGCGTCGTCCACCGCCACCACGCTGGCCTTCTCCCGCATCGCGCGGCGGGCGGAGGCGATCGGCCCCGTGCTGGCGGTGGGCGTGGTGCTGGCGGGCTCCGTCACGTTCCTGCGCATCATCGTCATCGCGGCCGCGTTCAACCGGCCCCTGGCCGGGATGCTCGCGATCCCCATGGTGGCCATGGCGGCGGTCGGGCTCGCGGGGGCGCTGGTCCTGCGGTTCGCCGAGCCGCCCAGCGGGGCCTCGAACCCCGACGTGCGGGAGATCGCCAACCCCCTGGAGCTCGGCATGGCGCTGAAGTTCGGGGCGTTCCTGGCCGTGGTGGTGGTCGCCACCCGGTACTTCCAGGACTGGTTCGGCACGGGAGGGGTCTACGCGGTGGCGGCGCTGTCCGGGCTCACCGACGTGGACGCGCTGACCATCTCCGTGGCCCGGATGACCGGCGCGGACCTGACGCTGCGGGCCGCCACCGGCGCGATCGTCACGGCCGCCTCGGTCAACACCGTGGTCAAGGCCGGGATCGCCCTGGTGGTGGGCGGACCCGCCATCGGGCGGCGCGTGATCGGCATCTACCTCGCCGTGCTGGCGGCCGGCGGCGTCGCGGTCTGGCTGGCATGATGCCCGCCCGGTTGGCGGCGGTCCTCACCGTCCTGCTCCTGACGGGGACGGCGGCCCATGCGGAGAACGAGGTGGCGCTCTACCTGGGCGTCTCGGCGGCGCCCCGGTCGGACCTGCACGTGAAGGGCGCGGGGGACGACGTGACCTACCACGGCGTCTCCTGGCACGCGCGGTCGTTCGAGAACCCGCTCTACTACGGCATCCGCCTCACCCACTGGCGCGAGGGGGACCCGGACACGGGCCTCGCCCTGGACTTCACCCACGCCAAGATCTACCTGAAGGACACCGCCGTGCGCGTCACCGGCAGCCGCGGCGGCACGCCCGTGGACGCCGTGGAGCCCACCTCGGCCTCCATCACGAGCTTCAACAACAGCCACGGCCTGAACCTGCTCACCCTGAACGCCCTGGTGCGCGGCGACGGCCGCATTCGCCCCTACGCGGGCGTCGGGGCGGGCATCGCGCTGCCCCACGTGGAGGCGGAGATCGGCGGGACGCGGGTGAGCGAGTACCAGTACGGCGGCCCGGCGGTGCAGGGTCTGCTGGGCCTCTCGGCGCGGGTGGGGGACCGGTGGGGCGTCTTCGGCGAGGCCAAGCTCGACCGCGCCTGGCTGCACGAGGACCTGCACGGCGGCCGCTCGGCCGATCTGAACGTCAACGTCCACCAGCTCCTGGGCGGCGTGTCGCGGGGGTTCTAGGCCCCGGCGTGCTACCATGCCCGCCCGCCGCCTGCCGCTTTGCAGGCGGGCTTGGGCGGACCTCCTTGGCACCATTCGGCGAACGATCTTCGGCCCGGCCCGGGGGCCGCGCGCGGACCCTCGACGGGGTGCTCCTGGCGCTCCTGCTGCTGTGCGGCGTGGTGTACGTGGCGGGCGCCTGGTCGCCCTCGTCCTACGGCTACGCCTTCCACCTGCTGGGCGTGCAGGGCGACGGGCCCGTGTTGGGCGAGGCGCGCCCCATCCGGGCCGACGAGTGGGCCGGCATCACGCCCCTGACCCAGGCCACCGTCAACAACGGCTTCCAGCGCTACAACCACACCTCGCTCTACGGCGAGGACCTCCGGATGATGTTCTCCCTGCCGGTGTTCGACTGGGGGATGGCGTTCAAGCCGACGTTCTGGCTCTACCCCCTGGTGAACCCGGCCCGGGCGTTCAGCTTCCATCACTTCGCCGTCATTGCCCTGTTCCTGGTGGGCTACACCCTCCTGTTCCGCATGGCCGGGGCGGGGAAGGCGGATTCGGCGCTCCTCTCCCTCATTCTCTTCTTCACCGGCTTCACGCAGTACTGGTGGACGATCCTGGGGCCGCCCCTGGCCCTGTTCCCGTGGTTCCTGGTGGTCGCCGACCTGCCCGTGCGGTGGCTGTGGAAGGGGCCCCTGTTCTACTGGGTCGCCACCTCGTGGCTGCTGTCGTTCTTCTACCCGCCGTTGATGCTGCCCCTGGCCTTCGTGGCCCTGCTGTTCCTGATCGCGTTCCGCCCGGAGATCCTGCGCCCCGCGCCCCTGGCCCGTCTGGGCGCCGCCACCCTCGGCGCCGTGGCGACGGCGGGCTTCTATTTGAAGGACTACCTCGCGGCCACCTGGAACACTTACTACCCCGGCCGGCGCTTCAGCGGCGGCGGCGGGGTGGGCCTGGACCGGTTCGCGGCCCAGTTGTGGCCCACGTCGCAGGTGGTGGACCACCGCTCCCTGATCGAAGGGGTGAACATCTGCCTGTCGGGCGTGGTGGGCACGTACTACGTGCTGTTCGTCCTGTGCTTCCTGGACTGGGGCGCCCTGCGCCGCTGGCGCGACGACGGCCCCCTCCGGACGCCCATCGCCCTGGGGCTGGGCCTGCTCCTGACCTGGGCCTGGATGCTCCTGCCGCTGCCCGCGTGGGCGGGGATGCCGCTCCTGTGGAACCGCGTGCCGCCGGACCGGATCGTTTACGCCGCGGGGCTTCTGCTGCTGCTGCTCGCGTGGCTCGCCGCCGCGCGCGTCGGCCTGCGCCCGACGTGGCCCCGGGCGGCGGCTTTCGCGGCCCTGATCGCGGCCGGCTGGCTGATCTTCAAGGTCCCCCGCGCCGCGGACGTGCCCCTGCGCGACGCGCCCATGGACCTGATCGTGATCGTCCCGGTCCTGGCCCTCATGGCCCTCACGCGGCGCGTGACGCGGGCGGCGTTCCACACCGGGGCGCTGGCCGTGTTCGGCGTGATGGCGGCGGCGGCCTTCGCCACCTTCAACCCCCTTCAGCCCGCCTGGCCCCTGTTCAACCGCGCCGACCTGCACATCAACCCGGCCCTCGCGCACTCCATCCAACGGACGGGCGGCGTCGCCGTGATCCAGGGCCTGCACGGCGCCATGTTCAACGGCCTGGGCTATCCCTCCGCCTCCCACCTCCTGGCGGTGCCCCACATGGACTTCTGGCGTCGGCGCTTCCCCGGCATGCCCGAGGCCGAGCTGGAGCGCATCTTCAACCGCTTCCTGTGGGTCCAGGTGGGCCAGGTGGACCGCCCGACGCTGGTTTCGAAGGACTCCGTGATCGTGCCGGGCAGCGTCTTCCTGCGGAAGGCGCGCTAGGCCGGCCCGGGACCGCATGCAACGGCCCCGGCGCGTCCCGAATACGTAAGGTCTGGCGGGGGGGGGTGGCTGCGGGGGGGCGCAACCGACTCTATTTTCTGTTCGACGTCCGGAGTCATTTGTCTTGACTTGTCAGTGAGTTATGTGCCGAAACGCCGTTATCGGCGCGTTCGGCTCGGGCGGCCTTCTCGGCCGCTGTCAGGACGCCTTGGCGGCACACGGACCGATGCACGCCTAATCGCCGATTCCCACCGCGAAGTCCGCGCCCTCCCATCGGTCGCCGGCGGGCCAGAAGAAGGTGAAGCTCAGGGTCGCCCCGTGCGGCAGTTTGTCCGTCGGAAGGTCGCCCGTATGGACGCCCAGGCCCGTGTCCTGGGTCCGGGTGTCGTTGACCGTCTGCCAGCCATCGGGGCTCCAGTGGACGACGGCGGGCGCCAGCGTTTCGACGCGTAGGACCTTCCCCGCGGGGATCTCCCTGCACTTGTGGTTGAACCGCCAGACCGCGTAGGCGGGCCGGAGGGGCTCCATCAGGTACCGCTGGACGGTCTGGGGCGGCATGTCGAACACGCGCCCGTCGCGCAGCGAGCGCCGCAGCTTGATGTATTCGGCGTGCGCCCACACCAGGGGCATGGCCGAGCCGGAGGGTCGGCCGAAGATGAGCTCCATCTCGGGGATGTCGGGCATGTCCCAGACCTGCTCCGGGAAGAGCCCGCTGCCGTTGGCGAAAGCCTCCAGCGACGTGAGCAGCGCCCCGGCGGCATCCGTCCGTCCCGCCGCCAGCTCGTAGTGCGCCCGCTCCCCGGAGAGCAGGGGCCAAGCCCGTCCCACGCCGGTGCCGTCGAAGGGGGAGCCGTCCTCATGCTCCCCGTAGCCGTCCTCGTTGTACCGATGCCAGGCGGGACCGTATGGGGTCTCGACCTTGAGGAGTGCGTCCACCACCTTCACCGTGTTTACGATGCGGGGGTCGTCCGCCGTCCGCAGGCCGAACCGGACCAGGGCCAACGCGTCCGGGCTGACGATCTGGGAGGCGGGCTCCCGGCTCTCCCCGGGCGGTCGGTTCTTGATCGGGACGAATCCTATCGCCGGCGAGGCGGCCTCGGGATTGTCCGGCGGGGCGATGCGAACGTAGTAGCCCTCGACGCCGACACGGCCCGCCAGCTCCGTGCCGGTCACGTACATCCACCGGTCGATGCCGGCATACCATGAATCGGCCGTCTCTCGCAGGTACGCGGCCACCTTCGGCTCGCGGTTCAGGTCCGCCAGGTCGGCGGCGGCGAGCAACGCCGCGATCTCGACCGCCGTGGTGAAGGGCGAGTAGCCGGGGTCCTCCTCCCACCGGTCCTGCTGGGTGACCGGGCCGTTGCAGGTTACGAACTCCGCCGCGCGGCGCACCATCGGCCAGAGACGCGCCTGTTGATCGGAGCCCAGGGCCTCCTCGCGCCGGGCCAGATCGACGAGCAGGATGGGGAAGGCGGCCTCATCCATCTGGACCCCGTGCCAATAGGGAGATCCGTCCAGCCACATGTTCTGCGGCCAGTGGCCGTCCTGCTCCTGGGTAGCCTGCAGGTAGGTGAGCACCCGGGCGGCATCGTCATTGGCGCCGGCGGCCAGCAAACCGCCGGCCGTTTCGACCAGGTCCCGCGGCCAGATCAGGTGGTAGCCGCCGAGGTCATCGTCCCCGATCGAGGAACCCCACGGGGTGGAAAGGCTGGCGATGAGACCGCCCGGAAAGCTCTTTGCCGCATGGGTGCGCAGGACGGCGGCACTGATTCGATAGAGGCTCCCACCGCTCGGTTGCGTGTCTTCCAGCGGAAGTAGGGGGCGCTGCCAGGCATTCCAGTCCCCGATATAGGCCGTCCGGGCCGAGTCGAACCCCTCCGACAGGCTGGCCAGCGCCCGATGTCCGGCCTCCTCGGCGTTGCGGCCGAAGCCCACGGCGAGCACACATCGGCCTTCCGACACGCGCAAGTCCATCTCGCCGGTCAGGGCGACATTGCCATTGCCGGCGCGGGCGTACTCCCAGGCCATCTGCTTGTGGGCGACGAGGTCCTGCCACCCGTCCGAGAAGCCGACAAACCCGACCGACCGCCTTAGCCACGGAGTGGAGCAAGCCAGCGCCAGCGCCTGGCCGTCCCGCTCGGCGAAGAGCATCGGCAGGCCCTTGTGGTCGCCCACCCAGGCGGTGTTGCCGGCGCCCCGGTTGCCGAGGTGCGGCGCCAGGATGACATGGAGGCGATAGTCCTCCATCGCCCCTTCAAGGGGGACGAAGCGGGTCTGCTGGAGCACCACGTCGCGCCGGGGGTCCGCCAGGATCTCCTTCTCGATGCGGTAGCGCCCCTCCACACAGGTATTGACCAGCCGATAGCCCGGCACGCCGTCGGCCAGACAGGCGATCTCGTGCTGGGCGTGGCGCTTCTCCTCCGAGCAGAAGTCGCGCCCGTCGGTGACAATCAGGCCCATGTCCCGGGTGCAGGCCTGGTCCACGCGGGGGTAGTAAATCTCGTTCAGGATCCCGTGGCTGACGGTGAACCAGACGCGGCTGTTGGGATGGAGCGCCGTGCCCACCCCGCTCTTGGCACTGGACGTCCAGCGCGGCGCAATGCCTGGCCAACCGGGCGCATCACCCTTCGATGTCGTGGTCATTGTCTTTCGTCCTTGGTCCTTACCATTACATGCTACAAACGCTGGCGCAGCGCGCGCGGCTGCCCACCGGAGCGC
Organism: uncultured Nitrospirales bacterium; assembly: GCA_964528115.1. Lineage (GTDB taxonomy): Bacteria > Nitrospirota > JACRHL01 > JACRHL01 > JACRHL01 > CAZGRJ01. The sequence continues at coordinate 7,137 of CAZGRJ010000023.1, forward strand.
CAATGGGCCTCGATGTCTTCCAGGGTCCGTCCCTTCGTTTCCGGGACGAGCCTGTAGGCGAAGATCCAGGCCCCGATCCCCACCACGCCGTACAGCCAGAACGTCGCGGGACGTCCCAGGAGCTGGATCAGGGTGAGGAAGGTGAGTGCGACCAAGAGGTTCATCCCCCAGTTGGCGACGGTGGCCACGCTCATCGCCAGGCCGCGAATCTTGAGCGGGTAGATCTCGGAGATCAGCAGCCAGAAGACGGGACCCAGGCCGATCGCGAACGCACCCACGTAGGCCATCAGGCTTCCCACGGCGATCCAGCCCAGGTTCTGTTGCAGGCCCGGCAACGCGAACGCCAGCCCCAGCACGCCGAGACTGAGCACCATGCCTACCAGGCCGGTCAGCAACAAGGGCCGGCGCCCCACCCGGTCGAGCAGCAGCATCGCGACGACGGTCATCAACAGATTCACGACCCCGACGCCCACGGTGGCCAGAATGGCGACCGACGCGGACGTGAAGCCGGCAAACTGGAAGATGGTCGGGGCGTAATAGATCACCGTGTTGATGCCGGTCACCTGCTGGAAGATTGCCAGCCCGATCCCGACGATCAGCGCCGGCCGGACCAGCGGGCTCAGCAACTCGGTCCAACCGCCGCTCTGCTGATCGACGCTCGTCCGAATGTCCGTGAATTCACGGTCCACGTCGGCCGCGCCACGAATCCGTTGCAGCACAGCATGCGCCTTTTCCGGCAGAGCGCGGCTGATCAGCCAGCGGGGACTCTCCGGAACGAACAGCATTCCGATCCCCAGGGCAACCGCCGGAATCGTCGCCAGGCCGAACATCCAACGCCATCCACGAGCCTCCGCCAGGGCGTAGTCGACCAGGTACGAGACGACGATTCCGGCGGTGAGGGCGATCTGGTTGAGGGCCACCAGGCGGCCGCGGATGGCGACGGGAGAGACCTCGGATATGTAGAGGGGGGCGGTGAACGAGGCCGCACCGATGGCGGCGCCCACGATCACGCGCCCGACGATCAGCCACGCCACGCCGGGTGCCAGCGCCGTCCCGACGGCACCCAGGGCGAAGATCACGGCCGTCAGGATGAGGGCGCGGCGGCGTCCGATTCGGTCCGCCAGCGGTCCGCCGAACGCGGCACCGATCACCGCACCCAGCAGGACCGAGCTGATCACGACCTCTTCCTGGGTCCCCGAAAGGCCGAAGTCCTGCTGGATGAACAGAATGGCGCCCGAAATGACGCCGGTGTCGTATCCGAACAGCAGGCCGCCCAGCGCCGAGATGCCCGCGACCATGGTGACGAAGCGGGTGTTGGGAACGCGCGGACCCGCCCCGGCCCGATTCATGACGTCCATTCCACCACCACCTTGATCTCGTCCACGTCGTCTGCAGCCAGCGCGGCCGCGAACTTCTTGTATGGATATTGACGCGTGATCAGCCGGGCCACGTGGTCGCCCCACCGCATGTGCGCCTGGTAGAGGTCGTCCACGGCCATCTGATAGTGGTCGCGGGACGCATTCACGCTCCCCAGCATGACCCGGTTGCCCAGCACCAATCCGCGGATAAGCTCGGCGCTGGGGACCTCCAGCGGACGGTCGCCGCCGGGGATGCCGGTGAGCACGTACACCCCGTTAAGGGCCAGGGCGTCCAGCAGATTGAACTCGAGCGACGGCACGCCGGTGGCCTCCAGGATCAGGTCCATCGGGCCGACCGCATCGTCGACCCGATCCGGCCTCACCTTGCGGCCGTCGATGTAGAGTCCGCCGATGGCGGTCAACCACTGGGGGCGGGAGGTGGCGGCGTCGACGATGTCCAGGCCATATACGTGCGCCCCGCGCAGGCGCAGGGCCAGGGCCGCCAGCAACCCGATCGGGCCCAGACCCGACACGAGGCACGGGCGGCCGTGGAGCCAGTCCGGCGTGGCCTGCGCGTGCGGAAGGCGGGCGAACTGCAACCGGACGGCCTCGTCGATCGCCTTCTCGACCACCGAGAGGGGCTCGATCAGCACACCGATCGGCTCCAGCTCCGGCGGCACGCGCACCGCGTAGACTTCCCGGTCCACCACGTACTCGGCCTGGTAGCCATCCAGGCCCGAGATCCCCCGCTCGCGATAGTCGCCGCTGGCGCACATATCGGGACGATTTATCGCGCAGGGCTGGCAGCGACCGCACCCCCGGCGCACGGTGAACACCGCGTAATCGCCGGGTTGCACCCGGGTGACGGCCGCGCCCACCTCGACCACCTGGCCGAGCATCTCGTGGCCGATCACCAGCTCCTGCGCGCCTTCCGGAGCGCGGGCGCGTCCGCCTGCCGCTTCCTCGCGGTCCGTTCCGCAGATTCCGACGCGCACCACCCGCACCTTCACGTCATCCGGCGCCGCCACCGACGGCTCGGCGCGGTTCGCCAAGGAGAGCGTAGTTGTGCCTGGAACGACGGCGATGACTTTCATTCAGCGTGTTTCCTTACCTGAGGTGATTCTCCGCCTGAACTTCTGATGAAGAAAGGGCCGGCGCACGTTGGCGGCCGGAAATGCTTCTTGACGCCCCTGGTTTTTGTGGGCACCGCCCCCTTCGTTCCGATGGCCTGGGTGCGTCCCACGCGTTGCATCGACGGGGTTCACGGACTACACCGGCGTCGCCAGGCCCCGATCCCGCATCGCCACCGGCCACGCCCCGGACACCGGCAAGCCCGTGGCGGACTTGGAGGGCGACCTCGCGGGTACCCCAAGTCTTTCCCGGACAAACAAAAACGCCGTCTCGATCTGCGGAGACGGCGGGTGGCGACTGAAGTTGGTTGCGGGGGGGGGATTTGAACCCCCGGCCTCCGGGTTATGAGCCCGACGAGCTACCAGACTGCTCTACCCCGCGGCGAAAGTAGACCATCGGCGGGTGCTTGCTGTCAACGGATTCGGGGGCCCGGGAGGCGCCTTCGAACACAAGTCCACATGCACGCCGGGCCCCAGGTGTAGTACGTTACGGGCCATGCGCGCGTGGTGGCTCCCCGTAGTCTTGTTGGCGTGGGCGGTGCCGTCCGGCGTCCGAGCCGCCGACGTGCTCCTGCTCGACGTGAACGGCGTCATCGGCCCCACCAGCGCCGACATCATCCAGACCGCCCTGAACGAAGCCGAGGCCCAGAGCGCCCCCGCGCTGGTGCTGCGCATGGACACCCCGGGCGGCCTGGACACCTCCATGCGCAAGATCGTCAAGGGCATTCTGGCCTCGCCCGTGCCCGTGATCGTCTACGTGGCGCCGGAGGGCTCGCGCGCCGCCTCCGCCGGGGTGTTCATCACCTACGCCGCCCACGTGGCCGCCATGGCCCCCGGCACCAACCTGGGGGCGGCCCACCCGGTCTCCCTCGGGGGCGGCGGCGGGGAGGAGGACAAGACCATGCTGGCCAAGGTCACGAACGACGCCGTGGCCTACATCCGGTCCCTCGCCACGATGCGCGGCCGCAACGGCGACTGGGCCGAGGAGGCGGTGCGGGAGTCCGTCTCCATCACCGCAACCCAAGCCAAGGAGAAGGGCGTCATCGACCTGATCGCCCCCGACCTGCCGACCCTCCTGAAGGACGTCGACGGCCGCACGGTGCACACGGTGATGGGCGACACGACCCTCGCCACCGCCGGGTTGCCCGTGACCACGGTCGAGATCCCGTGGCACAAGGAGCTGCTGGCGCTCCTGGCGAACCCGAACGTGGCGTACATCCTGCTGATGCTGGGGATGTACGGGATCATCTTCGAGCTGTCCAACCCGGGGCTGATCCTGCCCGGCGTGGTGGGGGCGATCTGCCTGATCCTGGCCTTCTACGCCTTCTCGGCGCTGCCCGTGTCCTACGCCGGGGTGGGGCTGATCGTGCTGGCCCTGGCCCTGTTCGTGTCGGAGGTCTTCGTGCCCGGGTTCGGGGTACCGACGGCGGGCGGCGTGATCGCCCTGATCCTGGGGAGCATCATGCTCATGGATACGGACGTGCCGTTCCTGCAGATCAGCTGGAAGGTGCTTTGGCCCGTGACCCTGTTCACCGTCGGCCTGGGCGTCATGGCCGCCGTGATGGCGATCCGCGCCCACCGGCGCCGGCCCGTGTCGGGCGAGGAGGGGATGATCGGGAAGGTCGTCACCCTGGAGCAGCCCCTGGGGCCGGAGGGGCGCGTCTGGCTGGAAGGGGAGGCGTGGAACGCCCGCGCCGAGGCGCCCCTGCCGGCCGGGACCCGGGTGCGGGTGACCGGCTTCGACGGGCTGACGGTGCTGCTCGCGCCCCAGGAATCGGGGTCTCAGGCCCCCAACAAGGAGAGGCCCCATGGCTGACGTGCTCTACCTGCTGACCAGCCCCTTCGTCTGGCTGGTCCTGATCGTCCTGTTCCTCTACTCGGCGGTCAAGATCCTGCGCGAGTACGACCGGGCCGTGGTCTTCCAGCTCGGCCGCTTCTGGAAGGTAAAGGGGCCGGGCCTCATCCTGCTCATCCCCGGCATCCAGAAGATGGTGCGGGTCTCCCTGCGCACGGTGGCCATGGACGTGCCCACCCAGGACGTGATCACGCGCGACAACGTGTCGGTGAAGGTCAACGCGGTGATCTACTTCCACGTGGTGGACCCGCAGAAGGCCATCATCAACGTGGAGGACTTCCTGTTCGCCACCTCCCAGCTCTCCCAGACCACCCTGCGCTCGGTCCTGGGCAGCGCCGAGCTGGACGAACTGCTCAGTGAGCGGGAGCACATCAACCAGCGCCTGCAGGAGATCCTGGACCGGCAGACGGACGTGTGGGGGGTCAAGGTCTCCATGGTGGAGGTCAAGCACGTGGACCTGCCCCAGGAGATGCAGCGCGCCATGGCCAAGCAGGCCGAGTCGGAGCGCGAGCGGCGCGCCAAGGTGATCCACGCCGAGGGCGAGTTCCAGGCCGCCCAGCGCCTGGCGGAGGCGTCCCACATCATGTCGGACCAGCCCATCGCCCTCCAGTTGCGCTACCTCCAAACCCTCACGGAGATGACCTCCGAGCGGAGCACCACGATCGTCGTGCCGCTGCCCATCGACCTGATCAAGCCGTTCCTCGGCCGGGCCGGCGGCGGGCCCCCCGAAAAGACCCCCGACCCCGGACACCCGGGACCGGCATGAGCGCGGCCCCCGACCTCTCGGGCCGCGTGGCCCTGGTGACCGGGGGCGGCAGCGGCATCGGCCTCGCCGTCGCCCGGGCCCTGAAGGACCACGGCATGGGCGTGGCGATCTGCGGGCGCGACAAGAAGCGCCTGACGCGCGCCGCGGGTTCCCTGGGGGAGGGGGCCCTGGCGGTCCCGGCGGACGTGTCGGACGAGAAGCAGGTGAAGGCCCTGTTCGCGGCGGTGGCGGACGACTTCGGCGGCCTGGACGTGCTCGTCAACAACGCCGGGGTGGGCTCCTGGGGCCCCATCGACGCGGTGACGCCGGACGAGTGGGACCGGGTGCAGGGGATCAACCTGCGCGGGGCGTACCTTTGCGCGCGCGCCGCCTGGCCGGTACTCAAGGGGCGGGGCGGAGGCTACATCCTCAACATCGGCTCGGTGGCCTCCAAGGAGGGTTTCGGCGACGGGGCCGTGTACTCGGCCTCCAAGTTCGGCCTCCTGGGCCTGTCGGAAAGTCTGCGGGAAGAAGGCATCCCGTTCGGCATCAAGGTGACGGCCATCTGTCCGGGTTACGTGGCCACGCCCATGGTGGCGCGCAGCGGGGTGCCGCCGGAGGAGATGATCCAGGTGGAGGACGTGGCGGCCACCTGCCTCTACCTGCTCTCCCTCTCGCGCATGGTCTCCGTGCCCGAGGTCGTGATGCGCCGCATGGCCCCGTGACGCCGGAAGAGCGCCTGAAGCGCGGCACGGCGCTCCAGGCGGCGGGCGACCTCGCGGGCGCCGCGGCCGAGTACGAGCGGATCGTCGCGGCGGTCCCGAGCCACGTCCAGGCCCTCGGACTCCTGGGGACGGCTCGGCTGACCATGGGCCGGCCGGACCTGGCCGCCGAGACCTTCGCGCGCCTCGCCGCGGCGGCGCCGGGGCTCGCCGAGGGGCACCACTTCCTGGGCCTCGCCCTGCGAACCCAGGGGCGCCTGGCGGAGGCGGAGGCGGCGTTCCGCAAGGCCCTCGCGTGCCAGGCCGACCACGTGGGCGCGATCAACCAGTTGGGCGCGCTCCTCCTGGAGCGGGGCGACCCGGAGGGGGCGGCGTCGTACCTGGAGCGGGCCATCGCCCTCGCTCCCCGGGCGGCGGAGCCGCGCTTCTGGATGGCCCTGGTGAGCGAGGTCCGGGGGCGGTCCGACGAAGCGCTCGAGCGCCTGCTCGCCGTCACCCGCCAGACCCCCGACTTCATCCCCGCCCACATCCACGCCGCGCGCCTGCTCGGGGCCCAGGGGTCGCTGGCGGACGCGGTGCGCCACTGCCGCCGCTGGACCGAGCTCGCGCCGGAGAGCGCCGTCGCCCACACGGAGCTCGGCCTGGCCCTCACCCGCCTGGGGGAGCTGGAGGAGGCCCGGGGCGTCCTCACGCGGGCCCTCGCCCTGGACCCGGACGACGAGCGCGCCGTGGCCTGCATGGCAAGCCTCATGGAGCATCGGGGCGAGGTGGAGCCGGCCTGGGCCCTGCTGGGCCCCCGCGTGGAGGCGGGGACGGCAGGCCCGGACGCGGTTGCCGTGTTCGCGGCCGTCGCCCCGCGCCTGGACCGGACGTCCCAGGCCCTGGACCTGATCGAGCGCGCCCTCGCGGACGACGCCCTCGACGCGCCGCGCCGCGAGGCCCTGCACTTTGCCGCCGGCAACCTGTGCGACCGGTCGAAGGACTACGACCGGGCGTTCGCGCACTACGAGAAGGCCAACGCCCTGCGGCGGACCCCCTTCGACCGGGCCGCCCACGCGGCCCACGTGGACGCGCTGATGGAGGCCTTCTCCGCCGATGCCCTGGCGCGGCTCCCGCGCGCCTCGAACCGCTACCGCCTGCCCCTGTTCATCGTGGGGATGCCGCGCTCGGGCACCACCCTGGTGGAGCAGATCCTGGCGAGCCACCCCCAGGTCTTCGGGGCCGGGGAGCGGCCGGAGATCACCTGGTACACGCAGCGGCTCTCCACCATGCTCGGCACCGGGGCGTCGTACCCGGAGTGCGTCGCCGAGCTGGACCGGGCCACCCTGGACACCCTGGCGGAGCGGTACCACCAGGCCCTGCGCCGCCTGGACCCGGCGGCGACGCGGGTGACCGACAAGATGCCGAACAACTTCCTGCACCTGGGGCTCATCGGCCTGCTCCTGCCCGGCGCCCGCGCGATCCACCTGATCCGCGACGCCCGCGACAACTGCCTGTCGTGCTACTTCCAGGCCTTCACGGGCGCCCACCCCTACGCCCAGTCCTTAAGCGACCTGGGGTTCTACTACCGCGAGTACGAGCGCCTGATGGCCCACTGGCGGGAGGTGCGGCCGCTGCCCATGCTGGAGGTACGCTACGAGGAGCTGGTGGCCGACCAGGAGGGCCAGAGCCGGCGGATCGTGGAGTTCGCGGGCCTGGAGTGGGACGAGCGCTGCCTGCGCTTCCACGAGTCGGACCGCCCGGTGGCGACGGCCAGCCACGACCAGGTCCGGCGCCCCATGTACAAGGGCGCCATGGAACGCTGGCGGCGCTACGAGGCCCACCTGGGGCCGCTGCTGGAGGCCCTCGGCGCGGTTCGGGGCGGGGCGGGGCGGGACGAGGGCTGAGGGGGGCAAAAATCCCGGGGGAGGTGTTGACATTAGATAATTATATGCTAATATAACGATTATTCGCGCAACGCCGCCCGCCACCCCCTGGGACGAAAGGACATTCCCATGACGATCGAGGCCGGACTTCGACTGGTTGCCGGAACGTTCCTCCTGCTGAGCCTCGCCCTGGCCCACTACGTGAACCCGAACTGGCTCTGGTTCTCCGCCTTCATCGGCCTGAACCTGGTCCAGTCGGCCTTCACCGGCTGGTGCCCCATGATGGCGATCCTCCGGCGGATCGGACTCACCCCCTGCCGCCCCGAGGCCCCCGGAACCATCCGGTGACGGGCCGGGGCCGCTGAACCCATAGAGGAGATCGACCCATGGCGCACGTGGTCATCATCGGGGCCTCCACCGGGGGGCTTCCCGCCGCCTACGAGATGAAGGAGGCCCTGGGACGCGGGCACGAGGTCACGGTGGTCTCGGCCATCGACTACTTCCAGTTCGTGCCCTCCAACCCGTGGGTCGCCGCCGGCTGGCGGACCCGCGAGGACATCACCTTCCCGCTGGCGAAGCCCCTGGCCCGCAAGGGCATCCGCTTCGTGCCCGTGGCGGTCCAGGAGATCCAGGCGGCGGACAACCGCCTGTTGCTCGTGGGCGGGCAGAGCCTGGACTACGACCACCTGGTCATCGCCACCGGCCCCAGGCTGGCGTTCGAGGAGGTGGAGGGCCTGGGGCCGAACGGCCACACCCACTCGGTCTGCACCATCGACCACGCCGAGGCCACGAACAAGGCGTTCGAGGCGTTCTGCAAGGACCCGGGCCCCATCGTCGTGGGCGCGGTCCAGATGGCTTCGTGCTTCGGCCCGGCCTACGAGTACGCCTGCATGCTCGACACCGAGCTGCGCCGGCGCCGCATCCGCGACAAGGTCCCCATGACCTTCGTCACCTCCGAGCCCTACGTCGGCCACATGGGCTTAGGGGGCGTGGGCGACTCCAAGGGCATGCTCGAGCACGAGCTGCGCGAGCGCCACATCAGCTGGGTCACCAACGCCAAGGTCACGCGCGTCGAGAAGGAGACGATGCACCTGGACGTGGTCGGGGAGGGCGAGAAGGAGGTGCCCTTCAAGTTCGCCATGATGCTGCCCGCCTTCAAGGGCGTGGACCCGGTGGCGGCGGTGGAGGGGCTGTGCAACCCCCGGGGGTTCGTCCTGGTGGACAAGTTCCAGCGCAACCCCAAGTACCCCAACATCCACGCCATCGGCGTGTGCGTGGCGATCCCGCCGGTGGAGACCACACCCGTCCCGACGGGGGCGCCCAAGACGGGCTTCATGATCGAGACCATGGCCACCGCCGTGGTCCACAACATCCGCCACGCCGTGAAGGGCGAGGAGCCCGAGGCGGTGCCCACCTGGAACGCCCTGTGCCTGGCCGACTTCGGCGACGCGGGGGCGGCCTTCATCGCCTCGCCCCAGATCCCGCCGCGCAACAAGCAGTGGTCCAAGCGCGGGAAGTGGGTCCACTGGGCCAAGGTGGCGTTCGAGCGCTACTTCCTCTACAAGATGCGGCGCGGCAACACCGACCCCTTCTACGAGCGCATCGGGCGCCGCTGGATGGGCGTGCCCAAGCTGCACTAGGAGAACCCCGTGCCGATCACCTGCCTGACCGACGTGGACGACGGCAAGCTGGAGCGCGGCGCCCGCTGCCTCAAGATACTGGCCCACCCCCTGCGGCTGCGCATCCTCACCGCCATCGGCGAGGGCGAGGCCACGGTGGGGGAGATCCTGGAGGCGGTGGGCACCAGCCAGCCCAACGTCTCCCAGCACCTGGGGCAGATGCGCGACCGGGGCGTCCTGTTGGCCCGGCGCGACGCGAACCAGGTCTTCTACCGGGTGCGCGACCCCAAGGTGTTCGAGCTGCTCGCCATGGTGCGCGACCTGTTCTGCGAAACCCGGGACAGCGAGGCGGCGTGATGCGGGCGTGGGTTCACGCGCTCGCGGGGCTGTGGCTCCTGGCGGCCCTTCCCGTGCTTGCCCAGGAGCCGCCCGCGACCGCGACGCCAGTGACCGCGGAGCCACCGACAACGACGGTCCAGGCCCGGCCCGTGCCCGTGACGGTGACCGCCTACGGCACGATCCACCCCGGCGCCGAGTCGGTCCTCGCGGCCAAGGTGACGGCGCGGGTGGTGGCCCTCCCCCTGCGCGAGGGACAGGCGGTGGCGAAGGGGGCCCTCGTCGTGCGCCTGGACCCCCGCGACATCCAGGCCGAGCTGGCCGCCGCCAAGGCGATCCAGGACCGGGCCAAGGCGACGCTCGCCGAGGCCGAGACCGAGCACACCCGCGTCCAGGGCCTGCTTGCCGCCGGCTCCGCCACCACCCGCGACCGCGACCGGGCCGAGGCCGCCCTGAGCCAGGCCCGCGCCGCCGCCGGGGAGGCCGCCGCGGGCGTGGAGCAGGCCGAGACGCGCCTGGCCCACACCCGCGTCACCGCGCCCTTTGCCGGACGCGTTGTCGAACGCCTCGTTGAGGTCGGCGAGATGGCCGCCCCCGGCACGCCCCTGATGCGGGTGGAGTCGGAGGGCGGTTTCCAGCTGTGGGCCGACGTGGCCCAGGGCGACCTGCGCCACGTGGCCATCGGGGCCGACGCGATCGTCCACGTGGACGGCGTGGACCGGCCCCTGCCGGGCCGGGTGGCGCGGATCATCCCGGCCGCCGACCCGCGTTCCCACACCTTCACGGTCAAGGTCTCCCTGGAGACGCCCGCCGCCCTCGACCCGGGTGGCGCGGCCGGGGAGTTCGGCAACGCCGGGGTGTACACGGGCATGTTCGGCCGGGTGGAGATCGTCCACGGCGAGGTCAAGGCGCTCACCGTCCCCCGCACCGCGGTCGTGCGCCGCTCGGAGGTAGCCGGCGTCTACATGGCCGGTGACGGCGACGACATGGACCTGCGCCTCGTGCGGCCCGGCCGGGTGGTGGGCGACGACCAGATCATCGAGGCCGGCCTCGTCGCGGGCGAGCGCATCTACGTGAACGGGGCCGCGGCGGCCGCCCGCCGGGCGGCGGGGGACGGGGCGTGGGAGGCCCGGTAAAGGAGCCCGGCCGGGTCGGGATTGCGGGCCGCATTGCGGGCGCCTTTCTCACCTCGCGCCTGACGCCCCTGTTCGTCCTGGCGGCCGTCCTCGCCGGCGCCGTGGCCCTGATCGCCACGCCCCGGGAGGAGGAGCCCCAGATCTCCGTCCCCCTCGTGGACGTGATGATCCCCTTCCCGGGCGCCACCGCCGAGGAGGTGGAGTCCCTCGTCACCACCCCGGCCGAGCGCGTGCTGGGGGAGATCCCGGGGGTCGAGTACGTCTACTCCGCCGCGTCCCCCGGCATGGGCCTGGTCACCGTCCGCTTCTACGTGGGCGAGGACCTCACCCGCAGCGTCGCCAAGGTCTACGACAAGGTCTTCAGCCACCGGGACTGGATCCCGGAGCACGTGGGCGTGGGGGAGCCCATCATCAAGCCCACGGGCATCGACGACGTGCCCATCGTGACCCTCACCCTGTGGAGCGAGCGCCTGCCCGCCTCGGAGCTGCTGCGCGTGGCCCACGCCGTGGAGACCGAGCTCGCCAAGGTCCGGGGCACCAGCCGCGTCCGGACCGTCGGCGGCGCCCCCCGGGAGATCCGGGTGGAGCCCGACCCCACGCGCCTGGCCGGCTTCGGCATCGCCCCGCTCCAGGTGGCCCAGGCCCTCACCCTGGCGAACCAGTCCCTCCCCGCCGGGGCCCTGGTCACGGACGGAAGGGAGGTGCCCGTGCGCACGGGGGTCTTCCTCAAGGACGAGGACGAGATCGCCCGCCTCGTGGTGGGGGTGTTCGGCGGGCGCCCGGTCCACCTGGGCGAGGTCGCCACGATCCACGAGGCCCCGGGCGAGCCGGACCAGTACGTCTGGTACGGGAAGGGTCCCGCCAGCCACGAGGACGGCGCGGCGCCCTCCGACCCGACCGCCGACGCCGGCACGGTCTGGCCCGCCGTGACGATCTCCGTGGCCAAGAAGGCGGGCGAGAACGCCGTGCGCATCGCCGAGCAGGTGGTCTCCACCATCGACGGCCTCAAGGGCGTCGTGATCCCCGACACGGTGCGCGTGGCGGTCACCCGCAACTACGGCCGGACCGCCGACGACAAGGCGAACGAGCTGCTGGAGCACCTCCTCCTCGCCACCCTCGCGGTCGTGCTGTTCCTGACGATCACCCTGGGGCGGCGCGAGGGCGTGGTCGTCCTGGTGGCAATCCCGGTCACGATCTTGTTGACGCTCTTCGTCAGCTACGTGATCGGCTACACGATCAACCGGGTGACCCTGTTCGCCCTGATCTTCTCCATCGGCATCCTGGTGGACGACGCCATCGTGGTGGTGGAGAACATCCACCGCCGCCTGAAGGCGTCTCCGGGAGGCGACCTGCGCGCCCTCACCGTGGCGGCCGTGGACGAGGTGGGCAAGCCCACGATCCTCGCGACGTTCACCGTCGTTGCGGCCTTGCTCCCCATGGCCTTCGTGCGCGGCCTCATGGGGCCCTACATGGGGCCGATCCCGGTGAACGCCTCGGTGGCCATGCTGTTCTCGCTGCTCGTCGCCTTCGTGGTGACGCCGTGGCTGGCCTTCCGGCTGCTCGCCGGGCGCCACCGGGCCGACGCCGAGAGCCACGCCGCGGAGGAGCTGGGCGCCGGCCACCTGGAGCGCCTCTACCGCCGCATGCTCACCCCCCTCTTCGCCAGCGCCCGCCGGCGCTGGCTGTTCCTGGGATCGGTCGTCGTGCTCATGCTCCTGGCCGTGTCCCTGGCGTTCTTCAAGGCCGTGACCCTCAAGATGCTGCCGTTCGACAACAAGAGCGAGCTGCAGCTGGTCATCGACATGCCCGAGGGCACGGCCCTGGAGGAGACCGCCCGGGCGGTCCGGGCCGTCACCGATCGCCTGGCCGACGTTCCCGAGGTGCGCGACTACACGGCCTACGTGGGGACGGCGTCGCCCATGAACTTCAACGGCCTGGTCCGGCAGTACTACCTGCGCTCCGGCGCCCACGTGGCCGACGTGGCCGTGAACCTGGCGGACAAGCACGACCGCGACGCCCAGAGCCACGCCATCGCCCTGAAGCTGCGCCCCAAGGTCCAGGCCGTGGCGGAGAAGTACGGCGCCAACCTGAAGGTCGTCGAGGTGCCCCCCGGGCCGCCGGTTCTTGCCCCCATCGTGGCGGAGGTGTACGGTCCCGACGAGGAGACCCGCAACGGGGTGGCCCTGCGCGTGGCGGGGGTGATGGCGCGCACCGAGGGGATGGTGGACGTGGACACCTACGTGGAGGCGTCCCGGGCCGAGGTCCAGCTGGTGCCCGACCGGGAGAAGGCCGCGCGCCAGGGCGTGGCGGAGGCCGACATCGTGCGCACCTTCCACATGGCCCTCCAGGGCGTCTCGCCCACGGCCATGCACCGGGCCGGGGAGCGCTACGCCATGCCCGTCACCGTGCGCCTGCCGCCGGTGCTGCGCAGCCGCATCGACGACGTCCTGGCCCTGCGCGTGGCGGGGAGCGACGGGCGCCTGGTGCCGCTGTCGGAAATCGTCCGGGTGACCGAGCAGCCGGCGGGCCGGACGATCTACCACAAGAACGGCCGGCCGGTCTCCTACGTGGTGGCCGACTCCGTCGGCGCCGAGGATTCGCCCCTCTACGGCCTCTACCGGGCCTGGAACCAGGTGCGGGCCGAGGTGACGCCGCCCGTGGGCACCGAGATCCAGATGCGCCTGATCGGCCCGCCGGACGACCGGGCGAGCTACGGCATCAAGTGGGACGGCGAATCCCAGATCACCTACGAGACCTTCCGCGACATGGGGCTGGCCTACGCGGTGGGGCTCCTGGTCATCTACCTGCTGGTGGTGGGGCAGTTCCAGTCCTTCGGCCTGCCCCTGGTCATCATGGCCCCCATCCCCCTGACGGTGATCGGCATCTTCCCCGGCCACGCCCTGTTCGGGGCCCACTTCACGGCCACGTCCATGATCGGCATGATCGCCCTGGGGGGCATCATCGTGCGCAACTCGATCCTGCTCGTGGACTTCATCCGGGCCCGGCAGGCCGAGGGCATGCCCATCGAGGAAGCCATCATCCAGGCCGGGGCGGTGCGCACGCGGCCCATCGTCCTGACGGCCATGGCGGCGATGGTGGGGGCGCTGGTCATCCTGATGGACCCGATCTTCCAGGGCATGGCGGTGAGCCTGCTGTTCGGCATGCTGGCCTCCACCGCCCTGACCCTGGTGGTGATCCCCGTGATCTACTACATGGCGTACCGGCGCGGGGCGAAGGGCGCTCCGTCCCAGGGCGCCTGACGCACAAGGAGAAGGGAACATGGAACACAACGTGGGCACCGCGGACCGGGCGGTCCGCATCATCGCGGGACTCGCCGTTATCGGGGCGGGCGTGTACTACCAGTCGTGGTGGGGGGCGATCGGGCTGGTCCTGCTCGTGACCGGGATCATGCGCGTCTGCCCGGCGTACATGCCGCTCAAGATGTCCACCTGCGGGCGCAAGCCGGAGGAGAAGGCGTCGTGACGGGGCCCGTCTGCTCGCTCCGGGCCTGCCGCTGGCGCGCCGCGCTGTTCGGCGTCGGGGCGCTGATCTGCTTCGCGGTCGCGGGCTGGCTGCTGCTCGCGCCCGCGCCGGCCCGGGCCGAGACGGACGCCCAGAAGGTCCAGCGCCTGGAGACGGAGCTGGCGGCCCTGAAGGCCAAGGTGGGCCCGATCGCGGACATGGACGGGGTGCCGCTGAAGGAGATCAAGGCCATCGCGGGGGTGATCTCCCCGGAGATCCGGGGGCTCACCATCGACCTGTCGGCGGCGAGCGGGCAGTTCTGCCTGCGGGACCCGCAGGGAGGCCGCTTCATGGTGCACTTCTCCGAGCACCCGGAGGCGACGAAGGAGGACATCGTCTACTTCATCGCCGCCGACTCCCTCTCCGGCGCGGGCCTGGAGCCGTCGAAGATGCCGGCCCTGCCGACGGCGCTGGGGGAGATGACGCCCCGCACCTGGTACTACTACGACGGGAAGGGGATCGAGCCCCACCACCAGGGCAACCTGGGGCGGCCGTACATCGTCCTGGCGCTGGACATCCGCTAAGGTGTACGCGGCCTGGCTCGTCCTGGCCCTGGGGGTCCTCCTGTGGTTTGCCCCGGAGGCCTACGCCCGCCTGAAGGGCGTGCGGGGCGTGACGCCGGGGGCCCTCAAGCAGGCCCTGGCGGAAAGGTCCCACGACCTGGTGGTGCTCGACGTCCGCACGCCGGACGAGTACAAGCGCGGCCACATCCCCGGCGCCCGCCACCTGCCCCTCGATCGCCTGCGGGACGGCGTGGGCCTGTTGGAGAACCTGAAGGAGTCGCGCGTGGTGTGCGTCTGCGCCACCGGCAAGCGCTCCGCCGTCGCCGCCGTGCGGCTCAAGGCGGCGGGCTTCCGCGACGTGTACAACCTGTCGGGCGGCATGCTCTTCTGGGGGCGGCGTGATGTCGAGGCGGGCTGACCGCGCCCACCGTCCCCCGGCGGCCCTCCGCTGGCTGCGCGTGGCGGCCCTGGTGGCCGTGGTCCTGCTCGGCGTCGGCATGCTGTCCCCGCCGGCCTGGATCGGCATGGGGCGCATCGACCCGGCGCAGCTCGCCGAGCGCCTGGCCCGGAACGATCCGGACCTCGTGGTCGTGGACGTGCGCACCGGCTTCGAGTACCGCGGCGGCCACATCCGGGGTGCCGTCGGCATCCCCCTGCACGCCCTCCCGTTCCATCTGAACGCCCTGAAGGGCGACCGGAACAAGGAGGTGGTCCTGATCTGCCTCTCCGGCCACCGCTCGCGCCTGGCCGGCCTGATCCTGGAGGCCGCGGGCTTTCCCCGGGTGACCAACCTCATGGGCGGCATGGCGGCGTGGCGGACCCGGGACCTGCCGGAGGTCCGGCCGGGACCGGCGATGGAGCGGGTGTGATATCCTCGAACGCATCAACGACGAAGGGATTCGGATGAGCACGTACGGCATCGAGAAGCGGCTCTCCGTCGGCTACGACGAGGCGGTGGAGAAGGTCACGGAAAGCCTCAAGGAGGAGGGCTTCGGGGTCCTCACGACCATCGACGTGAAGGCCACCCTCAAGGCCAAGCTGGGCGCCGACTTCAAGCGCTACGTGATCCTGGGGGCCTGCAACCCGCCGCTGGCGTACAAGGCCTTCACGGAGGAGAACGACGTGGGGCTGCTGTTGCCGTGCAACGTGATCGTATATGAGGGCGAGGGGGGACAGGGGAGCGTCGTGGCGGCCATCGACCCGGAGGCGATGCTCTCCGTGACCGGCCGCGACGACCTCAAGCCGCTGGCGCGGGAGGTGAAGGCCAAGCTGGCCAAGGCCATCGACGCCTGCGGCTGACGACTCGAAATCGGGGTGTGTAGGGGCGCGTAGGGGCGGCGTCGTTCGGGCCGCCCGTATTGTCACAATTCGGGAGGGACCTATGCGACGGACAGCCGTCTTCGTGTGGATGTGCATGCTCGCGGCGCCGGGGAGCGCCTGGGCCACCAACGGCTACCAGCTGATCGGCGTGGGGCAGATCCAGAAGGGCATGGCGGGGGCCGTCACGGCGGCGCCCATGGACACCATGACCGCCATCACCAACCCGGCCGGCATGGCCCGGGTGGGCCAGCGGGCCGACTTCTCGATGGAGGCCTTCATGCCCCACCGGAAGGTCAGCTTCCCCGGCAACGGCGGCAGCACGGAGGGCGGCTCCGAGCTGTACGGCGTGCCCTCCGTGGGCTGGCTGGCGAACGCCTTCGACCGCGACAACGTCTACTTCGGCGGCGGCATGTTCGCCACCTCGGGCCTGGGGGTGGACTACGACCAGGTGCGCATGGCGAATTCGGGCGACTTCGGCGGCGGCCTGCCCACGGCGGACGTGGACTTCAGCGGCTACAGCGCCATCCAGTTCTGGAAGATGGCCCCCACCCTGGCCTGGAACCAGAGCGACCGCCTGAGCTTCGGCGTGTCCGCCAACGTGGACTACCAGTCCGTCACCATATTCCAGCGCTTCACGAACATCGCCGGCGGCAGCGACGTGAACTTCGACCTGGGCCGCCCCACGAACCAGCTGGGCTACGGCGCCACCCTCGGCGTGCTGTACGACGCCACCTCCAAGGTCACCCTGGGGGCGAGTTACGCCACCAAGCAGGTGTTCGGCGACGGCATCTTCCGCCTCTCCGACGGCGATATCGCCAACTACGGCGTGGCCGGTCCCGCCCCCGCGGGCAAGTACAAGCTGGGGCTGGACTACCCCCAGCAGGCCGCCGTGGGCGTCGCCGTGCGCCCGGGGGCGGACTTCCTGGTGGACTTCGACGTGAAGTGGATCAACTGGTCCAGCACCCACGACGTCGTGAACCTGAAGGGCCCCGCGAGCGTCGGCACGATCCCCCTGAATTTCGGATGGGACGACCAGATCGTCTACGCCCTCGGGGTCCAGTGGGGGGCGACCGACGCCCTGACCGTGCGGGCCGGGTTCAACTACGCCAAGGCGCCCATCGACGCCGCGGACGTGATGAACAACCTGATCTTCCCGGCCGTGGTGGAGAAGCACGCCACCCTGGGCTTCGACTACCGCCTGGGGACCCACTGGGGCGTCGGCGGCACGTTCATGAAGGCGTTCCGCGAGAGCCTCACGGGCTCGGGCGACGTGCCCGCCGGGTTCCAGCCGCTCCTGAACGGCGCCACCAGCTCCGGCGCCACGATCGCCCTGGATGAGACCTCCGTGGGCGTCCTGCTCTACTACCTGATCGGGAGCTAGGCCTCCGGCGCTGATCGGGAGTTAGGCCTCCGGCGCTGATCGGGAGCTAGACGGCGGGAGGAGTGTCCTTCGCCCGC
>CAZGRJ010000023.1:24805-26318 GCA_964528115.1 uncultured Nitrospirales bacterium
TAGGCCTCCGGCGCTGATCGGGAGCTAGACGGCGGGAGGAGTGTCCTTCGCCCGCTTCGCCCGCAGGCGCAGGTAGACGGTCGGAATCAGGGCGAACGCGCCGAGCAGGGCGAGGGCGCCGAGGACCCCCGGCGAGGCGATCCCCGAGAGCGAGTCGATGCGCGCGAGGTTCGCGCCCGCGTTGCAGTACACGAAGCTGCCCGGCAGGATGCCCACCATCGTGGTTACAAAGTAAGTACGTAACCGCACTCTTGTCAGGCCAGCGCCCAAATTGATCAGGAAGAACGGGAACACGGGCACCAGCCGCAGGAACAGTAGGTAGCCCCACGCGCCCTTCGCGAGCCCCTCGTCGAACGCCGCCAGGCGCGGCCCCAGGCGGGCCGCCACGGCGTCGCGGAACAGGTAGCGGGCGAGCAGGAAGGCGAGGGTCGCCCCGAGGGTCGCCCCCACGTTCACGACCAGCGTGGCGGTGAGGGCGCCGAACACCGCGCCGCCGGTGAGCGTCAGGATGGCCGCGCCGGGCAGGGAGAGGGCGGTCACGGCGATGTACACGAGGACGAAGCCCAGGAGGAACGGGGCGCGGTTCGCGTCGTAGGCGGCGAACAGGGCGTCCCGGTTGGCCTTCAGCGCCTCCAGGGTGAAGAAGCGCCCCAGGTCCAGGGCGAAGTAGGCCGCCACCAGGGCCGCGACCACCACGAGCAGGGCGATCTTCTTGGGGCTCACCCTAGCCCTCGCGCGAGAAGGCCACCACGGAGAGCGTGAGCATCACGCCCGCGAAGGCCGACATCACCCCCACGTTCATGGCCATGGGCCGCACCAGCATGCCGCTCGTGGCCCCGCGCAGGGCGTCCACGCCGTAGGTGAGGGGATCGGCGTGGACCAGCACGTCCATCCAGGTGGGCAGCCCCTCGATGGGGAACATGGCGCCGGACAGGAAGAAGATCGGCAGGACCATGAAATTCATGATCACCGTGAAGCCCTGCATGCTGCGCATCCGCGCCGCCGCCGCCAGGCCCATGGCCGTCATGGCGAAGGCCACCAGGAACATGAGGGGCAGGAGCGCCACGACCGTCGCCACGCTCAAGGGAACCCCCGCGATGGGCGCCAGGAGCAGCATCAGGCACCCCTGCATCACCGCCACCGTCGCGCCCCCCAGCACCTTCCCCAGGGTCACGGCCCAGCGCGACACGGGGGCCACGAGGACCTCCTTGAGGAAGCCCACCTCCCGGTCCCAGATGACGCTGATGGCGGAGAAGGCCGAGGTGAACAGGATCGTCATGGCCACGATCCCCGGGAAGATGAACGCCATGTACCCCTCGCCGCCCCCCGTGGCCGCCGTCCGGAAGCCGCGCGAGAGCCCGTGGCCGAGCCCCGTGCCCAGGATCAGGAGGAACAGGGTCGGCTGCGTGAGCGACCCGATCATTCGAGGACGGTCGCGCACGAAGCGGCGCACATCGCGCAGCCAGATCGTATAGATCCCCAGGAGGTTGTGGCGACCGCGGGACGATTGCAG
>CAZGRJ010000024.1:0-26101 GCA_964528115.1 uncultured Nitrospirales bacterium
CCGCTCGCCACCCAAGCCCCCCACCCCAGTCCCCCGACGATCAGCGCGCTCCCGATCCAGTGCGCCCACTCGGCGATCTGGCGGTCGTAGCGCAGCCAGTCCAGGGCGTAGAGGATGTTGCGCCAGTCGTGGGCGTCGGGGACGTCAGGCGCCCTTCGGGGGCGGCGGCACGAGGGGTTCGAGGAGCCGGACCAGTTCAGGAACGCTGATCCGGGCCACGTCCCACATGATCTCGTCGTCGACCTCGCCGTACTCGTGGATCAGGATGTTCCGCTGCGCGACGATCTTGCGCCACGGAATGTCCGGGTGCGCGTCCTGAAAGGCGGGCGACACCCGCCGCGCGGCCTCGCCGATGATCTCGATCCGGCGTTCGACGGCCAGGCGAAGGTCCTCGTCCTCGACGTATTGGGCGAGCGTCCGGCCCTCGACCGCCCGCATCACGCCCCGGGCATGCTGGAGCATGTCCAGCAGGTGCCCCGCGTCGCGGTCGTCAGGCCGCATACAGCATTCGGGCCGTGCGCAGGATCTCCCGCCGGCGAAACGGGTTCTTGAGGCCGCCCTTGGCGACCAGGTCCACGTCGCGCCCGAAAATGGCCCGCAGCTCCTCGATCATGTCGAGCCAGTCGTACAGGGTCAGGCCGTGTCCGGGACGCAGCGCCACCAGCACGTCCACGTCGCTGTCGTCCGAGAAGTCATCGCGCAGGGCCGAGCCGAACACCGAGAGCTCGGTGACGCCCCACTTGCGGCAGAAGGCCTCGATCCTGGTGCTGTCCGCTGCGATCCGCATGCCCATTTCTCCCGGTTCGGAAAGGTAGCAGACGGCGCCCGGCAACGCGAGCCCGCGCGCGTCAGCCGGGTCGGGCGCGTTTGGTCCGGAAGGGCCCGCTCGCCACCCAAGCCCCCCACCCCAGTCCCCCGACGATCAGCGCGCTCCCGATCCAGTGCGCCCACTCGGCGATCTGGCGGTCGTAGCGCAGCCAGTCCAGGGCGTAGAGGATGTTGCGCCAGTCGTGGGCGTCGGGGACGTCCTCGGCGAAGAAGCCGCCGAGCATCATCAGCTTCAGGCTCTGGGCGTCGCCGATGTAGGGCGACAGGTCCACGAAGCTGGTGCCCAGCCACCACAGGCACACGGCGGCGCCGAACGGGTCCGGCTTCTCGCGCCACAGGAAGGCGATCAGGCAGGCGAGGGGGACGAGCAGCTGCATCAGGCTGCCGCCCGCGATCGTCATGAAGCGGCCGAACGGGATGAACAGGATGTGGCCCGCCTCGTGGAAGATGAGGTGGACGTTGTGCAGGAAGGTGTGGTCCCAGACGCCGTAGGGCTGGTTCAGCGCGGCGAAGCGCCAGCCGGTCCAGGCGAGGAACACGAGCAGCGCGGCGCGCAGCCCGGCGACGAGGGGTTCGTCGGCCTCCAGCTCGGCGCGGCGGGCGGACGCCTTGTCGCGCAGGTCGGTCCAGAGGCGGACGAGCAGGGCGCCCAGGGGATTCTCGTGCCAGTCGGGCTGCGGCGGTCGCGCGCGACGGCCGGGACGCCAGCGGGCGAACAGCAGGCCGCACGCCGGGCAGAGGTGATCGGCCGCGCCCGGCGGGGGCGTGAAGCCGCAGTTGGGGCACGGACCCGCCATGCCCCCCTTGTCGGCCCTCCGGACAAAATCGTGCAGTCCGGGGGGCTGCGGGTCAGAAGCTCGCGGTCTGGTGCAGCACGTCGTCGCACACCCCGCCGCAGGTGCCGGGGGGCACGTCGTGCCACTCCGAGTGCTTCCTGGCCTGTCCCGGCCCGGTGACCGTGAACGTGCCGCCCTCCTGGACGAACAGGACCGGGCTGCCGTAGCCGCCGTCGAAGCGGAACTCGTTGCCGCACACCTCGCCCGAGAAGCTGCCGCCGCCGTCGTCGGTGTAGGTGGCGCTGTGGCTGCCGGTGTCCTGCCCCAGGAAGATGAACACGTCGCCGCTCTCGTCGGCGCAGCCGCCCGAGTTGCGGCAGGTGTAGGTGCCCTCCCACTCGCCGCCGATGAAGGTCGCGCCCTCGTCGCAGGTGGTGACGTCCATCGCCACCTCCTCGAAGTGGGCGTCGATGTCCTGGTCCGCGTCGATCTGCACGCAGATGGCGGCCGAGCCCGTGTTGATCACGTTCACGGTCGGCAGGGTGGCCTGCACGGTCGGCGGATCGGCCGCGGCGCCCCCGCCCGCCGTCTCGGTGATGGCGACGGGGCCGTACATGATCGCGTCGGGACTGCCGCACACGCCCGCGCCCAGGAAGGACGGCCCGATCCAGACACTCATCTGGCCCACCGAGTCGCCCGCCGCGCCGCGCGCGCCGGCCGGTACCCCGGGCTTCGCGCGCGCCTTGAACACGCTGCTCGGCAGGTCCAGGGTGTCGTTCAGGTTCACCGACACGTCCGTGACCGCCAGGCCCGCCCCCAGCGTGGCGGGCACCGTGTAGACCTGCGCGATGGTGCCGCTGCCGCCGCCCGCAACGGCGACGTCCTGGTTCGCGGACGGAACGCCCGCCGTGATTTTCAGGTCCGTCGTGGCGGGTCCCGTCGTGCCGCCGCCCCCGCCGCCCGACGAGCACGCCGCAAGCAAGGCGAGCGCGCCGAGCACACAAACCCACCCACCGACCACACTCCGGTGCGTCCCCATGATGACTGGCCCTCCCCGGTGCCGCGGCCCGCGGTCGCCCCCCACGGGCCGGACGATGAAATCGACAATACTTCGAACATATCCGGGCGAAAGGCGTCCGTAAAGTGGGGTGTCACAATTTATGCGACGCGCCCGGTCGCGCCCTTGGCACCGCTCCCCGGGGCGGCTAGGCTGGTGCCGCCATGGCGACCGGCGCGCCACAGCCCACCATGAAGGCCGTGGCCTTCGCCCGCTACGGCGGCCCGGAGGTCCTGGAGGTGCGCGATCTGCCGGTGCCCGAGCCGCGCTCGGGGCAGGTCCGGGTGCGGGTCCGGGCGAGCACGGTCAACCCCCTCGACTGGAAGCTCCGGCGCGGCAAGATGCGCCTGCTCATGCCGGCCCACTTCCCCAAGGTCGGCGGCTGGGACCTGGCGGGCGAGGTGGACAAGGTGGGCCCGCGCGTGACCGGCCTCGCCCCGGGCGACGCGGTCCTGGGCAGCGCCGACCCGCGCATGAACGGCGCCCACGCGGAGTACTGCGTGGTGGCGGCGAAATTTCTGCAAAAAAAGCCGCCGGGCCTCTCCTATGCCCAGGGCGCCGCCCTGGTGGGCTCCGGCCTCACGGCGCTCCAGATGGTGCGCGAGCTGGGCCGCACCCGCCCCGGTGAGCGTGTGCTGGTCATCGGCGCCTCGGGCGGCGTGGGGCACCTGGCCGTCCAGCTGGCGAAGGCGGACGGGGCCACCGTGGCGGCGGTCTGCTCGGCCCGCAACGACGGGTTCGTCCGCGACCTGGGGGCGGACGACACGTTCCCCTATGACCAGGGCCCGATCCCGGCCGGGGAGCGGTTCGACGTGATCCTGGACGCGGTCAAGGCACGGTCGTACCTGTCGCTCGTGAAGCACCTCAATCCGCGCGGGCGCTACGTGGCTACCCTGCCGGACCCGGTGGGCATGGTCGTCCAGTGGCTCCTGCTGCCGTTCGGCTCGCGGCGCCGGTGCCGGTTCGTCATGGCCTTCCCGACCCGGGCCCGCCTGTCGGCGATCGCGGCCCTGGCCGAGGCGGGCAACCTGCGCCCCGTGATCGACCGCGCCTTCCCCCTGGAGGCCCTGGCCGAGGCCGAGGCCCTGAGCGAGGCCGGCCACGTGCGCGGCAAGCTCGTGGTGGAGGTCGCACCGGCCCCCTGAGCCCTCCGGGAGCCGTGGCGAAAGAAACGCCGAATCAAGGGTTTTCGAGGGCCCCCAAAAAAAAGTGGCGACGGCGGGGGTTTCCCCCTTGCGAAAGCGCCGTCCGTGCCGCACATTCCGCTCCGAATCGGGGTGCCCCACGGAGCGACGGGGGCCGCGGCGGGAGGTCCGCCGCGCGGTGTCCCGAGGGGTTGGGAGCGTAAGCACATGCGCAAGCCGAGTCACCCGCCACCCGCCACCCGGCAGGCGCCGGGGCGCCGCGTGAGCCTGGGGCGCGTCCGCGACCTGGAGGCCCACGTCCCGGCGGACTGGTGGAACCGCATCTTCGGGGCCCTCTACCTGAAGACCGACGCCGACGTGGTGGAGGACGCCGACCTCACCCGGGCCGACGTGGACCGGGTGGTGGACATCCTCAAGCCCGGCGCCGACGACCGCATTCTCGACCTGTGCTGCGGCCAGGGCCGCCACGTGATGGAGCTGGCCCGGCGCGGCCTGAAGGGGGCGGAGGGGATCGACCGCTCCCACTTCCTGATCCAGCGCGCCCGCCGCCAGGCCCGGGCCGAGGGCCTGACCACGCGCTTCCGCGAGGGCGACGCGCGCCGCCTGCCCTACGGCACCGACACCTTCGACCACGTGGTGGTCCTCGGCAACAGCTTCGGCTACTTCGAGACCGAGGAGGACGACGTGGCGGTGCTCAAGGAGCTGGCCCGGGTCCTGAAGCCCTCCGGCCGCCTGCTCATCGACATCGCCGACGGCGACTACCTGCGGTCCCACTACGACGCGCGCTCGTGGGAGTGGATCGACGACACCCTGTTCGTCTGCCGCGAGCGCTCGCTCTCGGCCGACGGCTCGCGCCTCGTCTCGCGCGAGGTGGTCACGGACGCCGGGCGCGGCGTCATCGCCGACCAGTTCTACGCCGAGCGCCTCTACTCCCCCGACACCCTTTCGGCGTTGCTCGCGAAGGTGGGCTTCAAGGACGTCGCCTTCCCGGCCCAGGTGGTCACCGATTCCAAGCGCGCCGAGGACCTGGGGATGATGGCCCGCCGCACCGTGGCCACGGCCCGCATCCGCAAGGAGTGGGCCCCCGCCCGGCGCCGCCCCAAGGAGCACGAGCGCCACTGCGTCGTCCTCATGGGCGACCCGGGCAAGCCCGATCCCCTGAAGCCCGACACCGTGTTCGACGAGGACGACTTCTACACCATCGACCGCATGAAGGAGGCCCTGCGCGAGCTGCCGGGCTGGCGCTTCACCTACCTGCACGAGCACGACGATCTGGTGCGCGACCTGGTGAAGCTCAAGGGCAAGGCGGACCTGGTCCTCAACCTGTGCGACGAGGGCTTCCTCAACGACCCGCGCAAGGAGCTGCACGTCCCGGCCCTGCTGGAGGCATTGGGCCTGCCCTACACGGGCGCGGGGCCCCAGTGCCTGGCGTTCTGCTACGACAAGTCGCTCGTGCGCGGCGTCGCCCATGAGATGGGCATCCCCGTGCCGCGTGCCGTGCTGGTGCAGCCGGAGGACCACACCTTCGACGTGGCGATGGACTTCCCCGTGCTGGTCAAGCCCAACTCGGGCGACTCCAGCTTCGGCATCACGCAGCACTCCCTGTGCCACAACGCCACCGAGACCGTGGACGCGATCCTGACGATCCGCCAAAAATTCGGGTACGACAAGCCGATCCTGGTGGAGGAGTTCCTCACCGGCGCCGACCTCACCGTGGGCATCATCGGCAACCCGCCCTCGGCCTACACGGTCCTGCCCATCGCGGAGGAAGACTACTCGGCCCTGCCGGAAGGCCTGCCGCGCATCTGCGGCTACGAGGCGAAATGGGTACCCGACAGCCCCTACGCGAAGATCGTCTCGCGCCCGGCGGTGCTGCCCGAGGCCACCCAGTCGGCCATCGTGGCGGCGTGCGTGCGCCTGACGGAGCGCCTGGAGTGCCGCGACTACCAGCGCTTCGACTGGCGCCTGGACGCGGGCGGCAACCCCAAGCTCCTGGAGGTCAACCCGAACCCCGGCTGGTGCTGGGACGGGCACCTGGCCAGGATGGCCGAGCAGGCGGGCGTCAACTACAGCCAGATGCTGGGCCAGATCCTGCGTGCCGCCGAGGAGCGCCTGGCCCAGGACGCCGTGCCCGCCGCCACCGGCTGACGGGCGGTGCCCGCCCGGCGCGACCGATCCGCCCATAGGCGCGCCGAGGGGGGTACACTGGGCGCCCCATGAAGGCGGTCGGCTTCGATGCGTACGGGCCCCCGGAGGTCCTGAAAACCTTCGTCCTCACCGTGCCGGAGCCGGCGTCGGACCAGGTCCTCGTCCGGGTCCGCGCCACCAGCGTCAACCCCCTGGACTGCGAGGTCCGGTCCAAGACCTCGTTCTTCGTCCGCCCCAAGACGGGCTTCCCCCGCGTCCTCGGGTTCGACGTGTCGGGCGTGATCGAGCAGGTGGGGAGCGCCGTCCGCCTGTACAAGGAGGGGGACGAGGTCTTCGGCCTGGTGGACTACCGCCGTGACGGCGCCGACGCCGAGTACGCCCGCGTGCGCGAGGCGTTCCTGCACAAGAAGCCCGCGTCCCTCTCGCACGAGGAGGCCGCCGCCGTCCCCCTGGCCGGCCTCACCGCCCTCCAGGCCCTGCGCCTGAAGGGCCGCATGAAGAAAGACGACCGGGTCCTGATCGTGGGCGCGACGGGCGGCGTCGGGCACTTGGGCCTACAGATCGCCAAGGCCTACGGGGCGGAGGTGTCCGCATTGACGCGCCGGGCCCACGAGGACTTCGTCCGGGGCCTTGGGGCCGACGCCGTGTTCGCCCACGAGACCGGCGGCGTCCCGGACGGGGAGCGCTTCGACCTGGTGTTCGACACGGTGGGGGCCTGGTCCTGGTCCGCCGCCAAGCGCCACCTGGCTCGCAAGGGCCGCTACGTCAGCACCCACCGCGACTTCGCCGGCCTGTTCAAGGCGCGCCTGGGGCGCCTCATCGGCCTCAAGGAGCGCTGCCTGCTGGTCATCGTGGTGCCGGACCCCCACGGCCTGAAGTACCTGTTCGAGCTGATCGAGGCGGGCAAGCTGCGCCCGGTCGTGCAGCGCGTCTACCCCCTGGAGGCGCTGGCGGAGGCCCACCGCGAGAGCGAGGCCGGCCACGTGATCGGCAAGCTCGTCGTGACGGTTCCGGAGGACGACACGGCCTGACGGTCGATCGGGGCGGACGCGGGATCGGGCGGACGCGGCCCGAAACGTCCGCGGGGGCTTGAGCGTGCCCCCATGATGGACGACGCGCTCAAACCCCCACGAAACGGGGCCGCGCGGGGAACCTCGCGGTTCGCCGCGGGGCGGCGCCGGGCGGCCTCAGTGGCAGATGGAGAGGCCGCGCTTCTCCAGATACTTCTGGTGGTACTCCTCGCCCCGCCAGAACGGGCCGGCCTTCTCCACGGCGGTGACCACCGGACGGCTGTGCCGCCCGCTCGCCCCCTCCTTCTCGACGGCGGCGCGGGCGGCCCGCTCCTGCTCCGGCGAGTGGAAGAAGATGACGGAGCGGTACTGGGTGCCCACGTCGGGGCCCTGGCGGTTCATCTGGGTGGGGTCGTGGTTCTCGAAGAAGACCTCGAGCAGCCGCTCGTACCCCACCTCCTTCGGGTCGAAGGTCACCTGGAGGACCTCGGCGTGCCCGGTCTTGCCGGAGCAGACGTCCTGGTACGTGGGGTTGGCGAGCACGCCGCCGGCGTAGCCCACCTGGGTGTCGGTCACCCCCTTGATCCGGTCGAAGGCCGCCTGGACCCCCCAGAAGCAGCCCGCGCCGAAGGTCGCCGTCTCCATGGAACGCCTCCCTGGGTCAGCCGTGGCCCGGCGGGTGCAGCACCGGGAAGCACTGCCCGCCCACCTCGAACTGGGGCCGGGTCGGGCAGTAGCCGAGCCGGATATGCTCCTCGAACTCGTGCATGAAGTGGTGCATGGCCGAGACCGCCGGCACCGGCGCCGCCACCCCCAGGCCGCACACCGAGCCCACCGGGACGTAGTCGCAGATGCGGCGGATGCGCCCGACGTCGGCCCCCGTGCCCTCGCCCTTCTCCATGCGGACGAGCAGCTGGTAGAGCAGCTCGGTGCCGTCGCGGCAGGGGGTGCACTTGCCGCACGACTCGTCGCGGTAGAACTGCACCAGGTTGGCCGCCGCGTCCACCATGCACACGGTGTCGTCGTAGATGATCACGGACGCCGTGCCGAGCAGCGAGCCCGCCTTCTTGAGGGAGGCCGGGTCCATGTGGACGCCCACGTCCTTGGCGGTGAGGATGGGCGTGGAGGTGCCCCCCGGGATGAAGGCCTTGAGCGAGCGGCCGGCTTTCATGCCCCCGGCCAGCTCGATCAGCCCGGGCAGGGGCACGCCCAGCTCGCACTCGTAGGTGCCCGGCTTCTCCACGTGGCCGCTCACCGAGAACAGCCGCGTGCCGCTCGCGCCGGGGACGCCCAGCCCCTTGTACCACTCCGCGCCGTGCTCGACGATGATCGGGATGTTGCACAGGGTCTCGACGTTGTTGACCATCGTCGGCCGGCCGTTGAAGCCCTTCACGGCCGGGTAGGGGGGCTTGCCGCGGGGCATGGGGCGGTGGCCCTCCAGGGCCTCGATCAGGGCCGTCTCCTCGCCGCAGATGTAGGCCTCGGGGCTCGGGTGGACGTGGGCGTGGACCTTGATCAGGTCGCCGATGATGCCCGCCGCCTCGGCCTCCTGGATGGCGGCTTCCACGCGCTCGCAGGCCTTGGGGTAGCCCTCGCGGATGAAGAAGATCACCTCGTCGGCACCCACCGCGTGGGCGGCGATCAGGGCGCCCTCCAACAGACGATGGGGCATCTGCTCCATCATCTCCTTGTCCTTGAACGCCCCCGGCTCGCTCTCCTTGCCGTTGCACACCACGTAGGGCACGCCCGGCGCGTCCGCCACGGTGCGCCACTTGCGCCCCGTGGGGAAGTCGGCGCCGCCGCGCCCGGTGAGGCCGGACTCGCCCACCATCTCGATGATCCTGTCCGGCGGGATGGACTTCACCGCGCGCTTGAGGCTCTCGTAGCCCCCGTTGGCCACGTAGACCTCCAGGCGGTGGATGTCCGGGATGTCCACGCCGTCGCGGACAACCCGCAACTCGCTGACCGTTCGTGTGACCGACATCGACTGGCCCCCTGTATATGCGTGCCCGGGCGCCACGCCGCCGGCGCCGGAATGCCCGCCGGACCCCGCGCCCGGCAATGGACCCACGCCCGGCTCCCCGGCTCCGGCGCCCCGGAACCCACCCCGTGAGGCCCCGCCGGCGCGCCCGATGCTCACCCCCACTATATCCGGCGCCGGTCCGGTGCGAAACCCGGGTGAAAAAACGCCCGCCGGGCCGGGAGATATCGCCTCCGACGGCCCGGAAGCGGCCCGGAGGGTGCGTGTTACGATATTCGGCTGATGTTGTCCGTGGAGAACGTATCCAAGGCGGTGGGCGCGCGGCCCCTGTTCTCAGGCGTTTCCCTGACCCTGAACGGGGGCGACCGGGTGGGCCTGGTGGGCCCGAACGGGAAGGGCAAGAGCACGCTCCTTGAAATCATCGCCGGCGAGGAGACGCCCGACACCGGCCAGGTGCGCGGCCGCAAGGGGCTGCGCCTGGGGGCCCTGTGGCAGGAGCCCCCGGCCGGGGGCGATACGCCGGTGCTGGCCGAGGTCCTCTCGGGCGACGCCGAGCTGACCGGCCTCCAGTCGCGCCTGAAGGCCCTGGAGCGGCACATGGCCGAGCCCGGTGCCGATGTGGACGCCCTGGTGACGGAGTACGGCACCGCGCACGACCGTTTTGAGGCCCTGGGGGGCTACCGGCGCGAGGCCGAGGCGCGCAAGGTCCTCGCCGGCCTCGGTTTCACCGAGGCCGAGATGGACCGGCCGTGCGGGACGTTCTCGGGCGGCTGGCGCATGCGCGTCTCCCTGGCGCGCCTGCTCGTCACCGCCCCGGACGTGCTGCTGCTCGACGAGCCCACGAACCACCTGGACACCCCCGCGGTGGAGTGGCTGGAGGCGTTCCTGTCCGGCTACGCGGGCGCGGTTCTGGCCGTTTCCCACGACCGCGACTTCCTGAACGCCTTCGCCAACCGGATCGCGGCCATGCTGGACAGCGGCCTCAGAACCTACAAGGGCAACTACGACGCCTTCCTGGCCCAGCGCGAGCAGGAGCGGGAGGTCGAGGAGAACCGGGCCCGCAACCAGCGCAAGGAGGCCGAGCGCATGCAGGCCTTCGTGGACCGGTTCCGCTACAAGGCCACGAAGGCCCGCCAGGCCCAGAGCCGGGTCAAGCAGCTCGCCCGCATGGAGCCCGTCGAGGTGCCGAAGGAGGCGCCGGTGGTGGACTTCGCCTTTCCGCCCACCACGCCCAGCGCCAAGGAGGTCCTCGTCGCCGACGGCCTCGCCAAGGCGTTCGAGGGCAGCCGGGTGTTCAAGGACTTCGCCTTCACCCTGTTCCGGGGCGACAAGGTGGCCCTGGTGGGGCCCAACGGCGTGGGCAAGAGCACGCTCCTCAAGATTCTGGCGGGCGCCGAGGACCCGGACGGCGGCACCGTCACGCTGGGCCACAAGGTGCGCCGGGCCTACTTCGCCCAGCACACCCTGGACACCCTCTCGCCGGTCCACTCGGCCTACGAGGAGGTCCAGGCCGTGGCCCCCAGGGACCCGGTGGCGCGCATCCGGGGCATCCTGGGGCGCTTCCTGCTCACGGGCGAGGAGCAGCTGAAGAAAGTGGCCGTGCTCTCGGGCGGCGAGAAGGCCCGAGTGGCCCTGGCCCGCCTGCTCATCCGCCCGGCCAACCTGCTGTTGCTGGACGAGCCCACGAACCACCTGGACATCCCGTCCCGCGACGTCCTGGAGGACGCCCTCACGGCCTACGACGGCACCCTGGTCATGATCACCCACGACCGCCACCTGATCCGGAAGGTGGCGAACCGGGTCCTGGAGATCCAACACATGGGGCGCGCCGGCGGCCGCCTGATCGACCACCCGGGCGGCTGGGCCGCCTACCTGGCCGAGCGCGAGGGCGCGGCCCCGGCCGAGCCCGCGAAGGTTGAGCCGAAGAAAGCCCCCAAGGCGCCCGACGCCCCGAAGTCCGGCGGGGCGGAGCGCACCCGGCGCAAGGAGGCCGCCCGGGACGAGCGCAAGACGAAGGCCCGCATGGCCGAGATCGAAGCGAAGCTGGCCGAGGCCGAGCCCGAGCTCGCCGCCCTGGCGGCCCGCCTGGCCGACCCGGCCCTCTACGCCGACGACGCCGCGTTCCGCGAGGTCCTGGACGCCCACGCCGCCCTGGAGCGGCGGGTCGAGCGCCTGACCGCCGAGTGGGACGCCCTGGCCGAGGGCCTGCCCGCCTGAAGGCCGGCCCCGGCTCCGGCCCCGCCCGTCAACCCCCCGTTTTCCCCGGGAGCCCGCGTCCCGGAGGGAAACGTTTTGCTTAATTCCCGTACCGGATTCTTCCGATAGGTCGGGTAACCCGTGGCCTGTGGTGTGCCCTGTGGGGAAGGCGCGGGCGGCGAAGAGGACCATGGAGCAAGCGGCTTGATCCATCAACACCTGGGACAACGGCTGGTCGAGGGCCAGCTGATCACGGAGGAGCAGTACCAGAAGGTGCTGGACCTCATCAAGCGCGAGGGCGGGCGCTTCTTCTCGACCCTGGTGCAGGCGGAGTACTGCACCGAGGCCGAGCTCATGCACTTCCTGTCCCAGTACTACCGCCTGCCGATGGTGGACATCCGCCAGCTCAAGATCGACCCCGCGGTCATCAAGCAGATCCCCATGGAGGTGGTGCAGAAGTACCGGGTCATCCCCATCAAGCGCGTCGGCAACCGCCTCACCGTGGCGATGGAGGACCCGTCCGACGTCTTCGCCATCGACGACATCAAGTTCATGACCGGCTACGAGATCGAGCCGGTGCTCGCCTCCTGCACCGCCATCGCCGAGGCCATGGACGTCTACTACGACTCGGCCAACGAGTTCCAGGACGTCCTCTCCGGCCTGGACGACGCCGGCCTCGACGTGGTGGAGCAGACCGAGGAGGATTTCAACGCCGCCGACATGACCGCCGCCGTCGAGGAGGCGCCGGTCGTCAAGCTGGTCAACCTGATCCTCGCCGAGGCCATCCGCAAGGGGGCCTCCGACATCCACATCGAGGCCTACGAGAAGAAGTTCCGGGTGCGCTACCGGATCGACGGCAAGCTCTACGAGGTGATGAGCCCCCCCATGCGGCTCCGGGCGGCGCTCACCTCCCGCATCAAGATCATGAGCCAGCTCGACATCTCCGAGCGCCGCGTGCCCCAGGACGGCCGCATCAAGCTCAAGCTGAAGGACCGCGAGGTGGACCTGCGCGTCTCGACCCTGCCGTGCCTGTTCGGCGAGAAGATCGTGATGCGTATCCTGGACAAGAGCAACCTCACCCTCGACCTCACCAAGCTCGGGTTCGGCGAGAAGTCCTACAAGCAGTTCATCGACGCCATCAACTCGCCCTGGGGCATGGTGCTGGTCACGGGCCCCACGGGTTCCGGCAAGACCACCACCCTGTACTCGGCCCTGCACCAGGTCAACAAGGTCGAGACCAACATCATGACCGCCGAGGACCCGGTCGAGTACAACCTCCTGGGCATCAACCAGGTCCACGTCAAGGAGGAGATCGGCCTGACCTTCCCGGCGGCCCTGCGCTCCTTTTTGCGCCAGGACCCGGACATCATCATGGTGGGCGAGATCCGCGACGGCGAGACCGCGGAGATCGCGGTCAAGGCGGCCCTCACCGGCCACCTGGTGCTCTCCACCCTGCACACCAACGACGCCCCGAGCACCATCAACCGCCTGCTCAACATGGGGATCGAGCCCTTCCTGGTGGCCTCCAGCGTGATCCTCGTGGTGGCCCAGCGCCTGGCCCGGCGCATCTGCACCGAGTGCAAGGAGCCCCTGGAGGTCGAGAAGTCCACCCTGGAGAACCTGGGGATGCCCCCCCAGACTGCCGCCAAGGCCAAGGTTTTCCACGGGGTGGGCTGCCCCAACTGCAACGGCACGGGCTACCGGGGCCGGCTGGCCCTCTACGAGGTGCTCCCGGTGGACGAGGCGGTCCGGGAACTGATCTTCAAGGGGGCGAATGCCGATGAGATCAAGAAGACCGCCTCCAGCCGGGGCATGGAGACCCTGCGCATGAGCGGGATTCGCAAGGTATTGGAAGGTCTTACGACCGTGGAGGAGGTGTTCAACGTCACCTTCGCCGACTAGGCGGCGTGGCACGCGGCTCGGGAGGAGCAGGGGCACGGCATGGCGACGAATCTCTATCAGCTGCTGCAGGACATGGTCGAGGCGGGGGCCAGCGACCTGCACATCACCACGGGGGTGCCCCCGGCCATGCGCCTGCACGGTGACATCGTGCGGATGGACAAGTACGACGTCATCACGGCCCCGGAGGCCAAGCGCCTGGCCTACAGCATCCTGAACGACGCCCAGCGCCACCGGTTCGAGGAGGCCAGCGAGCTGGACTGCTCCTTCGGCGTCAAGGGGATCGCCCGCTTCCGCGCCAACATCTTCATGCAGCGCGGCGCCGTGGCGGCCGCCTTCCGCCTGATCCCCCACAAGATCCCGTCGTTCGACGAGCTGGGCCTGCCGGAGGTGATCCAGGAGATCAGCCGCCGGCCCCGCGGCCTGGTGCTGGTGACCGGACCCACGGGCTCCGGTAAGTCCACCACGCTCGCCGCGATGATCGACCGGATCAACGAGACCCGCAAGGTCCACATCATCACGATCGAGGACCCGATCGAGTACCTGCACCCGCACAAGAGCTCGGTGGTCAACCAGCGCGAGGTGACCTCCGACACCAAGGGCTTCAAGGACGCCCTCAAGCATATCCTGCGGCAGGACCCGGACGTGGTGCTGGTGGGCGAGATGCGCGACCTGGAGACGGTGGAGGCCGCCCTGACCCTGGCCGAGACCGGCCACCTGACCCTGGCCACCCTGCACACCAACTCCTGCGCCCAGACCATCAACCGCATCATCGACGTCTTCCCGCCCTCCCAGCAGCCCCAGGTGCGCTCCCAGCTGGCCCTGGTGATGGAGGGGGTCATCTCCCAGCAGCTGATCCCGATGGCCACCGGCGACGGGCGCACCCTGGCGATGGAGATCATGGTGCCCAACGGCGCCATCCGGAACCTGATCCGCGAGGACAAGGTCCACCAGATCTACTCCTCCATGCAGACCGGCCAGGAGAAGTTCGGGATGCAGACCATGAACCAGAGCCTCTCCCAGCTCGTGATGCAGCGCGCCATCTCGCCGGAGGAGGCCATGCACCGCTCGAGCAACATGGCCGAGCTGCAGGCCATGTTCCAGCGCATGGGGCTGGGCGCGGTGGCGGCGCCGATCGATTGAAGGGCAAGCTCGTGAAGGGCCCGGCCCACTTGCTGTAGGAAGCGTCCATGGCGACATTCGCATACGTCGGTAGGAACCGGACCGGGGAGATCCAGAAGGGCGAGGTGACGGCCAAGACCCGCGAGGAGGCCGCCGCCATGCTGCGCAAGCAGAACGTCCTGGCCACCTCGCTGCAGCGCAAGGTCTCGAGCATCAACGTCGAGATCCCGGGCCTGGGGGCCAAGGTGACGCCGCGCGACGTGGTGATCTTCACCCGCCAGTTCTCCACCATGATCGACGCGGGCCTCCCCCTGGTGCAGTGTCTGGAGATCCTGGCCCAGCAGACCGAGTGCAAGCCCCTGGCGAAGGCCATCAACGAGACCCGGATGGAGGTGGAGGCGGGCGCCACCTACGCCGATTCCCTGCGCAAGCACCCCAAGGTTTTCGACGACCTGTACGTGAACATGGTCGCGGCCGGCGAGGCGGGCGGCATCCTGGACATCATCCAGCAGCGCCTGGCCAAGCACATGGAAAAGAGCATCCGGCTCAAGAAGAAGATCAAGGGCGCCCTGGTCTACCCGGCCTCCATCGTCGCCATCGCCGTGTGCGTGATGGCGGTCCTCATGATCTGGGTGATCCCGGTGTTCGCGCAGATGTTCAGCGACTTCGGCGGCACCCTGCCGGGCCCCACGCGGCTGGTGCTGGGCATGTCGGACTTCGTCGTGCACTACATCTGGCAGATGCTCGTCGCGGTGGCGCTTCTCGTGTTCGGGGTCAAACGCCTCTACAAGACCGAGCGCGGCAGGCTCCAGCTCGACCGCCTGGCCCTGAACCTGCCCGTCTTCGGCGACCTGATCCGCAAGGCCGCCGTGGCCAAGTTCACCCGCACCCTGGGCACCCTGATCAGCTCGGGCGTGCCGATCCTGGACGGCCTGCAGATCACGGCCTCCACCGCCGGCAACAAGGTCATCGAGAACGCCATCATGCACGCCCGCTCGTCCATCAGCGAGGGCAAGGACGTGGCCGAGCCCCTGGGGCAGTCCAAGGTCTTCCCGCCCATGGTGGTGCAGATGATCGCCGTCGGCGAGGCCACGGGTGCCATGGACACCATGCTCTCCAAGATCGCCGACTTCTACGACGAGGAGGTGGACGAGGCGGTGGCCGCCCTGACCTCCCTGCTGGAGCCCTTGCTCATGGTCTTCCTGGGCGTGACGGTGGGCTTCATCGTCGTGGCCATGTACCTGCCGATCTTCGAAATGGCGGCCATCGTCGGCTGACGGGGCCGGGTCTCGGCGCCGCAGGCGCGGAAATGGCGGCCGCCGTCGGCTGACGCTGCCCGGGCTCGGCGCCCGCGGGCGCGGAGATGGCCGCCGCCGTCGGCTGACGCTGCCCGGACTCGGCGCCGCGGGCGGGGAGATGGCCGCCGCCGTCGGCCGGGCGAGCCTTGGCGGTCGCGGGCGGGCGCGCTATGCTCGGCGCTCGCCCGGCGCACGCCTTGAACCCCGAATCTCCAGAAGACCAGTCCGCCGCCCACGCGGCCGGGGAGGACCCCTCCCGCCACTGGGACGAGGTGGCGGCGCGGTGGTGGACCCAGCGCGACCGCATGGAGGCCGCCACGGCCCCGGTCTCGGAGCGCCTCGTCGCCCTGGCGGGCCTCGCCCCGGGCATGCGGGTGCTCGACGTCGCCACGGGGCTCGGCGAGCCGGCCCGCACGGCCGCCCGGCACATCGCGTCCCAAGCCGCGTCCCAAGCCGCGCCGGGGGGCCTCGTGGTGGCCACCGACACCTCCCTCGCCATGCTGCGCCGAGCCGCCGAGCGGGCCCGGACCGACGGCGTGCCGGGCCTCGCCTTCGCCGCCGTGGACGGCACCCGCCCGGCCCTCCGGGGCGCCACCTTCGACGCCGTCCTGTGCCGCTTCGGCCTCATGGCCCTGGGGCCGGACCCGAATGCCCTGGCCGCGTCCCTGGCGGGCCTCAAGGCCCTCCTCAAGCCCGGGGGGCGCCTGGCGGCGGCGGTGTGGGGGCCGCCCGAGGCGGTGCCGTCCATCGCCGTGCCGCTGACCGCGGCCCGGCGGGTGGCCGGGTTCGCGCCGCCCCGGGCGGGGGAGCGCGGGCCGTTCCGCCTGGGGCTTCCCGACGCGGTCCCGGCGGCCCTGCGCGCGGCCGGGTTCCACGACATTGAGACGGCGGACGTGACGGTGCGGCACCGGTTCGAGGACCTCGCCGCGTGCGTGGACTACTGCCGCGCCACGTCGGGCCCCATCGCCGCGCTCCTGCGGGAGGTGCCGGACCTGGACCCGGAGGTGGTGTGGGACGCCGTGGCGAAGGCCCTTGCGCCCCTCGCCGGTCCGGGCGGTGCCGTGGCCATGGACAACCGGGCCGTCTGCCACGCCGCCCGCGCCTGAGGCGGGATTCGGTCGCGGAGACCGGCCGGTTGGGTCAGGGCAGGAGTTCGGGCGGTTCCTCGATCACCCCGTCGCGGCGGCGCGGGGTGACCTCCAGCGGGCCTTCGCTCCGGCCCGCGCCGCCCCCGGGTTTCCCGCGCAGCCGCCGGGCCGATTCGGACAGGGTCCGGATGGCCTCGGGCGACAGGTCGCGGATGGCGCGCAGGAGGGCGCTCAGTTCTTTGGGGTGGGCGCGGATGATCTCGGTCAGGTCGGACGCGACGCGGCCGGCCAGGGCCAGGAACTCGTCCCGGTCCTGGCTCAGGGCGTCGGCGATGGCCACGACCTTGTCTTCCGCGGGCGGAGGAAACTCCCCCCGCTCGATCTTCGAGAGGTAAGTAGGGCTCACGCCGACCGCCTTGGCGAACTTGCGCAGTCCCCACCCTTGCTCGGCCCGGAGCACCCGCACCCGTCGGCCGAACCTGCTGTTGACAGCCATGTATCTCCCTCAGGTCCGAGGCCTGTTCCGGCCGCCGGGACACCCCCGCTCCCGACGCCGTCATTTTGGCCCGCAATTTAACCACAATCGGGGGACCTTCCACAAAGCAACACGGGCGCCTCCGGAACCCGGTTCCGGGGCACCGGATCGGGGTCCAGGGGAGGGTCCGTCGCGCGACCGCACGGTTCCCTCCGGATGCGCGCGCGGCCCCGTGCCGCAAGGGACGCGGCACCGCCGGCCGTTTCCACATCGTGGAATACACACTGCACATCCGGCGCGATCGGCGCCCCCAAAGGCAAGCGAAACTCCTGCGCGCAAAGGTGCATCGCAAATCCCCACCCAAACCATCGTATTTGAGGCGAACGAAACCGATGCCTCCCCGTCGCGCCGCCCCCGGCTCCGGCCCGTTCCGGGAACCATCGCCGGTGGCGGGCGCCGCCCGGGCTGCGCTAGGATGCCCTTCGTTTTCGGCCCCGGCCCGCACGCAGGAAGGGAGTCCCGTTGCTCCGGCTGGTCGCAAGGTTCATCAGGCTGCTCGGCTCCGAGACCGACCCGGCCCAGATCGCCCTGGGCGTGGCCCTCGCCCTGATCGCGGGCCTGACGCCGGCCCTCTCCCTCCACAACCTGGTGGTCCTGTTCCTGCTCCTGGTCCTGCGCGCCAACCTGAGCGCCTTCCTCCTGTTCTGGGCGGTCTTCTCGGGGCTGGCCTACCTGCTCGACCCGGTCTTTAACGCCGTCGGCCTGTGGCTCCTGACGCTCCCCGCGCTCCAGGGCTTCTGGACCTTCCTCTACAACGTGCCCGGCATGCGCCTGACCCGCTTTAACCACACGATCACCCTGGGCAGCGCGGTGGTATCCCTCGTCCTGGTGGTCCCCGTGTTCGTGCTCGCGAAGGCCACCGTCCGGCGCTACCGCGAACAGTTCCTGGCCCGGGTCCGCGCCCTCAAGATTGCCCAGATGCTCAAGGCGAGCCGCCTCTACCGCGCCCTGCGGGCGGCCTGGGAAGTCGGGGAGGGGCGCTGATGCCGGGCTTCACCGCCTGCATCCGCCCGAAGGGGCTGATCCTCTTCGTCGTCGCCCTGGTCCTGATCGTCGGCGGCTGGGTGCTCCTGGCCGACACGCTCACCCGCCGCGCCGTCGAGGCCGTCGGCACCCGCCTGGTGGGGGCGGAGGTGGACGTACGTGCCGCCGACGTGGGCCTGTTCCCGCCCGGCCTCGTGCTCTCGGGCCTCGCCGTGACCGACCCGGACGCCCCCATGACGAACGCCGTCGAGGTGGGCCGCGCCGAGTTCGCCATCGAGGGCCGCCCCCTGCTCGCCGGGCGCTTCATCGTCCGCGCCGCGCGCCTGGACGACGTCCGCCTCGGCACCCCCCGCGCCCGCTCCGGCGCCCTCAGGAAGGCGCCGAAGTCCCAGAAGGGCGAGGGCCTCTCGATCCCCCTGCCGGAGCTGTCCCTGCCCGACGCCGACACGATCCTCAAGGACAACCCCCTCACCAGCGTGGCCGACGCCGAGGCCCTCTCCAAGGACCTGAAGGCCGCCCGCGCCGCCTGGGAGAAGCGCCTGAAGGACCTGCCCGACAGGAAGTCGCTGGACGCCTACCGGGCGCGCATCCGCGACTTGCAAAAGCGCAAGCCCAAGGGCGTGGAGGAGATCCTGGCGACGGCCAAGGACGCCGAGCGCCTGCGCAAGGACATCGACGGCGACCTGAAGCAGCTGCGCTCCGCCCGCGCCGACCTCAAGCGCGACCTCACCGACTACCGGGGGCGCGCCAAGCAGGTCGCCGCCGCCCCCGCCGCCGAGGCGCGCCGCCTCGCCGACCGCTACGCCGGGGAGGGGATCGGCGGCGTGGGGGCGTTCTTCCTCAAGCCCGAGGTGGAGGGCGTCGTGCGCCAGGGCCTTGCCTGGTACCGGCGCATCGAGCCGATTGTCGCCCGCGCCGCCCAGCGCACCGGCGCCGCCACGGTCAACAAGCCGCCCCGGAGCGAGGGCGCGGTGGTGCGCTTCCCGGAGCGGAACCCGCTCCCGTCGTTCCTCGTGCGCGACGCGGCGGTGGACGTGACCGCCGACGGCGGCACCGTGTCGGGCGAGGTGAAGAACGTCACCACCGAGCCCGAGATCCTCGGCGCGCCGCTCACCTACGCCTTCCACGGATCGGGCCTGAAGCGCGTGAAGGACGTACGGGTGGACGGGGCCTTCGACCGGGTGGACCCGGATCGCCCGAAGGACCGCATCCACCTCGCCTTCATGGGGGCCAAGGTGAGCGACCGGGTCCTGGCGAAGGGCGGCCCCGTGCCCGTGACCCTGGCCGACTCCGGCGCCGACCTGACGGTGGACGGCACCCGCGAGGCCGGGTCGCTGCGCGGCGCCCTGGACTTAGGGCTGACCGGCGCGCGCTTCCAGGTCGGCCAGGTGGAGGGCGCCGTCGCCAAGGCCGTGGCCGACGCCCTCCAGGGCGTCCACGCCGCCACCGTCCACGCCGAGGTGAGCGGCCCGCCGGACGCGCCGCAAATCCGGGTCCGCTCCGACCTGGACCGGATCATCGGCGACGCCGTGAAGGCCGCCGCCGGGGCGCGTCTCCAGGCCCTCGGGGACCAGCTGCGGGAGAAGATCGCCGCCCGCGCCGCCGGGCCCATCGAGGACGCCACCGCCTCCCTGGCGCACCTGGACGACCAAGTGGGCGGCGCCCTCGCGGGTCACCAGGCCGAACTGGACAAGCTCCTCGCCGACGCCAAAAAGGACGTGGGGAAGGGCCTGAAGCTCCCGTTCTGACCGCCCTCCCGTGCCCGCCCTCCGGCTGGCGCCCGCCTTGCAATCCGCCCCGGCGTGGCCGTGGCTTCGACACACCGGGCGCCCCTCCACCGCGCGTTTGCGCGCGCGTCGTTCCGATCCCCATGGGCGCGCGCGGCCCCGTGGCTGCTGGCCGCGGCGGTCGTTGCAACCCCCGCGCCCGCCCTCGCCCGTCCGTCCGCCGTGGGCTACGCCTTCCCCCACGGGGCCGTCGTCGCGGCGGACGGGGACCGTCAGACCGATGACGGCGTGCGCGCGGCGCTGGCCGCCGGGCGGCGCCTGAACGCGGCCTTCGACGTGGAGGCGGAGGCCTTCTACGAGCGCTTCGACGAGCCCAACGGCGCCCAGCACGAATTCGGCGGCGGCGCCCACGGCCTCTATTATCTGCGCCGTTGGGCGCCGTTCTCGCCCTACGCCTTGGGCGGCGTCGGCGTGATGCTGGTGGAGGACTACTTCAACGACAGCCCGCGGGTGTTCGGCGAGCTGGGGGGCGGGATCGTGAGCGAGGTCGTCCCCGGCTGGCCGCTGCTTCGGATCGACGTGCGCTACCGCCAGGTGCGCAAGATGAGCGAGTTCAACGACGGGGTCCTCGCCGACGTGTCGGTGGGGCTTGGTCTCGTGGTCCCGATCGGCGCTTCGCCCCCGGCCGCGCCGCGCGTCCGCCCTCGCCCGGTGGCCGTGCCGCCCCCGCCGCCCGTGCCGGAGGGGGACGCGGACGGGGACGGCGTCGCCGACCGGCGCGACCTGTGCCCGGGCACGCCGCCCGGGACGCGGGTCAACCCGGCCGGCTGCACCGCCGACCTGGACCGGGACGGCGTCGCCGACGGCGTGGACCGTTGCGACGACACGCCCCCCGGCGCCGCCGTGGACGCCACCGGCTGTCCCCCGAAGCCGCCCGCGCCCGCGCCGGAGCCCGAGGTCCTGCGGCTGGAGGGGGTGCACTTCACCACCGGCTCGGCCGAGCTGACGGCCCCGGCGGCGGACGCCCTGGCGGACGTGGCGGCGAAGTTGCGGGCACGCCCGCGCCTGCACATCGAGGTGGCGGGCCACACGGACGATCGGGGCCGCCCCGCCCTCAACCTGGACCTCTCGCGCCGGCGGGCCCGGACCGTGCGCGACCGGCTGGTGAAGCTGGGCGTGCCGGCATCCGCCCTCACGGCGCGCGGTTACGGCGCGTCCGAGCCCCTCGTG
The DNA here is from genome assembly GCA_964528115.1 of uncultured Nitrospirales bacterium. GTDB lineage: Bacteria > Nitrospirota > JACRHL01 > JACRHL01 > JACRHL01 > CAZGRJ01. Next base: position 21,025 of record CAZGRJ010000024.1, read on the forward strand.
GCGGGCACGGACGCCGCCGCGCGGGCGAGGAACCGGCGGGTGGAGCTGAGGATTCTGAAGGATACGGCCACCCCGTAGGGCGGCCGGAAGGAAGCGGGTCGAGGCGGCGGGCGGGGGGACCGGACGGGTGGCGTGCTCAGGCCGGGCGCCGCTGGCCGTGGCGTCCCTGGCGCGCCGACTCGCGCCCCGAGAGCACCCGAAATACGAGCCCGGCGATCCCGCTCGGGCCCACCAACAGCCAACCCGGGTGGAGCACCCGCTGCCTGCTCCCCGCCGTGAAGGTCCCACCACACACGGACGCGTCCCCGCGCCCGCCGCATACCCGACCCACCGAAAACGAGCAAGTTCCATTCCGCACCGGAAACGGGGCGAAACTCACCGATTCTTAACGAGAAATCCGGCGGCGCCGCAAACGCCCCGAGGGAAACGGATTTCCCATTGTGTCCCCCGCTTTCCCTCGATCGGGGGATGGCGCGTGTGACGGCGGCTTCGCGCGGGCGCTTGACGGCGATTCGGGCCGCCCAGTAGCGTCGTGCCCGTAGCATCGTGATTGTTTCAGTCGTCGCCGGGCGCCTGCCCGGACCCCGCGCCACCGCTCGTCCCAAGGAGGATCGTCCATGGACAACATCGGGAACCTCTTGTCCGACACCACCTTCATCGACCGCTACGTCATCCCCTGGGGGGTGAACATCATCCTCGCCCTGGTCACGTTCGTCGTGGGCCGCTGGATCGCGAAGCTCGTCACCCGCGGCCTGGGCCACGTCCTGGCCCGCGCCAAGATCTACGACACCCTGAACCGGTTCCTGAGCAACATCGCCTACACCGGCCTGTTCGTCGTGGTGGTGATCGCGGCCCTGAACCAGCTCGGGGTGGACACGACCTCCGTCCTCGCCGTGTTCGCCGCCGCCGGCCTGGCCGTGGGCCTGGCCCTGAAGGACTCGCTCTCCAACTTCGCGGCGGGCGTGATGCTGATCCTGTACAAGCCGTTCCAGGTGGGCAACTTCATCGAGGCCGCGGGCACCGCCGGGAGCGTGGAGACGATCGGCATCTTCAACACCCTCCTCAAGACCCCCGACAACCGCGAGATCTCGGTGCCCAACGCCCACATCTACGGCGGCACGATCGTCAACGTCACCGCCCGGGCGGAACGGCGCATCGACCTGGTGTTCGGGATCGGCTACGACGACGACGTGGCGCAGGCCAAGCGCCTGCTCATGGAGCTGATGACGTCCGACCCGCGCGTCCTGGCCGAGCCGGAGCCGTTCGTGGGGGTGGTGGAGCTGGGCGACAACAGCGTGAACATCGCCGCCCGCCCGTGGGTGGCGAGCGGCGACTACTGGGCCACCCGGTGCGACCTGATGGAGCAGGTGAAGGCCACGTTCGACCGGAACGGCATCTCGATCCCGTTCCCCCAGCGCGACGTGCACCTCTACCAGGCCGCCGCGTCCGCGTCGGCCTAGGCGGGGATCACATCCGGCGCAGGACGAGCGCCGGCTCCCGGTGGCGCCACCCCTCGGCCTGGGCGCGCAGGACGATCCCGGCGCAGGCGAGGGCGTCGGACAGGGCCTCGTGGTGGTTCAGGTCGAGTCCCAGGTGGCGGCACACGTCCGGCAATTTGGTCGGGTAGATGCCCCACTGGGCGCGGGCGAGCCGCACGGTGCACACGAACGGCAGGCGCGGGGGCACCAGGCCGTGGCTCCGGCAGCAGGAGAACAGGACCGAGCGGTCGAACGGCGCCCAGTGGGCCGCGATGAAGTCCGCCCCCCGCAGCAGGGGGCGAAGGTCCCGCCACACGGCGCCGAAGTCGGGGGCGTCCGCCACGTCCTCCCAGGTGAGCCCGTGGATGTGGGTGAAGGCGAACAGGGGCGAGGGCGGGCGGATCAGGCGGACCTCGCGCGCGACGACCTCGCCGTCCTCGGCGCGCACGACGCCGACGGAGCAGGCGCTGTCGGGCGAACGGCCCGCGGTCTCGAAGTCGATGGCGACGAAGGCGCTCACGCCCCTAGTATCGCCTCCGCGTCCTGGGGGCGCACGCCCGCGGCCTCGATCACCTTCTCCCGCGCAAGCTCCCCGGACACGATCGACAGGGCGCCCCGGGGCACGCCGAGACGCTTTGCGAGGAACCGGATCAGGTGCCGGTTCGCCTTGCCCTCGAGCGGAGGGGCGGTGACGGCGATCTTGAGGGCCTCGCCGTGGACCCCCATGACCTTGTCGCGCGCGGCCTTGGGGGAGAGGCGCACGGTGATGCGCACGCCGCCCGGCACCTCCCGCAGCCAGGGCGGGGCGGGGCTCACCCCAGGCGGAGGGCCATCTGGCTCAGGGTGGCGATGACGGCCTGTTTGATGAAGATGATGAGGAACAGGACGATCAGGGGCGAGAAGTCGATCCCGATCCGGCCCGTGGGCAGCAGGCGCCGGATCGGCGCGAGGACCGGCTCCGTGACCTTGTAGAGGAACTGGACGATGGGGTTGTACGGGTCCGGGTTCACCCAGCTGATGAGGGCGCGGACGATGATGATCCACATGTAGAGCGTGAGGATCATGTCCAGCAGGGTGGCGATGGCCTGTAGCACGTTGCCCACGACGAACATCTCCGCTTTCGCTGCCCTAGTGGTCTTTTCCTAGTGTCCTTGGCCCGCCAGCTCGCGGGCCCGCTTCGCCGCCGCCTCCACCGCGCCGATGAAGGCGCCCCGCACGCCGGACCGCTCCAGGACGTGCAGCCCCGCGCTGGTGGTGCCGCCGGGGCTCGTGACCATGTCCTTGAGCTTGGCCGGGTGGGTCCCCGTGGAGAGCACCATGCGGGCCGCGCCGAGGACCGTCTGGGCCGCCAGGGTCACGGCCGTGTCGCGCGGCAGGCCCATCTTCACGCCGCCGTCCGCCAGGGCCTCGACGACCGTGAAGACGTACGCCGGGCCGCTGCCCGACAGGCCCGTCACGGCATCCATCTGGTCCTCCGAGACCACCACCACCGACCCTACGGCGGCCAGCAGGTCGCCCACCTCGGCCAGCTCCTCGGGGGTGACGCCCGGCCCCGGCGTGATGGCCGAGGCCCCCTCGCCCACGAGGGCCGGGGTGTTGGGCATGGCCCGCACGACCTTGGTGTCGGCGTAAAGGTGCGCGTGGATACGGGCGATGGGCACGCCGGCGGCCACCGAGACGACGATCTGGGAGTCCTTCACCTCGTCCTGGATGCGCTTGAGGACCTCCTCGATCACCTGGGGCTTGACCGTCAGGATCACCAGGCGCGCCCCGGCCATGGCCTCCCGGTTCTCGGCGAAGGCCTGGACGCCGTAGGTGTCGGCCAGGTACGTCCGGCGGGCCTCCAGCGGGTCGGCCACGCGCACCGACTTCGGGTCGATGCCGGCGCCCGCCGTCGGACCCCCCTTGAGAATCCCCTTGATGAGGGCCTCGGCCATGTTGCCGCCGCCGAGAAAGGCCAGGGTTTTCGCGCTCATGCCGTGTCCCGTTCGCCGAAGAGGGCCGTGCCGACCCGCACCAGGGTCGCGCCCTCCTCGATCGCCACCTCGAAGTCGCCGCTCATGCCCATCGAAAGGGTATCCATGGTAACGCCCTCCGGCGCGTTTTGCTTGGATGCGCGCCCCAGGGCCGCCAGGCGCCGGAAATGCGGCCGGGCGGCCTCCGGGTCGTCGGCGTAGGGCGCCATGCCCATCAGGCCCCGCAGGCGCAGGTGCGGCAGGCGGGCGATGGCGGCCACGAGAGCCGCGGTCTCTCCCGGCGCGACGCCCTGCTTGGTGGCCTCGCCCGCCACGTTCACCTCGATCAGCACGTCCTGCACGATCCCGCGCTCGCCCGCCAGGCGGCTCAGGCGCTCGGCGAGGGCGGCCGAGTCCACCGAGTGGATCAGGGCGAACGCCCCGACGGCTTTCACGGCCTTGTTGCTTTGGAGGTGACCCACCAGGTGCCAGGTCAGGCCGGGCAGGTCGGAAACGGCGGCCATCTTGGGGAGGGCTTCCTGGACCCGGCTCTCGCCGAAGTCCATGACGCCCGCGGCGGCGGCCTCCCGCACGGCGTCCGCGGGAAAGGTCTTGGAGACCGCCACCAACTTGACCCCGGCCGGATCGCGGCTCGCCCTTCGGCAGGCGGCGTCCATCCGACCCCGGATGTCGGCCAGGCGCTGGGCGAAGTTCGCCACGATCTTACGGGGCCGCGCGGATCCAGCTGACCATGCGCCCCGCCCCCGCGCCGTCCCGCCGGTAGGAGTGGAACCGCGCCGCGTCGCACCGCGTGCACGCCCCCTGGTCGCGCACGTCCCGCACGCCGGCGGCGGCGAGCTGGAGGGCGTTGAGGGAGACCAGATCGAGGTGGTCGCGCCCGCCGGGGCCGGGGGCGAGGACCCGGTCGGCCCAGCGCGGGAAGTGCTCCCGCACGGCGGCGCTCACCTCGGGCCCCACCTCGTAGCAGCACGGCCGGATGCAGGGGCCGAGCAGGGCGACAAGGTCCCCCGGCGCGACGCCGTAGCGTTCGCGAAGAACCGTCAGCGCGGCGTTCGCCACGCCCGCCAGGGTGCCGCGCCAGCCGGCATGGACCGCGGCCACCACGCGGCCGTCCGGGCCCGCCAGGAGGATCGGCAGGCAGTCCGCCGTGACCACGCCCACGGCGACGCCGGGCACGTCCGTCACGAGGGCGTCACCCTCCATGGCCGATGGCGCGGGCGGATCGCCCGCCACGGCGACGACGGCCGTGCCGTGGACCTGGGCGGCGGTGAAGGTCTCCGGTGGCGGGTCGTCGCCCCGGCGGCCGAAGGCGTGGGCCGGCGGGTCGGTTGTCCCGATCAACGCTCCGGCGGCCGACTCCGGGCGCGCCGCAGGTAGGCGGGGACGTCCCACTCCTCCTTGAAGCCCTCCAGGCTCTCGGCGGGCTGGGGCATGGTGACCACCTCGCCGGCCTCGGCCGGGCGGGTCGGTTCCGCGGGCTGGATGGGCCGGGCCAGCACCTGTTCCTTGCGCACGAACGCGGTGGACGTGCGGCGGCCCCGGTCGAAGCCGGTGGCGATGACGGTCAGGCGCAGCTCGTCCTCCAGGGCCGGGTCGATCACCGTGCCGAAGATCACGTTGGCG